>CAZYXZ010000094.1:0-9625 GCA_964651395.1 uncultured Frankiaceae bacterium
GGGCTCGAGCCGGTCGGGGGCGACTCAGCGACGCCCACGGCCGAGGTCACCGCGGCCCCGCGGTCGCCGTCGCCCTCGAGCCCGCAGCCGGGCGCGGCGGGCCCGGGGGCGGGGTCCCAGCGACCGTCCGGGTCGGCGGGGCCCACGCGGCCCGCGACCCCCTCGCGCTCGCCGTCGCCGGCCGGCCCCACGGCGTACGCGATCGAGCGCGAGGTCTCGCCGGGGGGACCGGGCACCTGCCCGCACGAGACCCCGTCCCCGACCGGGTGGTGTGCCTCGCCCGACGCGATCCGCTCCGCGGACGGCACGCGGCACACCCTGCGGCTCTGGCTCTGCCCGCAGGTGGCCAACGCGCCGGCGCGGCTCACCTTCGCCACCGCGCAGGAGCTGGAGCTGACCGTCACCGACGCGCAGGGAGTCGAACGCTGGCGCTGGTCGGCGGGGCAGCTCTTCGCCCAGTCCTCCCATCGCATCGACATCCCGCCGCACGAGTGCGTGCTGTGGGACACGCGCTACGACGACGTCGACGCGGCCGGCCGCCGGCTGCCGGCCGGCAGGTACTCGCTACGCATCACGGTGCTGGCCGAGGAGACCGACGCCACCACGGTGCCGGTGCAGACCTTCACCATCCGTTAGGGGCGAACCCGGAGCAGTGCTGCCGCGTCGATGGCGCATGAGCCGTCGCCTGCTGCCGCTCCTGCTCCTCCTGCCGCTCCTCGGTGCCCACGACGTGGGAGCGAAGCCCCGGGCGATCGTGTTCGGGACGCCGGTGCTGCTCACGCCTGCCGCGGGTGGTTACGAGCCGGCGGTCGCGCGCGGTCCCGGCGCGCTGATCCTCGTGACGGCGCACAAGGAGAACAGCACCCTGGTCGTGGCGCCGGATGCCGCGGACCCGGCGCTGTCGCGCACCGCGTCGTGGGCGTGGTCGTCGCGCGACGGCGGCCGCACCTACACCTCGCTGCCCGTCCCGGCCGGGGTCGCGGACCCGACGGTGCCCGGCATCGAAGGCGACATCGCCTCCGACGACGCCGGCCACATCTACCTCGCCGACATGTCGCTGGAGGACCTGCTCGTGCACCGCTGGACGCACCAGGCGGGTGTGACGACGTGGGACTACGCGACGCACCTGGTCACCGCGCGAGGGGACGACCGGCCGTGGCTCGCCGCGCACGGCAACGGCCGGCTGGTCTACCTCGCCAACGACTCCGCCTCGCCGGCCGGCCGCTTCGCGAGCTACGCGTCGTTCGACGGCGCGCGCACCTTCGGCGAGCCCGTGGTCTTCCCCAACTCGCGCTGGTGCCGGCCGGTGGCCGACCGCTCGCCCGGGTCGCGGCGCTACTACGTCGTGTGCAGCCGCGAGGACGGCGACGGGGGCATGGCCTTCATCTCCGGCGACGACGGGCGCTCGTACGCCGAGCGGCCGCTGCCGTCGCGTGAGGGCGAGCGGTGGGAGCTCTTCCCGTCGATCGCGACGAACTCGCGCGGTCTCGTCGTCGCGACCACGGCGACCCGGCCGGACGGCTGGGGGGCTCGCAACGAGGTGCTGCTGTACTCCTCGCGCGACCACGGCCGCACCTGGCGGCGGCGGGTGCTGCCGCTGCCGGCCGGCGAGTGGAGCTACGCATCCGTCGACCTGCTGCCCTCGGGCGGGGTTGGCTTCGCCGCGTACCACCGACCGGGCTCCGGCCAGCCATGGCGCGTCTACGCCGGAGTGTTCGGGCTCGACGGTGCGGCACCGGTCGTGCCGGTGGACTCCGCCGACGCCCCGGCCGCGCCGGCCGAGTCGCCGTACGCCTCGGGGGACCTCATGGGCTGCGCGTTCGACCGGACCGGCCGGCTCACCGTGTCGTGGACCCGGTCGGTCGTCGACGTGACCCAGCCCCTGAGCGGCGGCGGCGTGATGCTGCACCGCGAGATCTACGCGGCGACGCAGCGACGTTAGCGCGTGATCAGCGCGTCCAGGGCGACGGCGCCCTTGGGCAGCACGACGACCGGGTTGAGGTCGAGCTCGCTGACCTCGGCAGCCAGGTCCATGCCGAGCGCCTGCACCTTCATGACGACGTCGACCAGCGCGTCGATGTCGGCCTTCGGCTTCCCGCGCGCGCCCTGCAGCAGTGGGAGCCCGCGCAGCTCGTGCACCATGCGCCGCGCCTCGTCGTCGCCGAACGGCGGCACCCGGAACGCGACGTCCTTGAGCACCTCGACGAACACGCCGCCCAGCCCGACCACGACGACCGGGCCGAACAGGTCGTCGCGCGACAGGCCGACGATCGTCTCCACGCCGCCGGTGACCATCGCGCCGACCAGCACGTCGGCCCTGGGCGCGGCCGCGACCAGCTCCCGGTACGCCGACCGCACCTGCGCCGCCGTGCCCAGCCCGAGCTTCACGAGGCCCAGCTCCGACTTGTGCAGCAGGTCGGGTGAGCAGGACTTGAGCACCACCGGGTAGCCGATCCGCTCCGCCGCGCGCACCGCGGCCTCGGCCGACGACACCAGCTCCTCGCGCGGCACCGCGATCCCGTACGCGGCGACCAGCTGCTTCGCGTCGTACTCCGACAGGGGTCCGCGCGAGAGCACCTCGCGCGCGGTTGTCGCGGCCGGCGACGCCTCCCGCGGCGCGGCCGTGAACGGGGACCGGTAACGCGCCCTCCACTCGTGGTAGTCGAGGTAGGAGCGCACCGCGGTCACGCAGTTGCCGAAGGTCCGGAACACCGACACCTTCGACGAGCTGAGCAGGATGTCGCGGTACGCCGGCTCCAGGCCCACCGGCGAGCCCCAGATGACGCACACCGGCTTGCCGGTCGTCTCGGCCACGTCGACCAGGTCCTGCGCCAGCCGGTCGCTCATCGGCGGGAACGCGCCCGTGATCGGTGCGATCAGCACACCCACGTCGGGGTCGGCCATGAGGACGTCGAGGATCTTGCGGCCGCGCTCGTCGCCGACCGGATGCCCGCCGTTGTCAACCGGGTTGGAGACGCGCAGGTAGCGCGGGATCCACTCGTAGAGCGTCTCCTGCGTCGCGCTCGACAGCGTCGGGATGCGCAGCCCGGCCTCGGCGCACAAGTCCGCCATGTGGGCACCCGTGCCGCCGGAGATCGCGTAGATGCACACCCCGTCGGCGGTCGGCGGGCCGCTGCGCGCGAGCAGCTGCGCGGTGTCGACCAGCTCGTCCAGCCCGCTCACCCGCGTGACGCCGGCCTGCCGCAGCGCCGCCGAGACCACGGCGTCCGACCCGGTCAGCTTGCCGGTGTGCGACGAGGCCATCGACCGGCCCTCGTCCGTGCGTCCCACCTTCACCGTCACGATCGGCACGCCGTGCGCCGCCGCCGCGTCGGCGGCCAGCAGCAGCGTGCGCCCGTTCTTGAACCCCTCGATGTACGCCGCCACGACGCCGATCTCCGGCTGCGCGGCGAACCACGCCGCGAAGTCGGCGAACTCCAGGTCCGCCTCGTTCCCCGTCGGCGCCCAGTGCGACACCCGGATGCCGATCTCCTGCGCCTGGAACACGGGGCGGCCCTGGTGACCGCTCTGCGAGATCAGCGCGATGGCCGGCCCGGCCAGGTCGTCGCGGAACGTCTCGAACGCGTTGAGGTTCGTGTTCGGCCCGATCAGCCGCGTCTCGCTGCCGTCGAGCACCGCCGCTAGTCGGTCCTGCGCGGCCGCGCCGTCGGCGCCCAGCTCGGCGAAACCGGCCGCGAAGATGACCGCGAAGCCCGCCTTCCGCTCCACAGCCTGCTCGAGTGCCGGCAACGGTTCACCGACCAACAGCACTGCGACGTCGATGTCGTCCGGCACCTCGAGAAGCGACGGATAGCAGGTCAGCCCGTCGACCGTCTCGCGGCCGGGATTGACCGGGTGCACGGTCGCGCCGCGTGCGGCGCCCCAGTCGCGCAGCCGGTTCCAGATGCCGGTGTTCGGCTTGCCCGGGGTGTCCGACGCCCCGACGACGGCGACCACCTTCGGCGAGAAGAACCGCGCGAGGTCCACGGGTTCGAGGGCCAGCGGGCGACCGCTGACATCCACCTCTACGGTCACCGGCGGACGAGGACGGCGGAGCCGTGGCCGAACAGGCCCTGGTTGGCCGAGATGCCGACGGTCGCGTTCTCGACCTGACGGCCGGTGGCCTGGCCGCGCAGCTGCCAGGTCAGCTCGCACACCTGCGCGATCGCCTGCGCCGGCACCGCCTCGCCGAAGCAGGCCAGCCCGCCGGACGGGTTCACCGGCACGCGCCCACCGAGGGCAGTGTCGCCGTCGTTGATCAGCCGTTCCGCCTCGCCGGTCTTGCAGAGCCCGAGGTTCTCGTACCAGTCCAGCTCGAGCGCGGTCGACAGGTCGTAGACCTCCGCGACCGACACGTCGTCCGGTGAGACGCCGGCCTCCTCGTACGCCGCCGCGCCGATCGAGTCCTTGAAGGTCAGCGGCGGGTGCGCGACGGCCACGGCGGAGTCGGTCGCGAAGTTGGGCATCTCGATGATCGTGTTGGGAAACCGCGGCGTGACCGTGGAGATCGCGCCGATCCGCACCGGCGACGTCGTGCCGTGCTTCGCGGCGAAGGCAAGAGACGACAGCACGATGGCCGCGCCGCCGTCCGACGTCGCGCAGATGTCGAGCAGGCGCAGCGGGTCGGCGACGACCGGGGAGTCCATGACCTCCTGGGCCGTCACCTCCTTGCGGTAGCGCGCGTTCGGGTTGGCCAGGCCGTGGCGCGCGTTCTTCACCTTCACCTTCGCGAAGTCCTCGCGGGTCGCGCCGTAGAGGTCCATGCGCCGGCGCGCGTAGAGCGCGAAGTACGCCGGATTGGTCATGCCGAGCAGCCGGAAGCGCAGCCAGTCCGGATCGTCCGGGCGGTCGCCGCCGACCGGCGCGAGGAAGCCCTTCGGCGTCGTGTCCGCGCCGACGACCAGCGCGACGTCGACCAGGCCGGCGAGGATCTGCGCGCGCGCCATGTTCAGCGCCTGGGCGCCCGACGCGCAGGCGGCGTAGCAGGTGGCCACCTTCGCGCCGCTCCAGCCGAGCGCCTGCGCGAAGGTCGCGCCCGCGACGTAGCCGGGGTAGCCGTTGCGGATCGTCTCCGCGCCGACGACGAGCTGCATGTCGGTCCAGGCCAGCCCGGCGTCGCGCAGGGCGTCCTTCGCGGCGACCAGCCCGTACTCCGTGAACGGCTTCCCCCACTTGCCCCAGGGGTGCATGCCGACCCCGAGGATCGCGACGTCTGTCACTGTGGGGCCGGCACGGTTGCGTCGGACTGCACAGGCTGCCACCGCCACACGATGCGCTCGCCGTCGTCGTCGGAGAACAGCGTGCCGAGAGTCAGCTCGACCTCCTGGCCGACCTTCAGGTCCTCGACGGTGACCCCCTCGACCACCTGGCCGAGGATCACCAGCTGCTCAGCCGCGAGCTCGACGGCGGCGAGGCAGAACGGCTCGAACGGGTCGGTCGTGGCGATATACGGAGCAGGCGGCTGGTAGCACGCGTTGGTGTAAGACCAGATCGTGCCGCGGTTGCTCAGCGGCACGATCTGGAGCTCGGTGCCCTCGCACTCGGGGTTGGGGCAGTGGGCCTCGCGAGGGGGGAAGACCACCGTGGAGCAGGTCGTGCACCTGCCGCCCAGCAGCCGCGGCTCGTCGCCGAGGGTGAACCACCCCTCGACGGCCGGGATCTGCGCGGGCACTCCTAGAGCCGCTCGATGATGGTGACGTTGGCCTGGCCGCCGCCCTCGCACATCGTCTGCAGGCCGTAGCGGCTGCCGGTGCGCTCCAGCTCGTTGAGCAGCGTCGTCATGAGCCGGGCCCCCGTGGCGCCGAGCGGGTGGCCGAGCGCGATGGCCCCGCCGTTGACGTTCACCTTTGCGAGGTCCGCGCCGGTCTCCTTCTGCCACGCGAGGACGACGGGTGCGAACGCCTCGTTGATCTCGACGAGGTCGATGTCGTCCAGCGTCATTCCGGCCTTCTCCAGCGCGTACTTCGTCGCGGGGATAGGGCCGGTGAGCATCAGGATCGGGTCGTCGCCGCGGACTGAGAGGTGGTGGATGCGCGCCCGCGGTGTCAGGTTGTGGTCCTTGACCGCCTGCTCGGAGGCGATGAGCAACGCCGCCGCGCCGTCCGAGATCTGGCTGGCGACCGCCGCAGTGATGACACCGCCGGGCATGAGCACGGGCAGCGCGGCCAGCTTCTCCGCCGTCGAGCCGCGCCGCGGGCCCTCGTCGACGCTGACCCCCTCGAGCGGGGCGATCTCCTTCGCGAACTTGCCGGCGTCGATCGCCTCGAGCGCCCGGCGGTGCGACTCGAGCGCGAAGGCCTCGAGCTGCTCACGGGAGAGTTCCCACTTCTTGGCGATCTGCTCGGCGCCGTAGAACTGGTTGACCGGCTGGTCGCCGTAGCGCTTCACCCAGCCGGTCGAGCCGCTGAACGGGTCCGTGATGCCGAACTTGTCCTTGGCGATCGAGAAGGCGGAGCCGATCGGGATCTGCGACATGTTCTGCACGCCGCCGGCGACCACGAGGTCCTGCGTGCCGGACATCACGCCCTGCGCGGCGAAGTGGATGGCCTGCTGCGAGGAGCCGCACTGCCGGTCGATCGTCGTACCGGGCACGTGCTCGGGCAGCCCCGCGGCCAGCCAGCAGGTGCGGGCGATGTCGCCGGCCTGGGTGCCGATCGTGTCGAGACAGCCGAACACGACGTCCTCGACCGCGCCGGGGTCGACACCCGTGCGGTCCATGAGGGCGTTGAGGATGTGCGCCCCTAGATCGGCCGGATGGACCTGCGCCAGCCCACCGTTCTTCTTGCCCACGGGTGTGCGGACCGCATCGACGATGTATGCCTCAGCCATGCCCCGAGTTTACTGACGCCCCGTCAGAAATGGAACCGGGCAGTCGGTTGGCCACCGAGCGGCAGGCCTCGAGCAGGGCCGGCACGAACCGGTCCGCCCGCATGACGACCGACCCGTGCCCGCCGGCCACCTCGTGCACGGTCGCCCCGGGGATGGCCGCCGCGAGGCTGAGCTGACGCCGCAGCGGGATCGTGTGGTCCTTGGTCGTCACGACCACGGCCGTCGGCACGTCGACCTCGCCGATCCAGCCGGCCGAGTTGAAGCGACCCAGCTCCTTGATCACCGGCGGCATCGCCCAGGCGCTGGTGCTGCGGAACTCCTGGAGACCCCAGTTGCGCACCTCGTCCGGCGACACGGGCTCGGGCGGCAGCTCGCTGGCGAGGCGCTCGACCCGCCGGCGCGCGTACGGCGAGAGGACGGTCATCGTGCCGGTCAGCACCGGGAAGAACAGCCGCTCGCGGGTCTTGCCGCGGTAGTTGCGCGCCGACGCGCAGAGCACCAGACCGAGGACGCGCTCGCGGTGCCGCTTCCAGACCAGCTGGGCGATCGGGCCACCCATCGAGTAGCCGACCGGGATGAACCGCTCGATGCCCAGCACGTCGGCGACCGCCGCCACGTCGTCCGCGCAGTCGCTGAACCTGAAGCGGCGCGACCGGATGCCGCGACCGTGCCAGCGCTGGTCGAACGCGACGACGCGGAACTCCTGGCTCAGGGCGGCGAGCGACGGGTACCAGTTGAGGTACGCCGTGCAGGCCAGCGAGTGCAGCAGGACCAGCGCGGGCGCGTCCGGCGTCGGGCCGGGGACGTCGATGACGAACGTCGTCCCGCGCCCGGGCAGCTCGAGCATGTGCCCGGGCGGCAGCGACGCCGTGTCCGGCTTGGGGGCCCGCACGACCCGGCGCAGTGCCCGGGTGCCCAAGCTGTCCGTCTGGCGCAATCGATCAGCCAACGAGTGCCGCCCTCTTCAGGAGTGTGCCCAGCGCGTCCTCGAGCCCGTCGACGATCTCGCGCAGGTCGGGGAGTGTGTCCGGGCAGGCGACCGCGGAGAAGTTCATGCGGTCCAAGTAGGACCAGACGGTCACGTTGAGGCCGATGCCCTCGAGGATGGGTCCGACGGAGAACAGGTCGGTGAGTCGCGCGCCGCCGATGTAGATCGGGATCCTCGGGCCGGGCACGTTGGACACGACCAGGTTGAACGGCGCCGGGTGCAGGTCGGCGCCGCGCACCTTCGAGTAGAGCTTCATGAACGCCGCGAACGGCCCGGGCGGCGTGAACTGCACCCAGTTCTCGAGCATGTCCAGGCCCAGCGCGTTCTGCAGCACCTTCGCCTGCTTGGTCACCGCGTGGATCGCGCGCAGCCGCTCGACCGGGTCGTCGACGTCGGTGGCGAGCGTCGTGAACATGTTCGACACGCGGTTGCCGCCGAGCCGTGCGATGTCGGCGGGGTCGTCCGTCGACACCGGTACGCCGGCGGTCAGCGGACCGCTCGGGCGCTCGCCGTTCTCGTCCAGCCACGACCGGAGTGCGCCGCCGACGACGGCGAGGACGACGTCGTTGAAGCTCACGCCGAACGCCTCGCGCACGGTCTTGAAGTCCGCGAGCGGGAGCGACTGCGTGGCGAACGAACGGCGTGCGGTGATCGCGCCGTTGAACGACGCGCGCGGCGTGTCGAGGATCGGCCGCGGCGTCTTCACGGGCGAGGCCTTGCGCGCATGCACGACGGCTCGGATGTTGCGCGCGGTCTTGCGCAGCAGCGCGGGAAGCAGCCGCAACTGGTGGAACCACTCGAGGAGCGCCTGCCAGAAGACCTCCTTGCGCGGCGGGACGGGCTCGCCGACCCACGGCTCGATGGGCGGCGGCGCGAGGTGCTGTCCGTCGAAAGGCGGCGGTGTCACGTCCATGACGTTGGCGAGCAGCGCCGAGGCGGCGACGCCGTCGGCCATCGCGTGGTGCATCTTCGTGACGACGACAACGGAGCCGTCGGCGAGGCCCTCGAGGACGGTGACCTCCCACAGCGGCTTGTCGCGGGAGAGCTGGGTGCTCGCGATCTTGCCGATCAGGTGCTCGACCTCGCGCATCGTCCCCGGCGACGGCACGGCCATCCGGCGTACGTGCTTCGCGAGCTCGAAGTCCTTGTCCTCGATCCACAGCGGGTGGTGGAACTGCATCGGCACGGTGACCAGCCGGCGGCGGAACGGCGGAAGCAGATGCAGCCGCGCGTGCAGCTCCTCCTGGAGCTTCTCGAAGGTGTAGCCGTCCGGCACGGTCGAGACGTCGATGACCGCGACCTTGAGCGTGTGCATGTGCAGCGTCGGCGTCTCCATGTAGAGGAAACCCGCGTCGACACCGGGCAGTCGCTCCACCGGCATCACCTCCGTCTGCACGAGTAGGGCAGGATCCGATCATGCCCCCTCCGCCCGTGGACGCGCTCCTCGCTCGCGCCGCGGAGGAGATCACGAGCGGTCGGCTGCCGTCCTGCCAGCTCGCGGTGGCCCACGGCGGCACGATCGTCGCGGAGGCCACGCTAGGCGCGGCCACGCCGGCGTCGCGCTACTGCGTCTTCTCGGTCACCAAGGCCGCGGTGGCCGGCGCGGTCTGGCTGCTCTTCGCCGAGAAGCAGCTGACGCCGGCGTCACGCGTGATCGCGGTCGTCCCCGAGTTCGAGACCAACGGCAAGGACGCGGTGACGCTCGAGCACCTGCTCACGCACACCGCCGGCTTCCCGCGCGCCCCCATCCGCGCGGAGGACGGCGCGACCCGCGACGGGCGCCGGCGCCGCTTCGCGCAGAGGCGCCTG
>CAZYXZ010000095.1:0-9421 GCA_964651395.1 uncultured Frankiaceae bacterium
GGCCAAGCCGATCGACTTCGCCGTCTACATGGCGTTCTTCCCGCACCTCGTTGCCGGGCCGATCGTGCGGGCCAGCGAGTTCATCCCGCAGCTCGCGCAGCCCCGCGACCCCCGCCGGGTCGACGCCACGCGCGCGTTCTTCCTGATCGCCGGTGGCCTGTTCAAGAAGGTGGTCATCGCCGACGTCCTCGCGACGTCGATCGTCGACCCGGTCTTCAACACCCCGGGACAGCACTCGTCGCTCGAGATCCTGGTCGGCGTCTACGGCTACGCGGTCCAGATCTTCTGCGACTTCTCGGCGTACTCCGAGATCGCCATCGGGATCGCCCTGCTGCTCGGCTTCCGCTTCCCGGAGAACTTCGACGCGCCGTACACCGCGATCTCGCTGCAGGACTTCTGGCGGCGCTGGCACATGAGCCTGTCGCGGTGGCTGCGCGACTACCTCTACGTGCCACTCGGCGGCAATCGTGGCGGTGAGCGCAAGACCTACCGCAACCTGATGCTCACGATGCTGCTGGGTGGTCTCTGGCACGGCGCCGCATGGAACTTCGTCCTCTGGGGCGGCATCCACGGCGCGTGGCTCGCGGTGGAACGCTGGTTCGCCGGCCGGCGCCGGGCGGTCGCGGGTGACGCCGTACGACGGAGCACGCCGCTCACGCGCACGATCGGGCGGGTCGCCACCTTCCATCTGGTCTGCTTCGCCTGGGTGTTCTTCCGGGCGGACAGCCTGAGCACGGCGAACGAGCTGCTGCGGCGGCTGTTCACGGCCGGCGGGCCGGCCCCGCTGGTCACCACAGGCGTGCTCCTGGCGATCCTCATCGGCATCGGGGTGCAGTACCTCCCCCGCCACATCTCCGTACGGCTCCAGCACGGATTCGCCCGCCTCGGCATGGTCACGCAGGGGGCCCTGCTCGGCACGGCGCTGCTTCTCGTGGACACTCTGGGAAACCAGGGCGTCGTCGCATTCATCTATTTCCAGTTCTAGCGGGGGGCGAGTGAGCCAGACACGGGCCGGCACGCGCCCGCGCGCAACCGCACCGGCACCCACGCGACCCATGCCCGCGGGCCGGGTGCTGGTCGTCGTGGTCGTCGCGCTCCTCGTCGCCGCGCTGCTCAACTCCGAAGCCATGGTCAAGGCGACCGACGCGATGCCGGCCGGCATCACGCGCACCGTCCTGCGCCCGGTCGCCCACTCCGTGGACGCGGTCAGCCGGACCTTCCGGATCACGTCGCTGCGGCACGAGCTGGACCAGGCGCTCGGCCGTCAGGACAAGACGGCCGGCGTCGGGCTGCTCGACCCGAACGTCGGCCAGCCCGTCGCCATCCCTTCCGGCGGGTTGCCCGCCGTCACCACGTCCGCGTCCACGTCGGCCGCACCGTCGGCCAGCCCGGCGGCGGCCGCGTCGCCTGTGCGCGACGTGAGCAGCGCAGCCCCGCTCAAGCTGTTCATCACCGGCGACTCGATGATCGAGTTCATGGCCGGCCGCCTGGTCAACCTGGCAGACGACGACGACGCGCTCGAGGCGAAGACCGAGGTGAAGTACGGCACCGGGCTGGTCCGGCCGGACTTCTTCGACTGGCTGCCCCACGCCGAGACCGCGATGGCCGAGCGCCAGCCGGACGCCGTCTTGATGATGATGGGCGGCAACGACGGGCAGAACATCCAGCTGCCCGACAAGTCGATCCTCACCCTCGGCAGCCCGGAGTGGATCGCCGAGTACCAGCGCCGCGCCGTCGCCGTCATGACCGCGCTCACCGGTAGCGGTCTGCGCCGCGTCTACTGGGTGGGCATGCCGCCGGCCCGGTCCGCGCGCCTCTTCAACGGCTACCGCGCGCTCAACACCGCGCTCGCCGGCGCGGCCGCGCTCGTCCCCGGCGCGACCTACATCCCGACCTGGGACCTGTTCGTCAACGGCAAGGGCGAGTACTCCGACTACCTCGACGACGAGTCAGGCAAGCCGGTGCTCATGCGCGCGCGGGACGGCATCCACCTCTCGAAGGACGGCGCCCAGCGCCTCGCCAAGCACCTGCTCCCCTTCTTCGAAGCCGACTGGAAGCTCAACTCCTAGTCCACCCCCGTTGAGGTGGGAGTTTCAGCCGGGGGCTGAAACTCCCACCTCAACGGTGTCAGCTGGGTTGGCCCCTCCCGCGCCAGCCTTGAACGGGGAGGTCGAACTTCGCGACCAGGCGGGTCGTGAACGGCACCGGATGGATGCGGGCGAGGCGCACCGGCTTGGCGCCGCGGCGTACCTCGACCCGGTCACCGGCGGCGAGCGGATGCGTACGCCGGCCGTCGCAGCAGAGCACGGCCCCCGCCTCGGGCAGTACCTCGACGGCGACGACGGAGGTGGGTCCCAGCACGATCGGCCGGGCGAAGAGCGCATGCGCGGAGATCGGCACGAGGACCAGGGCATCCACGTCGGGGGCGACGATCGGGCCGCCGGCGGAGAACGCATAGGCGGTCGACCCGGTCGGGGTCGCGACGACCAGACCGTCGCAGCCGTAGCGCGACAACGGCTGGCCGTCGATCTCGGCGATCAGCTCGACCATGCGCTCGCGATTCGACTTCTCGACGCTCACTTCGTTGAGCGCCCAACCGGTCCACCCGTTCACCGTGACGTCGACGGTCTGGCGCTCTTCGACGGTGTAGGCGTTGCGCAGCACGTGGTCGACGGTGAAGTCGAGCGCCTCGGGCTCGATCTCGGCGAGAAAACCCACGTGGCCGAGGTTCACGCCGAGCAAGGGTGCAGCCGCCGGGCGGGCGTGCTCGGCGGCGCGCAGGAGCGTGCCGTCACCGCCGAAGGCCATGACCAGCTCGGCGCCGACCGCCGCCTGGTCGTCCGGCTCGACGACGACGACGTCGGCCAGCCCGAGCTCGTCGGCCTCCGGCGCGAGCACCGCGACGCCGATGCCGGCCGCCTGCAGTGCCGCCGCCGCCTCGCCGGCCGCCTTGCGCGCATCCTCGCGACCGGTGTGCGCCACGAGCAGCATCCGCCGCGTCATGCCGGTCCGCCCTCCACCGCGTCGTCGATCGCCGTTGCCGGAAGCGACGCTACGCCGCGCCGCAGCCAGACGAAGTACTCGACGTTGCCGGCCGGGCCCGGGAGGGGGCTGGCTACCGCGCCGAGCAGGCCGAGCCCGTGCTCTGCCGCCGCGTCGACGACGCCGCGTACGGCGGACGCGCGCAGCGCCGGGTCACGCACGACGCCCCCGCTGCCGACCAGCTCGCGCCCCACCTCGAACTGCGGCTTCACCAGCAGGACGTGGTCCGCCTCCTCGCTCGCGACGGCGACGAGCGCGGGCAGCACGAGGCGCAGCGAGATGAAGGACAGGTCGGCGACCACGAGGTCCACCGGGCCCCCGACCTGGTCGACGGTCAGGTCGCGGACGTTGACCCGGTCCACGACGACGACGCGCGGGTCGCTGCGCAGCGCCCACGCCAGCTGGCCGTAGCCGACATCGACGGCGACCACCTCGCCTACGCCGGCCCGCAGCAGGACGTCCGTGAAGCCGCCGGTCGAGGCACCCGCGTCGAGGACACGACGGCCCGCGACGTCGAGACCGGACCCGGCGAAGTGCTCGAGAGCGCCGGCCAGCTTGTGCCCGCCCCGCGAGGCGTACGCCGGATCGGTGTCGTCGGCGGCGACGACCAGGGACGACGTCTCGTCGACGCCGGTGGCCGGCTTGGTCGCGACCAGGCCACCCACGCGCACCCGCCCGGCGGCGATCGCCTCGGCGGCCTGCTCGCGGCTGCGGGCCAGGCCGCGGCGGACGAGCTCCGCGTCGAGCCGGCTGCGCCGCATGCGGGTCAGATCCTCTAGCGGTCGTCCAGCGTGGCCAGCGCGCCGTCGAGCAGCTCGTGCAGCTCCTCGTAGGTCTTCAGGTGCTCGGCCGCCGGCTTGTCGGTCAGCCCGGCCAGCCGCGCGCGCGACTGCTCGACCCGGTCGACGATGTCGTCCATCAGGCCTTCTTCGCGGCCTTCTTGGCCGCCGGCTTCTTGGCCGCCGGCTTCTTCGCCGCGGCCTTCTTGGCCGGCTTCTTGGCCGCCGGCTTCTTCGCCGCGGCCTTCTTGGCCGCCGGCTTGGCCGCGGCCTTCTTCGCGGCCTTCTTCGCGGCCTTGCGCTCCTTCTTGCCGAGGCGGCCGCCACTCAGGGTGTGCACCGTCGACTCGACGTCGCGGAGCCGCTGCTGCAGCTCCTCGGTCAGCGGCTGGACCCGGCCGAGCGCCTTCTCCACCTCGCTGCGCACCAGGGCCTGGACCATCGCCCGGTTGTTGCGGCTGGTCTTGATCAGGTCCTCGGCGAGGCTGCTCACCTGCTCGGCGGTCGCCTCGCCCTGCGCGACCAGCGCCTTGGCCGCAGCCTGCGCCCGTTGCCGGGTGACGTCGGTGAGCCCGCTGGCCAGAGCGAGGTAGTTCTTCAGCGCGTCGCGCACAGGTCCTCCAGAGCCGAAGTGAGTACGAAGACCGTATCGTTCCCCGTCATGGCCAGCGAAGAGGAGTGCCGAGCCGCGCTCGACCGGCTCGCGTCCCAGCTGGGCACCGTCGATCCGGAGACGCGCAGCCGGCACGTGCTCAACCGCTCGCTGTCCTGCGAGCTGACCGACCTCGGCGTGACGTTCCTCGGCCTGCTCGACGGCGACGGACTGCACGACATCACGACCGGGAGCAGCAAGGGCGCGCAGGTCAAGCTGCGCATGACCAGTGACGACCTCATGGCGCTCACCACGGGCGAGCTCAGCTTCGCGAAGGCGTGGGCGACCGGGAAGCTGCGCGTCGACGCCAGCCTCACCGACCTGCTGCGCCTGCGCACCATGCTGTAGCAGCGGTCAGCGCAGCACGAGCCGGTCCGGCACGCCGTACGGCGCGTCGCCACCGATGTCGATCTCGATGGAGCCGGCCTGCCGCCGCGACCACGTGGCAACGGCCAGTGCGCGCAGGCGGTCGATCGCGCTGCCCTCGCGCACCAGTAGCGAGTCCCTCGCCGTGACGACCCGCGCGTCGCCACACCGGGTCGTCGCCTCGTCGAGCTCGACCGCCGGATGTGCCTCGAGCAGCCCGTCGAGGTTCTCGGCGACGTAGGTCGGCCGCTCCGGAGGCAGCGCGAGCAACAGGTCGGTCGCGTTGGTGACACCGGTGAGCACGAGCAGGCTCGGGCAGTCGCTGGCGACGGCACCCGCGATGTCGGTGTCCAGCCGGTCGCCGACCGCGAGCGGGCGCGCCGCGTTCGCGCGCCGTACCGCCTCGGCGTGCAGCGCCGGGAACGGCTTGCCGGCCACCTCGGGATGGCGGCCACTGGCGGTGACGACGGCGGCCACCAACGCGCCGTTGCCCGGCACCTGCCCGCGCGGGGTCGGCATGGTCGCGTCCAGGTTCGCCGCGATCCACACCGCGCCGGCCCGTACGGCGAGAGCTGCCTCCATGAGGTCGGCGTAGCCGGTTCCGGCGTCGTAACCCTGCACGACGGCAGCCGCGTCCTCGGCGCGCGTGGCGAAGGGATATCCCGCGTCGGCGACCGCCTCCCGCAGTCCGGCGCCGCCGACCACGAGCACCGGCTTGCCGGGCGGGACGGCAGCGCGAAGCAGCTGTGCGGCGGCGTGGGCGGACGACACGACATCGTCGGCGGTCGCGGGTACGCCGACCCGGCACAGCAGCTCGGCCACTGCCGCCGGTGTGCGGGAGGCGTTGTTGGTGACGAACACCAGCCGGTGCCCGGCCTCGCGCGCCGCGGCCAGCGCTTCGGCGGCCTGCGGGACGGGTTGCTCGTCGAGGTAGACGACGCCGTCGAGGTCGAGCAGCGAGACGTCGTAGCTCGTGACGAGCGGTGGTGACGCAGCGCGCAGCGGCGCGGGGAGCGCCGTCACTCCCGGTGGCCGCGCGTGGCCTTCGCGCCGCGCAGGGCCGTGCTGTAGTGCGTGATGTCCGGCCGCATCGCCTGCGCGATGGCCAGGTGGGCCACGGCGGCGTCGTAGTCGCCGAGGCGTGCCGCGGCCAGCCCCAGGCCGAACTGCGCGTAGTCGTCGGCCGGGTCGACGGACACGATCCACTCGAAGCTCTCGCGCGCCTCGGCGTACAGGCCGGAGTCGAACTGGGCCCGGGCGAGCGCCTCGCGGACGCTCCGCGACTCCGGCTCCACGCCGGCGACCCGCTTCAGCAGCTCGACGGCGGCGTGCGAGTTGCCCGACTCGATCAGCTCGCAGCCGCGCTGGTACCAGTCGTAGGCCTCGCCCTTGGGGTAGACGTCCGGCGGCGGAGGGGGCAGGTCGGCGTAGGGCGAACGGGGGACCTCGTCGTCGTCGTCGTAGGCCACTGCTCCTCGCCTCCTCTCTCCGCGGACCCTTCGGCACCGCTCGATACGATCGGCAGATGACCCCGCCAGACAGCGCTGCCCGGCCGGCTGCATCCCTACCCGTGCCACCGGGTTTGGTGCTCGCTCCCTTCCGTGCCCTGCGCTACGCGCCCGAAGCGGGCGCGCTGGCCGAGCTGACCTCGCCACCGTACGACGTCATCGACGACGCCGAAGTGGCTGCGTTCGAGGAGCTCAGCCCCTGCAACGTCGTCCGGCTCATCCTGCCACGCGGGCCGGAGAGCGGCGTGGACGACCGCTACCAGCGTGCGGCGCGCCAGCTCGCTCAGTGGCGTGCCGAAGGGGTCCTGCGACCCGACGACGAGCCGGCGCTCTACGTCTACGAGATGCGCGACGGCGAGCACGTCCAGCGGGGCCTGCTCGGGGCCCTCGCGCTGGTCGACCCGGACGCCGGGATCGTGCTGCCGCACGAGAACACCATGGCCGGGCCGGTCAGCGACCGGCTGCACCTCACGCGCGCGACGGAGGCCAACCTCTCCCCCGTCTTCCTGATCTACGACGGGGGCGGCGTCGCCTCGGCGGCCGTCTCCGACGTGGGCAGCCACCCGCCGCTGGCCACGATGGACACCGCGGACGGCGTCGCCCACCGGCTCTGGGCGATCACCGACCGGGACGTGCTGGACGCGATCGCCGCCGACCTGCTGACCCGATCGGCGGTGATCGCGGACGGCCACCACCGATACCAGACCTTCCGGACCCACCAGGCCGAGCGGCACGCGGCCGGTGACGGCCCCGGCCCGTGGGACTTCGGCCTGGCCTTCCTCGTGGACGCGAAGGCCTTCGGCCCCGAGGTGCACGCGATCCACCGCGTGGTGCCGGGGCTGGACTTCATGAAGGCACATGCGGGTGCAGAGGAAGCCTTCCGCATAACGCCGCTGACCGGCGGCCTAGACAGCGCCCTCGCAGCGCTGAGGACGGCTGGAGAGCGCGGTCCAGCCTTCGTCCTGAGCGACGGGATCTCCTCCCGTGTGCTGCTCGATGACCTCGATGGGTGGCTAGCAGACCTCGTTCCTGGAGATCACTCAGCCACCTGGCGCGGCCTCGACGTCACGGTCCTGCACCATGGTCTGGTGCGGCACGGGTGGATGCTCGACGACGACGAGTCGACCGTCGAGTACAGGCACGATGCGGAGTCCGCAGAGGCTGCCGCGGCTGCGAGCGGCGGAACAGCCGTTCTGCTCAACCCCACGCCCGTGGAGGCGCTGATCGCCGTGGCCAGCGCCGGCGAGCGCATGCCGCGCAAGTCGACCTTCTTCACGCCGAAGCCGCGCACCGGTGTGGTGATCAGGGCTTACGCAGACTTCTCGGCCACGCCGGCCTTCTGAATCCGCTCGGCTGCGGAGACCTCCACCTCGACGCGGCTGGCGTTGCCCGCACCGACACGCCAGTAGCGGCTGCGCAGGGCACCTTCGACCTGTACGACGTCCCCCGGAGCCCAGCGCAGAGCGGCTCGGCGCAGAGGTGCCCGCCACGCCGCGCAGGTGATCGTGTCGACCGTCGTCTTCATCCCGGGCGCGCGGTCACGGGTCGCCCGCGGGAGGACGAGGCGCCACGTGACGACGACGTCCCCGCTGGGCAGCACGCGCTCCTCCGCGGCGGCCGAGACCCGGCCGACCAGCGTGACCTCGTTGACGGTGTCCATGTGCCCT
Organism: uncultured Frankiaceae bacterium; assembly: GCA_964651395.1. Lineage (GTDB taxonomy): Bacteria > Actinomycetota > Actinomycetes > BP-191 > BP-191 > CAZYXZ01. The sequence goes on from CAZYXZ010000095.1 coordinate 8,015, forward strand.
CCCTGGATCAGCGTGGCTGCCCAGGATCACGAGCGCCGCACCGGGAGGGACGGGCCACCGCGGATCTGTGGACGAGGGGTCTCAGCCGAGCGCGAGAAGGCGCTCGGCGGCGTCGGTCTCGCCGTCGTCGTCGACGGTGGCCGCGGCGGTGAACCAGCGCCGCGCGTCGTCCGTCCGGCCGGCCGCCTCCAGGGCGTCCGCGTACGCGTACCAGAGGCGCAGCGTGTGCGGGGCGACCTGGTCGGCGTCCAGCTCCGGCAGCTGCAGCGCGAGCACGGCCGCGTCCGGCTGGCCGAGGTCCTTCCGGGCGCCGGCCAGGACGATGGCCAGCTCCACACGTCCGGCCGCGTCCAACCGCTTCGCCTCCGGCTCGGCGGCCAGGGCCAGCGCGCGCTCCGGGTGGCCGAGGGCCCGCTCGCAGTCGGCGAGGACCGGCAGGTGCTCCGGGCCGCCGCTGATCCGGCGGGCGGCCTTCAGCTCGCGCAGCGCGGTGGCGTAGTCCGCCGCGGCGTACGCCGTGACGCCGACCGCCTCGCGGACGGCGCCCACGCGACCGGCGAGGGCTTTCGCCGCCTGCGCGAACGTGTAGGCGCGGGCCGGGTCCTCGTCGACGAGCAGGCCGGCGCTGACCAGGTAGCGGGCCACGCGCTCCGCCAGGTCCTCGGGCAGGGCGCGCAGCTCCCGGCGGACCTCGTTGGCGAGCAGCGCCGGGTCGGCGTCCGGGAGCGGCTCGAGCCGCGGCGCGCGCGGCGGGCGGGCCGGCTGGTCCTTGCGCTGCGGGTACCCGGGACGCGCCGGTCGCCCCTGAGGCTTGCGCGCCGGGCGCTCGTCGGGCACGGGAATGACCTCTCGGAAAGTGCGATGAGGGCCACCAAAGAATGGTGACCCTCATCGACGAAGTATGTCCGGCGGCGTCCTACTCTCCCACGCAGTCTCCCGCGCAGTACCATCGGCGCTGAGGGGCTTAGCTTCCGGGTTCGGAATGGGACCGGGCGTTTCCCCCTCGCTATGGCCGCCGAAACTCTATGGAGTTTTCGATCGATGGATCCCGACCGTAACTCGGGAGCCGCACAGTGGACGCGAATAAAAGTGTGGTCAAGCCCTCGGCCTATTAGTACCGGTCAGCTGCACGCCTTGCGGCGCTTCCACTTCCGGCCTATCAACCCGATGGTCTAGTCGGGGGCCTTACCAGGTTGACCCTGTGGGAGACCTCATCTTGAAGCGAGCTTCCCGCTTAGATGCTTTCAGCGGTTATCCCTGCCGAACGTAGCCAACCAGCAGTGCACCTGGCGGTACAACTGGCACACCAGAGGTTCGTCCGTCCCGGTCCTCTCGTACTAGGGACAGCTCTTCTCAAGTCTCCTGCGCGCGCGGCGGATAGGGACCGAACTGTCTCACGACGTTCTA
>CAZYXZ010000096.1:0-3251 GCA_964651395.1 uncultured Frankiaceae bacterium
CGGAGGGTCTCGGCTACGAGTGCAACGTCGGCTTCGCCGAGCGAGCCGAGCGGCTGATCATCGCCCTGGTCGGTGTGGGCCTCGAAGGGCTGGGCGTGCCGTTCGCGATGGCGGCCGCGCTCTGGCTGCTCGCCGCCGCGTCGGTCCTGACCATCGTCCAGCGGCTCGTGGTCGTGCACCGGCAGATCGTCGCTACGTGAAGGATCGGCTCACCTACCTCGCCTACTCGCTCGCGTGGGCGCTGGTCCGCGCGCTGCCCGAGCGGCTCGCGCGCGCGCTCTTCCGCGTCGGGGCCGACCTGGCCGTGCGACGGCAGGGCAAGGGCGTCCGCCGTCTGGCGGCGAACCTGCGCCGGGTCCTCCCGGAGGCGACCGAGGAGGAGCTGGCCGCCTGGACGCGGGCCGGCTTGCGTTCGTACGCGCAGTACTGGCTGGAGGTGTTCCGGCTGCCCACGATGGGCCGCCGACGCATCCTGGACGGGATGACCACCTCGGGGGAGGACGCGGTGCGTGCCTCGCTCGCTGCCGGTCGCGGTGTGGTGAGCGTGCTGCCGCACCAGGGCAACTGGGACGTGGCCGGCGCGTGGGCCGGGCTGAGCGGGCTGCCGTTCACGACGGTGGCGGAGCGGCTCAAGCCGGAGCAGCTCTTCGACCGCTTCCTGGCCTTCCGCGAGTCGCTCGGCATGGAAGTGCTGCCGCTGACCGGGGGTGCGGCGCCGCCGTACGACGTCCTGGTCGAGCGGCTCACCGCCGGCCGGATGATCTGCCTGCTCGGCGACCGCGACCTCACCGCGCGCGGGATCCCGGTCACGTTCTTCGGCGCGACCACCCGGTTCCCGGCCGGCCCGGCGACGCTGGCCGTCCGCACGGGTGCCGCGCTGCATCCGGTGTCGCTCTGGGCGACGCCCGCCGGATGGCACGTGCACTGGCACCCTGAGGTGACGCCGCCGGAGACGGGCACCGAAAGCGAGCAGGCGGCACAGATGACGCAGACCGTCGCAGAGCGTTTCGAGCAGGGCATCCGCGAGCACCCCGCGGACTGGCACATGCTCCAGCGGCTCTGGCTCGACGACCTCCCCGCTGGTGACTCGCGCAAGACTGAGCTGCGTCCGCGGGAACGATGAAGGTCGGGCTGGTCTGCCCTTACACCTGGGATGTCCCGGGCGGCGTGCAGGCGCACGTCGACGACCTCGCCCAGGCGCTGATCGCCCGCGGGCACGACGTCTCGGTCCTGGCGCCGGCCGACGACGACGACGCGCTTCCGCCCTACGTCGTCAGCACGGGGCGCGCGGTGCCGGTGCCCTACAACGGCTCGGTCGCGCGACTCACCTTCGGCCCGGTGTCCACGGTGCGGGTGCGACGGTGGCTGCGCGAAGGCCGGTTCGACGTGCTGCACATCCATGAGCCGCTCGCCCCGAGCGTGTCCATCCTCGCGCTGTGGTCGGCCCGCGGCCCGGTCGTCGCCACCTTCCACGCGGCGCGCGAACGGTCGCGCGCGCTCATCACGTTCGAGCCGGCGCTGCAGCCGGCGCTGGAGAAGATCCACGCGCGCATCGCGGTCAGCCCGGCGGCCCGCGACTACGTCGTGCAGCACCTCGGCGGCAGCGCCGTCCTCATCCCCAATGGCGTGACCGTCTCGCGGTTCCGCGGCGCGCAGCCGTTGCCCGGCTGGCCCGGCAAGGGCGGGGCGATCGGCTTCCTCGGCCGCTGGGACGAACCGCGCAAGGGGCTCTCCGTCCTGCTCGCGGCGTTCGGGCGGCTGGCCACGACGCGTCCGGAGCTGCGCCTGCTGCTGGCCGGGCCGGGTGATCCGGAGGAGCTGGCCGAGCAGCTGGACCCCGCGTGGGCGGACCGGGTGCACGCCCTCGGGCGCATCGACGAGGCGGACAAGGCGCGGTTCTTCGCCTCCCTGGACGTCTACTGCGCGCCCAACACCGGCGGCGAGAGCTTCGGCATCGTGCTGCTCGAGGCGATGGCCGGCGGCGCCCCCGTCGTGGCCAGCGAGCTCGACGCGTTCCGGCGCGTCGTCGGCGACGCGGGTGTGCTGGTGCCGCCCGAGGATCCGACGGCGCTCGCGGACGCACTGGCCGCGCTGCTCGACGCTCCCGCGCGTCGCACGGCGCTGCGGAAGAAGGGCACGAAGCTCGTGGCGCGCTACGACTGGGACAGCGTCGTCGGCGAGGTGCTCGACGTCTATGCGATGGTCCAGCCCGGCCGGGGGTAGAACGCGGCTCGACGGGAGATGCGGATGACCGTGGTGAGGCAGTGACGGTCGTCGTCCTGGTGGTCGCGGTGGTCTGCGCCGTGGCGAGCTACCTCACGTGGACGGCCAGTCGCCTCGACCGCCTGTCCTCGAGGGTGGAGACGGCGTGGGCCGCCCTGGACGCCCAGCTGGTCCGGCGCTCGGCGACGGCGGGGGAGCTCGCCGCTCACGCAAGGCGGCGCCGGCTCGCGCCGGACGAGACCGGCCGGCTCCTCGAGAGCGCGGCGCTCGAAGCCGCCCAGTCGAGCCCGGGAAACCGCGAGGCCGCGGAGAACGCCCTCTCGCGCGCGATCCGCGACTTCCTGGGCGCGGCCGGGCCGCTCGGTGGCGAGAAGACGCAGGTCCTGCTGGACCTGCTCGAGGCCACCTCGGCCAGGGTGGCCTTCGCGCGACAGTTCTACAACGACGCCGTCCGGGACAACCGGGCCCTCCGTCGCCGGTGGGTCTGCCGGCTGCTGCGGGTCTTGCGCCGGGACACGCCGCGGGGGTTCTTCGAGATCGACGAGACTGCCTTGACCGGTCCCGAGGACGCCGACCGGCGGGTGTCGTAGCCTGCCTACTCACCCGCGTTCGAGCTACCTGGAGTCCTCGCCCGTGCGTTCCCGCAAACTCGTCCCGTTCCTCCTCACCCTCGCCGTCGTGACTGGCGTCGGCTGCTCGTCGAAGTCGCCGTCGGCCGGCCCCACCGCCGGCCAGCCCGGGTCGTCCTCGCCGCCCGCGCCGGCCACCAGCAGCGCCGCCGTCGCGATCACCTCGCCGCTGACCGGCCTGCCGATCCGCGGCGCGACCCCGGTCGTCGTGCTGAAGATCGACAACGGCCCGCTGGCCCGCCCGTACTTCATCGGGCTGGACAAGGCCGACGTCATGTACGAGGAGCTCGTGGAGGGCGGCACCACGCGCCTGATGGGCGTCTACTCCGCGAACGCCAACGACCAGATCGGGCCGATCCGCAGCGTTCGTGAGAGCGACCTCGAGCTGATCCGGCACGA
>CAZYXZ010000096.1:3261-9358 GCA_964651395.1 uncultured Frankiaceae bacterium
CGGGTGCTGTTCGGCTTCTCCGGCGGCAACGACGGCGTGAAGCGGATCGTCGCCGCCTCACCGGTCATCGACGCGTCGTACGACGCCATCCCGGAGGGTGCGTACGTCCTGGGCGCGCGACGCAAGGACGCCCGCAACTTCTTCACCACGCCTGCGGCGCTCATCAGGGCCAAGCCCGGCGGCGCGCTGGTCAAGGACGTCGGGCTGCGCTTCGGCGTACTGCCGGCCGGCACCGGTGCGCCGGTCGTCGCCCTCACGCTCCCGTGGTCGGACCGGGCCCGGACCAGCTTCGACTACGACCCGGGGACGAAGACCTGGTTGCGCAGCATGGACGGCACGCCCTCCAGGCTCTCGACCGGCGCGCGCATCGGGTCCCCGAACGTCGTCATCCAGTACGTCGCAGTGCGCAACGGACGGTTCCGGGACGTGACTGGTGCTCCGTCGCCCTACTCGTCCACGGTCGGCAGCGGCGTGGCCGAGGTGTTCCGTGACGGCGTCCGGATCACCGGCCGGTGGACCCGCCCGAGCGTGAACGCGGGCACGCGCTTCGTCGACGCCGCCGGCAAGGACATCCCGCTGCACCCCGGTCCGGTGTGGATCCTGCTGGCCCCAAATACGGTTCGGGTCGCCGTCCGCTGAGCCGTACGATGAGGCCATGACGAGCGACTCAGCCTCCGGTCTCACCGCCACAGGTCCCGTGCCCTCGGGCGCCTCCGGCACGGCACGCGTGAAGCGCGGCATGGCCGAGATGCTCAAGGGCGGCGTCATCATGGACGTGGTCAACGCGGAGCAGGCCGCCATCGCCGAGGCCGCCGGCGCGGTCGCCGTCATGGCACTCGAGCGGGTGCCGGCCGACATCCGCCGCGACGGCGGCGTGGCCCGGATGAGCGACCCGGACATGATCGACCAGATCATCGAGGCGGTGTCCATCCCCGTCATGGCGAAGGCGCGGATCGGGCACTTCGTCGAGGCGCAGGTGCTGCAGTCCATCGGCGTCGACTACGTCGACGAGTCCGAGGTGCTCACTCCCGCCGACGAGGAGCATCACATCGACAAGTGGGCGTTCACGGTGCCCTTCGTCTGCGGCGCGACGAACCTCGGCGAGGCACTTCGGCGCCTGGCCGAAGGCGCGGCGATGATCCGTTCGAAGGGGGAGGCCGGCACCGGCAACGTCGTCGAGGCCACACGCCACATGCGCTCCATCACGGGCGCGATCCGCCGGCTCACCACGCTGTCACCGGAGGAGCTCTACGCCGCGGCGAAGGAGCTGCGGGCGCCGTACGAGCTCGTGGCCGAGGTGGCCGCGAAGGGTGCGCTCCCCACCGTGCTGTTCACCGCCGGCGGCATCGCGACTCCCGCCGACGCGGCGATGATGATGCAGCTCGGTGCCGACGGCGTGTTCGTCGGCTCCGGCATCTTCAAGTCCGGCGACCCGGTCGCCAGGGCGCGCGCCATCGTCGAGGCCACCACGTTCCACGCGGACGCCGCGATCGTCGCCAAGGTCTCGCGCGGGCTGGGCGAGGCGATGGTGGGCATCAACGTGAGCACCATGCCCGACGAGGACCGACTGGCCAACCGTGGTTGGTAGCCGGCGTCTGGGTTGAGTGCCGTGGCCCGCATCGGGGTCCTCGCGCTGCAAGGCGACGTCCGGGAGCACCTGCGCGCGCTGCGCGCGGTCGGCGCCGACGCCGTCGAGGTACGCCGCCCGGTCGAGCTCGCGGCGGTCGACGGTCTGGTCGTTCCCGGTGGGGAGTCGACGACCATCGGACTGCTCTGCGAGCTCTTCGGTCTGCTGGAGCCCTTGCAGGACGCCGTCGCGGACGGGCTGCCGGTCTTCGGCTCGTGCGCGGGCATGGTGCTGCTCGCCCGCGAGGTCCTCGACGGTCGTCCCGACCAGCCTTTGGTCGGGGGCCTGGACGTCGTGGTGCGGCGCAACGCGTTCGGCCGGCAGGTCGACTCGTTCGAGGACGAGCTGCACGTCCCGGTGCTCGGGCCGGAACCGCTCCATGCCGTGTTCATCCGGGCCCCGTGGGTGGAGAAGGCCGGCGACGACGTCGAGGTGCTCGCGGAGCGCGCCGGTAGGATCGTCGCCGTGCGGCAGGGGAACCTGCTCGCCACCGCCTTCCACCCCGAGCTCACGGACGACGTCCGCGTGCACGGGCTTTTCGCCTCGATGGTTCAGGAGAGCAGCGCGTGAGTGGTCACTCCAAGTGGGCGACGACCAAGCACCAGAAGGCCGCCAAGGACGCCAAGCGCGGCAAGCTGTTCGCGCGACTGATCAAGACCATCGAGGTGGCCGCGCGCACGGGCGGCGGCGACCCCAACGGCAACCCGACGCTGGCCGACGCCATCACGAAGGCGAAGCAGAACTCGGTGCCGGCCGACAACATCGACCGCGCGGTCAAGCGCGGCTCCGGCGAGCTCGCCGACGGCGCCAGCTACGAGTCGATCATGTACGAGGGGTATGCGCCCGGTGGCGTCGCCGTCCTGGTCGAGTGCCTCACGGACAACCGCAACCGTGCCGCCGCCGAGGTGCGCACGGTGTTCACGCGCAACGGCGGCCAGCTGGCCGACCCCGGTTCTGTCGCCTACCTGTTCCAGCGCAAGGGCGTCGCCCTCGTGCCGAAGGTGGACGGGCTGACGGAGGACGACGTGCTGACCGCCGTCCTCGACGCGGGCGCCGAGGAGGTCAACGACCTCGGCGAAGCGTTCGAGGTGGTCAGCGAGGCCGCTGACATCCGCGAGGTGCGGATCGCGCTCGAGGCCGCGGGCATCGCGCCCGAGTCGGCGGACACGACGTTCCTGCCCACGGTGTCCGTGCCGCTCGACGACGACGTGGCCAAGCGGGTCCTCAAGCTGGTCGACCTGCTCGACGACCTCGACGACGTGCAGGACGTCTGGGCCAACTTCGACGTCTCCGACGAGGTCCTCGAAAACGCTTGAGAACAGGCGCGTGTCGCGCCGTGGCGTGGCTTGCTCAGCGCTAGTCTTCTCGAACACCTGTTCGTGAGGAGGAAGCGTGCGCGTGCTCGGCGTCGACCCCGGCCTGACCCGGTGCGGGGTGGCCGTCGTCGACTCCGGGGCCGGCGGGCGGCTGAGCTACGTCGACGCCGGCGTCGTCCGCACTCCGGCGGCGGCGCCCCTGGGCGAGCGCCTGCTCGCGCTCGACCGGGAGATCAGCGACTGGATCGCGCGCTACGACCCGGCCGCGGTCGCGGTGGAGCGGGTGTTCAGCCAGCACAACGTGAGCACCGTCATGGGCACGGCTCAGGCCGGCGCGGTCGCGATCCTCTGCGCCGCGCGGGCCGGCGTGCCGCTGGCGCTGCACACACCGAGCGAGGTCAAGGCGGCGGTGACCGGCTCCGGCCGCGCGGACAAGGCCCAGCTCACCGTCATGGTGACCCGTCTGCTGCGCCTCACGTCCGCGCCGACGCCCGCCGACGCGGCCGACGCCCTGGCCCTGGCGATCTGTCACATCTGGCGCGGCCCGGCCGCCGAGCGACTCGCCGCCGCCGCGGCCCGGTCGCGATGATCGCCTCGGTGAGTGGCCGCGTCGCCGCCGTCGGCCCGGACACCGCCGTCGTCGAGGTCGGGGGAGTGGGGCTGCAGGTGCAGTGCACGCCCGACACGCTGGCCCGGCTGCGGGTCGGCCAGCCGGCGACCCTGGCCACCGCCCTCGTCGTCCGCGAGGACTCGCTCACCCTCTACGGGTTCGCCGACACCGCCGAGCGCGTGCTCTTCGAGCTGCTGCAGACCGCGAGTGGCGTGGGCCCGCGGCTGGCCCAGTCGATCCTTGCGGTGCACCGGCCGGACGCCGTACGCCGTGCGGTCGCCGCCGACGACCTGGCGGCGTTCATGCTGGTGCCCGGCATCGGGCGCAAGGGCGCGCAGCGGATCGTCCTGGAGCTCAAGGACCGCCTCGGTGAGGTCGAGTCCGGCGCGCCGCTGCCCAGCACCGGCGCGGCGTCGGTCCGCGCGCAGGTGCGCGAGGCGCTCACCACGCTGGGCTACGGCGTCCGCGAGGCGGAGGAGGCGGCACGCGCGTTGCCGGCCGACGCCGAGGACGGCGAGGTCGGTTCGGCCCTCAAGGCCGCCCTCAGGTCCCTGGACCGCCGATGAAGGCAGCACGCCGATGACCGAGCCGCTGGACCTTTCGCCGATCCCGACGCCGGACGAGCGCGAGCTCGAGGCCGGTCTGCGGCCACGCAACCTCACCGAGTTCGTCGGGCAGGAGCGGGTCTGCGACCAGCTCCAGGTCATCCTCGACAGTGCCAAGCGGCGGGGCGCGCCACCGGACCACCTGCTCTTCTCCGGCCCCCCGGGCCTCGGCAAGACCAGCCTGGCGATGATCGTCGCGGGCGAGCTCGGCGTGTCGCTGCGTGTGACGAGCGGACCGGCCATCGAGCGCGCCGGCGACCTGGCCGCCGTACTCACGGCCGTGGCAGCGGGCGAGGTCCTCTTCATCGACGAGATCCACCGGATGAGCCGCCCGGCCGAGGAGCTGCTCTACGCGGCCATGGAGGACTTCCGCATCGACGTCGTCGTGGGCAAGGGCCCGGGCGCGACCGCGATCCAGGTCCCGCTGGAACCGTTCACGCTGATCGGCGCCACGACGCGCAGCGGGCTGCTCACCGGCCCGCTGCGCGACCGCTTCGGTTTCGTGGGTCGCATGGACTTCTACGAGCCCGACGAGCTGGTCTCGATCCTGACCCGGTCTGCGCGGCTGCTGGGCGTCGCGCTCGCCGACGACGGGGCGGCGGAGATCGCCGGCCGCTCGCGCGGCACGCCTCGGATCGCCAACCGTCTGCTGCGCCGTGTGCGCGACTTCGCCGAGGTCCGCGCCGACGGGGTGATCACGCTGGACGTCGCCCGGGGCGCGTTGACGCTCTACGACGTCGACGCGCTGGGACTGGACCGCCTGGACCGCGCCGTGCTCGACGCGGTGGTCCGTCGGTTCGGCGGCGGCCCGGTGGGGCTCACCACGATCGCGGTCGCCGTGGGCGAGGAGCCCGAGACGGTCGAGGAGGTGGCGGAGCCGTTCCTCGTGCGGGCCGGTCTGCTCGCCCGCACGCCGCGCGGCCGGGCCGCAACCCCGGCCGCCTGGCACCACCTCGGGCTCACCCCACCGGTCGCGGCCGCGCCCCCCGGCTTGTTTGACTAGACTCCCACTCTCGGCCACGGCAGGTCTGCTGTGGCCGCGCGCGTAGGCGCGCCTCGTTCGACCACCGAAAGGCCCAGACGTTGATCAACGACGCCGTGCTCGCCGCGGAGAACGGCTCCGGGGGCGGCGGTGGCAGCTTCATCGTGCTGTTCGTGCTCCTGGCGGCGTTCTACTTCTTCGCCATCCGGCCCCAGCGCAACCGGCTGAAGGCCGCACAGCAGATCCAGGCGACCCTGTCACCGGGCCAGCGCGTGATCACGACCGCCGGTCTCTACGGGACGGTTCGGCAGGTCGACGACGAGACCGTGACGCTCGAGGTGTCACCCGGCGTCGAGCTGGTCTACGTGCGCGCCGCCATCGGCAAGCTGCTCGACGTGCCGGCAGACGGCCAGCACGAGGCGATCGAGTCCGACTGATGGCTCCTCCGAAGTCCGCCTACCGGCCCGGCCGCTGGCTCGCCGTCCTCGTCCTCGTCGTCGCCGGCCTCTACACGCTGATCGGCGTGAAGCACTGGACGCCGCGCCTCGGGCTGGACCTGCAGGGCGGCACGAGCGTGACGTTGACGCCGGATGCGGCGAAGAACCCCGGCGGCGTGCCCAGCGACAAGCTGCAGAAGGCCGTCGACATCATCCGGCTGCGCGTCGACGCCTTCGGCGTCGGTGAGTCCGAGGTCGTGACGCAGGGCGGCAACATCGTCATCTCGTTGCCCAGCGTCGGCCGCGACGAGGCGATCAGCATCGTCGGCCGGACGGCGCAGCTCACCTTCCGCGGCGTGATCGGCCAGCCGGTGCCCAATGCGCCCAGCCTCGAGGCCAGCCCGACGGCCACGCCGTCCGCGACCCGCACCGCGACACCGGCACCGACGCGGACGTCCGCCAGCGCGACGCCGCGGCCCGGCCAGACGGTCAACTCCCGGGTCATGCCCGGCCAGGTCCA
>CAZYXZ010000097.1:0-9279 GCA_964651395.1 uncultured Frankiaceae bacterium
CTCCCCCGCCCGGGCGGGCGGGGGCCGGCGGGGGTGGTGGCCGCCGCCGACCGGCCGGGGGGCGGCGCCGGAGGGGTCGGCGCGCACACCGGCCACGCCGCGGCGACGGTCGCCGTCGGCACCGGCTCCATCAAGAACGCCACGGACATCCAGGAGGTGCTGGCGAAGGTCGAACCGGCCGTGGTCTCCGTGCGGACCCAAGGTTTTCGGCAGGGCCGCTTCTTCCCGACCTCAGGGGCGGGCAGCGGCATCCTCATCAGCGCTGACGGAGAGGTGCTGACCAACGCACACGTCGTCGACGGCGCCTCGACCATCCAGGTCACGCTGGTCGGCGAGCGGACCGCGCGCACGGCCGACGTCATCGGCACCAACGCGAGCCAGGACGTCGCGCTGGTCAAGATCCGCGACGCGTCCAACCTGCCGGTCGCGGAGCTCGGCCGGTCGGCCGACCTGCGCGTCGGCGACTCCGTGGTGGCCATCGGCAACGCCCTCGATCTCGGTGCGACGCCGACGGTCACGGTGGGCATCGTCTCGGCGCTCGATCGCACGATCAGCGGCGCCGGCGAGACCCTCAGTGGCCTGATCCAGACCGACGCGGCGATCAACCCGGGCAACTCCGGCGGCGCACTGGTCAGCGCGCAAGGCAAAGTCATCGGGATGAACACCGCGGTGGCCGGCGACGCGCAGAACATCGGTTTCGCGCTCGCCATCGACAAGGTGAAGCCGGTCGTCGACGCGATCCGCGCCAACCCGAACGGTCGGCGCTCCGCCGACCCCGCTCCAGCCGCCCGCGCCTTCCTGGGAGTGACGGTCGGCGATGCCGCCGAGGGCGCGCTGATCCAGACCGTGTCCCCGGGCTCGCCCGCCGCGGCGGCCGGACTGCGGTCCGGTGACGTGGTCACGTCCTTCGACGGCACGGCGACACCGACCGCGGACGCGCTCGTGGCCGCCGTACGGGCGCAGGGCCCCGGCGACGCCGTCACCGTGGTCTTCCTCCGTGGCGGAGCGCGCATGACCGCCCGCGTCACACTCGCAGCGCCGCCCAGCTAGACCGTGTGTGGCGTGGCGGTACCCCCGACCGCCGCCACGCCACACACACGGTGCCCTCTTCGTCGGGCCGCGCGCTACCGCCGCACCTGCGGAGCGAACCTTCGCTTCAGCCGCAGCGCCGGACGTTCCACTACGGCGTACGAGACGCTCGCCGCAGCGACGGTGAGCCCGTACGTGGCGACGAACAGCGCGCTCTTGCTGCCGAGCGATCCATGCTCGACCAAGGCGTAGAGAACCAGGATGTGCCAGAGGTACATGCCGTAGCTGATCCGGCCCAGGTAGACCAGGGGCCGGGACGCCAGCAGCCGCGCCGCGACGGAAGCGGGTGCGGTGACCAGGCGCGCGATGACGACCGCCGAGGCGGCAGCCACCGTCGTGACACCCACGGTGACGAGTGCGCGCCGTCGTTGGAAGTCGTCGCCATAGGGCTCGCCCAGGGCGGCGAGGGCGACCAGGAAGGTCGCCGCGAGAGGGAACAGGCGCCGCGCCGCGGTAGCGACCGCCGCGCGGTGCCGTTCCTCGTGCAGTACGACGGCCAGCAGGCAGCCCGCAAGCAGCTGGTCCGCGACGAGATGAGTGCCGATCAGGAGCTCCCCGTCTGCCAGCGAGCGGAAGTTGGCGATCCGCAGTGCCAGGACGAACGTGAACGCCGCCGCGAGCAACCCGGCCAGGGCGTCGCCGCGCCAGCGGTGGCGCAGCAGCCAGCCCAGCGCGAGGGGCCACAGCACGTAGAACTGCTCCTCGACGGCCAGCGACCAGCAGTGGAAGAACAGGCCCAGCGCGTCCTGAGGGCCCCATGCCTGCGCCCAGTTCGCGTAGTAGAGCAGCACTGCGGGCAGTCCTCGAAGCGTCACCGAGTTCACGCGCCCGTCCGCGCTGAAGAACGCGACGTACACCAGTGTCGCGGCGACCAGCAGAAGCAACGCCGGGAGTAGCCGGAGGGCGCGGCGCGCGTAGAACCGGCCGAGCTGTATGGCCCCGCCGATGCGAGCCTCGATCAGGAGGAGGGTCGTGATCAGGTAGCCCGACAGCACGAAGAACACGTAGACCCCGATGCCGGACAAGCCCGTGAAGCGCAGTTGGACGTGCGTCGCGATGACACCGGAGACGGCGAGGGCGCGCAGCCCGTCGAGGGCCGGCAGGTACTGCTTCGAGTGCGGAAGATGCGCGGTGGGATCGCTGGTCACGTGACTCCGAGGTAGGCCTGGCGCACGTGCTTGTCCGCCGCGACCTTCTTGGCGGTGCCCTCCAGGGCGACGCGCCCGTGCTCCAGCACGATCGCGCGGTCGGCGCAGGAGAAGGCGAACGTCACGTCCTGCTCGACCAGCAGCGTCGTGATGCCACCGTCCTTGAGCGCCTGCACGCCGTCCGCGATGGCCGCCTTGACGCCGACGGAGAGCCCGAGTGACGGCTCGTCCAGGAGCAGCAGGACCGGCTGGGCCATGAGAGCGCGGCCGATTGCGAGCTGCTGCTGCTCGCCGCCGGAGAGCGTCCCGGCCGCCTGCTCAGTCCGCTCGGCCAGTCGCGGGAAGAGCGCGAAGACCCGGTCGTAGTCCTCGGGCCGGCCGCGCTTGTGCCGGTGGGCGCCGATCTCGAGGTTGTCGCGCACGCTGAGACCGGGGAAGAGCCGCCGCCGTTCCGGGCAGTGCACGAGGCCGGCGCGAACCGTGCCCACCGTCGAGGCCGGGAGCGGGGCGCCGAGGAAGGACACCGTGCCGGTCGACGGGACGAGGCGCGTCAGGGCGCGCAGCAGGGTGCTCTTGCCGGCGCCGTTCGGCCCGACGACCGTGACCAGCTCGCCGCGCTCGACGTGCAGGTCGACGCCGTCGAGCACCTGCGCCTTGCCGTAGGCCACCCGCAGCCCGGACACCTCGAGGAGGCGCTCGGCCGCCTCCTTACGTGGCTTGCTTGGCACCGGCACCCCCTCCCAGGTAGGCCTCGACGACGACCTTGAGCTTCATGACCGAGCGCGGCTTGCCGTCGGCGATCTTCACGCCGTGGTCGAGTACGACGACGCGGTCGACCAGCTTCAGCAGCGAGCCGATCTTGTGCTCGACCACGACGAGGGAGGTGCCCTCGGCGTGCAACGAGCGGATCGTCTCCGAGAGCAGGTCGATCTCTGGGGTGGAGAGTCCCGCGAACGGCTCGTCGAGGAGAAGGAGCGTCGGCGCCGTCGCCAGCGCGCGGGCCAGCTCGAGACGCTTGAGGTCGCCCTCGCTGAGCAGTCCGCTCACGACGTGCGTACGGGCGCCGAGGCCGACCCGCTCCAGCACTTCTCCCGCGCGAACCGCGGCATCACGGTGGCCGGCCACCACGAGCGGCACCATGACGTTGGCCAGGACCGAGAGGTCGCGGAACGGCCGGACGATCTGGAACGTCCGCGCGATGCCGGCTCGCACGACTTGGTGCCGGGCCAGTCCGCGGATCGAGCTACCGCGCAGCAGGACGTCCCCGCTCGTCGGCCGGTCGAAGCCGGTGAGGCAGTTGAACAGCGTCGTCTTCCCGGCGCCGTTCGCGCCGATCAGGCCCACTGCCTCGCCCGGCGCGACCGCGAAGCTGACGTCACTCACCGCCGTGAGACCACCGAAGACCCGGCTGACGCCGACCGCCTCGAGCAGCGCCACCTCAGCCATGCGCGGCCCTCCGGCGCCGCAGCCAGCCCACAGCCGACGTCAGTACGCCACGGGGCAGCACGACGAGGACCAGGACCAAGAGGCCGGAGAAGACCATCACCTTGACGTCGCCGATCTTCGCCTCGTCGACTCGGCCTTCCAGGATCTGGTCGAGGACGTACTCCTGGAGCCAGACAACGGTGTAGGCGCCGATGATCGGGCCGATGATCGTGCCGACGCCGCCGAGTGCCGCCATCACGATCACCAGCAGCGACAGGTCGACGACGAGCAGGTTGATGCCGACGTTGGACAGCGTATGTGCCCAGATCGCTCCGGCCAGCCCCGCCATGAACCCGGAGAGAACGAACGCCGTCACCTTGTAGCGCGTCACCGGTACGCCGGCCGCCTCGGCCGCGAGCTCGTCCTGCTGGATCGAGCGCAGCACGATGCCGCGTCGCCCGTAGCCCACCGCGAGCAGAACCGCGATCACGGCGGCAGCCACCACGAGGACGGCGAAGTAGTTGACCAGCGCCCGCTGGTCGAAGGGGCGCATGTCCTCGAACCGGCCGCTACCGACGACCAGGCGCGCGAGTCCGCGCCCCACCGGACCGAGCACGCTGGTCTCGCCGAGCTCGGGGATGCGGCTGATCCCTTCCTCGCCCCCGGTCTGCGCCTTGAAGATGAAGTTGAGTCGGAGCAAGGCCGTCGCCGTCGCCAGCGTCGCGAGCGCCAGGTAAGGACCTTTGAGCCGCAGCGCCGGGATGCCGACCAGGAGCCCCAGTGCCGCGGCGGCCAGCGCGCCCAGCAAGATGCGCACGTCCGGCGTGAAGTGCGGGTACTTGGTGAGCAAGCCGACTGTGAAGCCGCCGGTGCCGATGAACGCCGCGTGCCCGAAGTTCACCTGCCCGGTGAACCCCGAGAGGATGTCCCAGGACGCCGCGAACATCGCGTAGATGTTGGCCGTCGTGAAGATGGTGATCAGGGTCAGGTTGTTCTCGAGGTCCGGCATCAGTCGCGGGACGAGCAGGGCCACGAGCAGGGTGAGACCGCCGATCGCGGCGTTCGCTGCGAAGAGCCGGCGCAGGAAGGTCCTCAGTGGGCCACCCCCGGCTTGCCGCGCAGTCCGTGCGGACGCACCACCAACGTGACGAGGATGACGATGATCGTGATCAGCCCCACCTTGATCTCGCCGTCCTTGACCAGGTAGGCGACGCTGCGGTCCAGGTAGCCGACGACGAGCGCGGCGACGATCGTTCCGCTCACCGATCCCAGCCCGCCGAGGATGACGATGGCGAAGGCCGACGTGAGCGGGGCCAGCCACATGCCCGGGTAGACCACCTGGAACGGGGCGACGATCACCCCGGCCAACCCGGCCAGACCGGCGCCAAGAGCCAGCACCATGAGTTCGACATGCCGGGTCTCGATGCCCATGAGCCGCGCGGCCTCGGCGTCCTCGCTGACCGCACGGACGATGCGACCCGCTCGCGTCTTCTCCAGCAGGAGCACGAGCCCGGCGATGGCGACCACGGCGACGACGAACGCCACGATGCGAGACGTCAGCACCGTGACACCGAGAACCGACGTGCTGCCCGAGGCGAAGCTCGGCAGGTTGCGGTCATGCGTGCCGAAGAAGAGCCGGGCCGCAGCCTCGACGAAGATGGCGACGGAGAGGGATGCGATCAGCACCGACACCCCTTGACCGTGCAGCGGCCGCACCACCCCGCGGGCCAGCAGGACACCGGCGGTCACAGCGGCGAGGACACCCCCGACGACGGCCAGGAACAGCGGCACTCCGCTGCCGGTGAGCGCCACCGCCGTGTACGCGCTGATCAGGAAGAACGAGCCGTGCGCCAGGTTGACGACGCCGCCCACACCGAAGACCAGCGAGAAGCCCACGGCGACCAGCGCCAGCGTCGCGCTGGTCAGCGCGCCCTGGACGAGGATCTGGACGAACGTGTCCACGGTTCACAACCCCCAGACGGCCGACCCGGCCGGGCGGAAAGGATTCCGTCCCGGCCGGGTCACGACAACCGCGGTCCTACTTCAGCCACTCCGGCTTCTGGTAGGTGTTGCCTTCGGCCAGCGAAGCAGGGAACACGATCTTCCGCGAGCCGTCGGCCTGCCACTGGAAGTAGATCGGGCTGATGCCCTTCGTCGGGTCGCCCGCGCCGTACGTGACGTCGTGGTTCGGGCCGAGGATCTCCAGGCCCTGCGCGCCCACGCGGTTCGTCTTGGCCATCTCGACCACGACGTCGTCGGGCTTGACGGACTTGGCCCGGTCCACGGCCTCGGCGAGGGCGTAGATCGCGTCATAGGTCGAGGTGCCGTTGTAGATCGGATCACGACCGAACTTCGCCTTGAACGCGTCGAAGAACGGGATCGTCTTGGGAGAGATCGGAGCGCGGACGACGCCGGCCGGGCCATTGAGCTCACCCACTGCCTTGCCGTCCGTCGCGCCGAAGAAGGCACCCGCCTGCGACGCCACGTTGATGCCGCCGAGGGCGAACTTCGGCTTCAGGGTGCCCCACTGCTTGACCAGGGCGACGCCTTCCTGCCGCGAGTTGATCTCGATGACGTAATCCGCACCGGCGTTCTCCAGCTTCTGGAACAGCGTCGAGAACTCGGTGGCGTCCGGCAGATGCTTCTCGACGCCCGCGATCGCGACGCCCGTGTCGATCGGGATCGCACCCGCACTGGCCTTCTTCGGGTTGGCCAGGCAGCCGGACTTGCGGTCGACGCCGACCAGGAAGTCGGCAAGCGGGCGGAAGGCCTCGACGTCCTCGTAGAGCACGCCGAACTTCTTGAAGCCCAGCGCGGTCAGCTTCGTGACGACCGTCACGCAGATGTCCGCGGCGAGGGCGCGCGAGTTGATCGGGCCGATGCGGAAGATGTACTTGCGCGGGCTTGTCGTGGTGACGTCCTTCACGACATCGGGCGACGCGGCGCCGGTGGCGACGAAGGGCACCTGAGCCTTGACCACCGTGTCGAGCATCGCGAGCGTCTCACCCGACGAGAAGCCACCGACGACCGCGTCGACGCGGTCCTCCTGCACGAACTTGGTGGCGCAGGCCACGGCCTTCTCCGGCTTGGCGCCGTTCTCGGAGTCGCAGAACACGATCTTGATCTCTCGCCCGCCGGCGCCGTTCTGCTTGTTCAGCTCCTCAGCCGCAAGCGCCGCGCCATCGCGGATGTCCCGCCCCTGGTCCACCTGAGCCGGCCCGAACACGCCGATCGTGTACGTGCCCTCGAGCTTGCTCGTGGGTGTCGCGTCGTCGCTGTCGTCCCCGCAGGCGACAAGCAGCAGCGCGCCCGCAGCGAGCCCTGCCACCAACTTCGTCGTCCGGTGCATGGCCTCCCCTAACGTCCGATTTCCTTGATCGCAGCACTTTCCGGCCCCGGGGGATAGTCACGAGTGTGTTTCAGGGGGCCCAAGGGGTTCCCGGTGACCTGCCGGCCAGGGAGTCCTCCCTGCGAGGCGGGCTTCGCCGCCGACCCTCGGGGAATCGGAACCGGGAGACCACGAGGAGGCACAGCTGATGAAGGCACGCGATGTCATGACGTCCGGCGCGGAGTTCGTCCAGGCCGAGACCACGGTGCGTGAGGCGGCCGCGAAGCTGGCCGAGCTCGATGTCGGGTCGTTGCCGATCTGCGACGGCGAGCGGCTGATCGGGATGATCACCGACCGCGACATCGCGGTGAAGGTCGTGGCGGCCGGCATGGACCCGGCCACGACGAGAGTCGGCGAGCTGGCACAGGGCGAGGCGGTCACGATCGGCGCCGACGACAGCGTGAACGAGGCCCTTCGCACGATGGTGCAGCACGCCGTACGGCGGCTGCCGGTGATCGACGGGCGGAAGCTGGTCGGCATCGTGAGCCAGGCGGACATCGCGAAGAACGTGTCCGAGGAGCAGGTCGGCGAGCTGGTGGAGGCCATCTCCTCGGCCCCGTAGACCGGACATAACGGACGCCGGGCGTTCCCCTCCCGCGCCGTGGCGAGGTACCGTAACCGGGAAGTAGCGCCCTCGTTACGGTGCGTACACCCCCAGCCCGAGGACACTCCCCCTATGCCTCGCCACCGGATCGCCCTTGCCTTGGCTGCGCTGTGCGCGCTGGCCGGCATCGGGCACGCCACGGCCGGGCCGGGCCGGACGGTGGACAAGTGGGCTCTGCTGGTCGGCATCGACAAGCACCAGGGCAAGACGCACAGCAACGTCGGCTCGGTCGGCGACACCCAGACACTGCGCGACGTCCTGCTGCGCAACGGCTGGCCGGCCAACCACATCAAGGTGCTCAACGACAGCGCCGCGACCCAGGCCGGCATCCGTGCCGGGATGAAGTGGCTGGTCGACAACAGCGGCCCGGACTCCTTCTCGGTCTTCCACTACTCGGGCCACACGAAGCAGATCAAAGGCGACCCGGACCGCGACGGCGAGGCACTCGACGAGTTCCTCTGGCCGAGCGACAACCGGCACATCTCGGACGGTGAGTTCGCGTCGTACATGAAGCGGCTGCGCGGATGGGCCTGGATCAACATCGCCGCCTGCGAGGCGGCCGGGTTCAACGACGGCGTCGCCTCCCCGCACCGGCTGTTCACGGCGTCATCGCTCGAGAACGAGAAGTCGTACGAGATGCCGCAGTGGAAGAACTCGCTGTTCGTCGGGCTGCTCGCGGAGCAGGGCATCCAGCTGCGCCGCGCGCCCGACAAGAACCGCGACAAGGCCGTCTCCATCCAGGAGGCGTTCGAGTACGCGCGTTACCACGCGCCGCGGGTGTCGTCGAAGCAGGACACCGGCCCGCAGCACCCCTACATCGCGGGAGGCGACGGCAAGCCGTGGTTCTTCACGGTCCCGCTCCCGCCGCGCCCCTTCCAGTGCAAGCTGCTCGTCGACAAGGCGGGTGACGCCAAGTACTACGGCACCACGGTCGCGCCGTCGTACGTCGACATCGTCGGAGCCGACATCGCGACGGGGCCGAACACCGTCACGGGTGTGATCCGGCTGGCCTCTCTGCAGAGTGACATCCGCGGGATGACCGGGGTCGAGTACCGGCTCGGCTTCGACATGGGCGGAACGAAGTACCAGATGGTGGCCAACCGCAGCACGCTGAACGGCGACAAGTTCTCGCTCATCGCGCCGACGGCCGCCGGCACGCGCCTCGTCGACATCACAGGCACCTTCAACGAGCCGTCGAAGGAGATCCGGATGGTCGCGCCGAGGGCGTCGTTCCCGACCAACCCGAACGGCCGCTGGTTCTCGAGGCTCACCGCGACCTCGTACAACAGCAACTCGAGCGGTAGCTACATGGGTCTGGACCTGGCGGACACCGCCACCAGCAGCAAGACCTACCTGGACCGCGACCCCAGCTGCGTTCGGCCCGCCTGACCCGGATCGGGGTTGGGGCCTCCGGCGCTTCGCCGGTACGATCGCTCCTCGTGGCCGGGCAAGGTCACTGCACCCGATCACCTTGGAGGCTTCGCCTAGTCCGGTCTATGGCGCCGCACTGCTAATGCGGTTTGGGGTAACCCCCCATCCCGGGTTCAAATCCCGGAGCCTCCGCCATGCGCTCGTAGCTCAACGGATAGAGCATCTGACTACGGATCAGAAGGTTGGGGGTTCGA
>CAZYXZ010000098.1:0-8944 GCA_964651395.1 uncultured Frankiaceae bacterium
GCATCGGTTGGGTGGAGGGCTGGCGGCTGACGTTCGGCGGCGAGCAGATCGGCTGGGAAGGCGCGATCGCCACACTCGTCGAGGACCCGTTCAGCCACGTCTTCGTGCTGCTCTACGACGTCAACGACGAGGACGCCCGGCGGCTGGACGAGATCGAGGGCGTGACCCTCGGGCTCTACGCGAAGATCCACGTCCGCGTGCAGACCCTCGACGGCGAGGTGCTCGCCTGGACCTACGTGCTCGACGACTACGAGGGCGGGCTGCCCTCGCCGCGCTACCTGGCCATCCTCGCCGACGCCGCCGAGGCGGCCGGCGCGCCCGACGACTACGTGGCCGACCTGCGGATGCGCCCCGCGAACTAGGTCAGGCCCGCCGCGCCTTGTCGACGGCCTCCCAGGCCTTCTGCTCGAGCGTCGCGGCGGCGTTCTCAGCCCGGTCCGCGGCCTTGCGCAGCTCGGTCGCCTTGCGGCGCAGGTCGGCGGCCGTCTTGCGCGCGGCCCGGGCGGCTTCCTCCGCCTCGTCGGCGGCGTCCTCTGCCGTGTCCGCCTGCTCGGCCAGCTCGTTGAACTCCTTGCGCGCCGCGACCGCCTTCGTCGTCAGCTCGTCGGCGCGATGCTCCGCCCTCTCCACCGCAGCGCTTTTCGCCGGCTTAGGCTGCGGCTTAGCGTCTCGTGGCTTCCTAGCCGGCGCATCGTCGCCGAAGCCGAAGCCGCTCGCCTCCTGCTCGCTGACCAGCCGGCCTCGGGAAAGCGCGTCCGCCACGGCCGGATCGCGCAGCGCCGCGTCGAGGGTGGCGCTGATCGCCGCCATGTGGGCGGTCTCGTCGCGACCGGACTCCGCCAGGACCTCAGCCGCCATCGATCCCACGCGCGTCGCGAGCCCGCGGCGTTCCAGGGTCGCCGCGCGCAGCGCCTCGCCACCACCGCCGGAGAGCGCCTTGTCCTGCGCGACGCGCAGCCGGTCGCCTGCGGCCAGCAGCTTGGCGACGTCGGCGGGGTACTCGTGCGCGACCTGGTTCAGCGCCCAGGCGGCCACTGTGGGCTTGCGCAACGCTTTCACCTCGGCGGCGGTGTCCGGGTCGTCGCGCCGGACCTGCTGGGCGAGGTTGTCCCTCGCCTCGATGAACTCCTCCGGCGGCAGCGCGAACAGCCGGTCGAGGATCTCGTCGTCCATCTAGAACAGATCTGGTGGTCGGTAGGTGCCCCAGACGTCGCGCAGGGCGTTGCAGACCTCGCCCACGGTCGCGCGCGCCCGGAGCGCCTCGCGCAGCGGGTAGAGCACGTTGGCCGTCCCCTTGGCCGCCTCCCGGATCTCTTCCAGGCGGCGGCCGACCTCGTCGTTGTCGCGCTCTGCGCGCAGCACCCGCAGCCGCTCGCGCTGCTCCGCCTCGATCTGCGGGTCGACCCGCAGCGGCTCGTAGTGCTCCTCGCTGTCGGCGACGAACCTGTTGAGCCCGACGACCACACGGCTGCCGTCGTCGATCCCCTGCGCGATCCGGTACGCCGACTGCTCGATCTCCTGCTTCTGGAAGCCCTGCTCGATGGCGGCCACTGCGCCGCCGAGGCCCTCGACCTTGTCCATGAGCTCGCGCGCCACCTCCGCGAGGTCGTCGGTCAGCGACTCGACGGCGTACGAGCCCGCGAACGGGTCGACCGTGGCGGTCACGTCGGTCTCGTAGGCGAGCACCTGCTGCGTGCGCAGGGCGAGCGTTGCCGCCTTCACCGTCGGCAGCGCGATGGCCTCGTCGTAGGAGTTGGTGTGCAGCGACTGCGTGCCACCCATGACGGCCGCGAGCGCCTGCACCGCGACACGGATCAGGTTGACCTCGGGCTGCTGCGCGGTCAGCTGCACGCCGGCGGTCTGGGTGTGGAAGCGCAGCATCATCGACTTCGGGTTCTTCGCCCCGAACTGCTCGCGCATGACGTGCGCCCAGATCCGGCGCGCCGCGCGGAACTTGGCCACCTCCTCGAGGAACGAGGTGCGCGAGACGAAGAAGAAGGCCAGGCGTGGGGCGAACTCGTCGACGTCCTGCCCGCTGGCGATGGCGGCGCGGACGTACTCGATGCCGTCGGCCAGCGTGAAGGCGATCTCCTGGGCGGGGGTCGCCCCCGCCTCGGCCATGTGGTAGCCCGAGATGGAGATGGTGTTCCACCTCGGGATCTCGGCCGCGCAGTAGGCGAACGTGTCCGTCACCAGCCGGAGCGACTCGGCGGGCGGGTAGATGTACGTGCCCCGCGCGATGTACTCCTTGAGCACGTCGTTCTGGATCGTCCCGTTGAGCTGGTCGCCGGCGATGCCGTTCTCCTCGGCGACCAGTTGGTAGAGCAGCAGCAGGATCGCCGCCGGCGAGTTGATGGTCATCGAGGTGGAGACCTCGTCGAGCGGGATCCCGCCGAAGAGCGTGCGCATGTCGTCGATCGAGTCGATGGCGACGCCGACCTTGCCCACCTCGCCGCCCGCGACGACGTCGTCGGAGTCGTAGCCCATCTGCGTCGGCAGGTCGAAGGCCACGGACAGTCCGGTGGTGCCCGCGGCGAGCAGCGCTTTGTAGCGCGCGTTGGACTCGGCGGCGGTGCCGAACCCTGCGTACTGCCGCATCGTCCACGGCTTGCCGGTGTACATCGTCGGGTAGACGCCGCGGGTGAACGGGAACTCGCCCGGCTCGCCGAGCTGCACGTCCGGGTCGAAGCCCACCTGGTCGGCGGCACGGTAGACCGGCTCGATCGGCCGGCCCGACTCGCTCTCCCGTGACACGCGGCGATCGTACCGGCCATCATCTGGGGTGCAGCATCGGCCCTGAGGGGGGCGTCATGTCACAGCAGGACGGCTACTGGGCCGCGCCGCCGCAGCCGCCGCAGCCACCGCCGCCGCAGCCACCCATGCCGGGCTGGCAGCCACCGGTCGGGGGCTACGGCACACCGCCACCGGGTGCACCGCCGGGGTGGGCTCCGCCCGGCAGCTGGCTGCCGCAGTCCACCGCCCCCGCGTACCGGAAGTCGTCGAACGTGCCTGCCTACATCGCGGGTGGACTCGTCGCCCTCGTCGGCCTGGGCGGGATCGCCTTCTGGATGAGCATGACGCTGTTCGGGGTCAAGCAGGCGGCCAAGGTCCCCGGCAAGCTGGCCGGCCTCCAGGCCCAGGTCGCCCTCCGGAACGTCGCCATGACCGAGGAGGTGGTCCGGGCCCAGACCGACAGCTTCACGACCGACCTCGAGCTGCTCCGGAGCCGGGGCCTCACGGTCGAGCCGAACGTGACGATCCGGATCCACTACGCCGACGCCCGACGCTTCTGCGCGTCGGCCAAGGTCCCGCGCGACGACAGCACCTGGTACTGGGACTCGCGGAAGTTCGCGGCCGAGGCCGACCGGCCCTGTTTCTGACCGCTGTTACAGTCGCGGTGTGCGGTCGAACTGACGGCCCGTCATATCGGCGAAGGAGGCAGTGGCCACCGTGGCCCTCGCGGTCTACCGGTCGACGATCGGCAAGAAGGCCGTCATGGCCGTCACCGGAGTCCTGCTCTTCGGCTTCGTGGTCCTGCACATGCTGGGCAACCTCAAGATCTTCACCGGCGCCGAGCACTTCAACGAGTACGCCGAGTCCCTCCGCACGCTGGGCGCTCCGCTGCTCGGCCGCGGCCAGCTGCTCTGGATCCTCCGCGCGGCCCTGACCCTTGCCGTGGTGCTGCACATCCTCGCCGCCTACCAGCTGACCCGCCTCAACAATGCGGCGCGGCCGGTCTCCTACGCCAAGAAGACGCGGGTGCGGTCCAGCTACGCCGCCCTGACGATGCGGTGGGGTGGCGTCGTCATCGCGCTGTTCGTCGTCTACCACCTCCTGCACTTCACCACCGGCGACGTGCACCCCGAGTTCGTGCACGGCGACGTCTACAGCAACGTGGTGAGCGGCTTCGAGGTCTGGTACGTCGCGGCCTTCTACATCCTCGCGATGACGGCACTCGGCCTGCACCTCTACCACGGCCTCTGGAGCATGTTCCAGACCCTCGGCCGCGGCAGCGGCCCGTACCGCGACCTGATCCGCGCGGGTGCTGCCGGCGCGGCGCTGCTCGTGGTCATCGGCAACGTCTCCGTGCCCATCGCCGTACTAGCCGGGATCGTCGAATGAGTCTTGACGCACGTATTCCCAGCGGGCCGATCGAGGAGAAGTGGGACCGCCACCGCTTCGAGATGAAGCTGGTCAACCCGGCCAACCGGCGCCGCTACACGGTCATCATCGTGGGCTCCGGACTGGCCGGGGGCGCCGCCGCTGCGTCGCTCGGCGAGCTCGGCTACAACGTCAAGAACTTCTGCTACCAGGACAGCCCGCGCCGCGCGCACAGCATCGCGGCCCAGGGCGGCATCAACGCGGCGAAGAACTACCGCAATGACGGTGACAGCATCCACCGGCTCTTCTACGACACGGTGAAGGGCGGCGACTTCCGCGCCCGCGAGGCGAACGTCTACCGACTCGCGCAGCTGTCGGTGAACATCATCGACCAGTGCGTCGCGCAGGGCGTCCCCTTCGCCCGTGAGTACGGCGGCCTGCTGGACACCCGCTCGTTCGGCGGCGCGCAGGTCTCCCGCACCTTCTACGCCCGCGGCCAGACCGGCCAGCAGCTGCTGCTCGGTGCGTACCAGGCGCTGGAACGCCAGATCGACCAAGGCACCGTGGAGATGTTCACGCGGCACGAGATGCTCGACCTCGTCGTCGTCGACGGCCGGGCCCGCGGCATCGTCGTTCGCGACATGGTCACCGGCAACATCGAGTCGCACACCGCCGACGCCGTCATCCTCGCGACCGGCGGCTACGGCAACGTCTACTACCTGTCCACGAACGCCATGGGCTGCAACGTCACGGCGATCTGGCGCGCGCACCGCCGCGGTGCGTACTTCGGGAACCCGTGCTACACGCAGATCCATCCCACGTGCATCCCGGTCAGCGGTGACCACCAGTCCAAGCTCACGCTGATGAGCGAGTCACTGCGCAACGACGGGCGCGTGTGGGTGCCGGTGAAGGCCGGCGACACGCGCAGCCCCGACCAGATCCCCGAGGCCGAGCGCGACTACTTCCTCGAGCGGCGCTACCCGAGCTTCGGCAACCTCGTGCCCCGCGACGTCGCCTCCCGCAACGCCAAGATGGTCTGTGACGAGGGCCGCGGCGTCGGGCCCGGCGGGCTCGGCGTCTACCTCGACTTCTCCGACGCGCTCACCCGGTTGGGCCACGATGTCATCAAGGAGCGCTACGGCAACCTCTTCGACATGTACGAGCGGATCACCGGTGAGGACCCGTACCACGTGCCGATGCGGATCTACCCCGCGGTGCACTACACGATGGGCGGCCTCTGGGTCGACTACAACCTCATGAGCACGATCGACGGCCTGTACGTCGGCGGCGAGGCGAACTTCTCCGACCACGGGGCCAACCGGCTCGGCGCGAGCGCGCTCATGCAGGGCCTGGCCGACGGGTACTTCGTGCTGCCGGCGACGATCGGCGACTACCTCGCGCAGGCGCCGCGGCCGGACGAGGCGGCTGTCAAGGCCGCGTGCCGCGAGGTTGAGGCCACCGTCCGCGAGCGCACGCACCGGCTGCTCAACATCAAGGGGAAGCGCTCGGTCGACTCGTTCCACCGCGAGCTCGGCAAGATCATGTGGGACTACTGCGGGATGGCGCGCACCGAGGAAGGGTTGCGCACCGCCCTCGAGAAGATCCCGAAGTTGCGCGAGGAGTTCTGGGCCGACGTCAACGTGCCCGGCGACAACGAAGAGCTCAACCAGGCGCTGGAGAAGGCCGGTCGCGTCGCCGACTTCTTCGAGCTGGCCGAGCTCATGTGCCGGGACGCGCTGCACCGCACGGAGTCCTGCGGCGGGCACTTCCGCGAGGAGAGCCAGACCCCCGAGGGGGAGGCGCAACGCGACGACGAGAACTTCGCGTACGTCGCGGCGTGGGAGTTCACGGGCGACCACGCCGCCCCGGCGCTGCACAGGGAGCCCCTCGAGTTCGAGCACGTCCACCCGGCCCAGCGCAGCTACAAGTGATGGGGAGCACCCGATGCAGCTGACCCTCCACGTCTGGCGCCAACCGAGCGCCGACGCCGACGGCGGCTTCGTCACCTACCAGGCCACGGACGTGAGCCCGGACATGTCCTTCCTGGAGATGCTCGACGTCGTCAACGAGGACCTCGCGGCCCGGGGCGAGGCGCCGATCGCATTCGACCACGACTGCCGCGAGGGCATCTGCGGCATGTGCGGCTTCATGATCAACGGAGTCGCGCACGGGCCCGAGCGGGCCACGACCGTGTGCCAGCTGCACATGCGCAAGTTCTCGGACGGCGACGAGCTGTGGCTCGAGCCGTGGCGCGCACGTTCCTTCCCGGTACTGCGCGACCTGGTGGTCGACCGTACGGCCTTCGACCGCGTGATCGCCGCCGGCGGCTACATCTCCGCGTCGGCCGGCAGCGCCCCGGAGGCGAACAGCATCCTGGTGCCCAAGACCGATGTCGACCACGCCATGGACGCCGCCGCCTGCATCGGCTGCGGCGCGTGCGTGGCGGCCTGCCCGAACGCCTCGGCGATGCTGTTCACCGGCGCGAAGGTGGCCCACCTCGGGCTGCTTCCCCAGGGCCAGGTCGAACGCTACGACCGTGTGCGCGCGATGGTGGAGACGATGGACGGCGAAGGCTTCGGTGGCTGCACGAACATCGGGGAGTGCTCTGCCGTGTGTCCGAAGGAGATCGGCCTCGACGTCATCGCGCACCTCAACCGCGACCTGCTCAAGGCGCAGATCACTAGAACTTGAAGTTGCGGATCACCGAGATCGCGGCGGGCCCGAGAACGACGACGAACAGCGCCGGCAGGATGCAGAAGATGAGCGGGAACAGGATCTTCACGGGCACCTTCTGAGCCTGCTCCTCCGCGCGCTGGGTCCGCTTGAGCCGCATCTCCCTCGCCTGGACGCGGAGTACGTTGGCGATCGGGATGCCGAAGCCGTCCGCCTGCACCACCGCAGTGATGAAGCCACGCAGCTCCGGCACTTCCGTGCGGTCGGCGAGTGCGCGCATCGCCTCGCTGCGCGCCGAGCCGATCTGCATCTCCTGCAGCACCCGGAAGAACTCGTCGGCCAGCGGGCCCTCGGTGTTGCGGGCGACCTGGGCCATCGCGGCATCGAAGCCCAGACCGGCCTCCACCGAGATGGTCAGCAGGTCGAGCGCGTCCGGCAGCTCGCGGGCCAAGCGCTCCTGCCGCCGACTTGTCATCACCCGCAGCGCGACGTCGAGTGCCAGGAAGCCCACGGTGCCGCTCATCACCGCCAGGACGAGCACCGTCGTGGCACCGACGCCGAGTGCGGCCGGGACGAGCAGGCCGGCCGCGCCACCCCCGATCAGCCCGAGCATCTTCACGGCCAGCACGCGTTCGGTGTCCCAGCCCGCAGGGCTGCCGGCCAGCTCCAGCCGGTGGGCGATGCGCTCCACGCGGCCGGCCGGCGTGAACAGCCGGCCGAAGCGCCCGAGGCGCTCCATCGCGGGCAGGAGCACCCGGCTCGCGAACGGGACATGCGCGTCGGCGGCCAGGTCGGGTGCCACGCTGAGCGCGCGCACGGCCAGCAGCGACCGCGCCACCTGCTGGTGCTCGCGCGTGAGCACGCCGACGGTGGCGGCCGCGACGACCAGCCCCGCGAAGATGGCCGAGAGGCCGCACACGAGCAGCAGGGTCGCGCTCATCAGACGTCCACCTTCGACACGGCGCGTAGCCAGAAGAAGCCCACGGTCAGGGACACGACCATCCCGGCCAGCATCACGATGCCGAGCGGGTCGTGGAACAGCGGGCTGAGGTACGACGGACGGACCAGCGACAGGTAGAGCAGGAACACCGGTGGCAGCCCACCGAGGATGTAGGCGGACAGACGTCCCTCGGCAGAGAGCGTGCGGACCTGCCGGCGTACCCGGTCGCGTTCCCGCAGCGTGTGCGCCGCCGTCGTCAGCACCTCGGCCAGGCTGCCGCCGATCTCGCGGTGGATGCGCACGGCCATGACAACCCAGCTGAAGTCGCGGCTGTTCATCCGCTCCGCCACCCGGTCGAGCGCGTCCTCGATCGGGATGCCCAGTCGGGTGGACGCCAGGGCGCGGCCGAACTCGGTGGAGATGGGCTCGAGTCCTTCGCGGACGACGATGTCGCACGCCTGGGGGAAGGAGTAGCCGGCCGACATGCTGCCGGACAGCAGCTGCAGCGTGTCGGGGATCTGCCCCGCGAACTCCCGGCAGCGCCGGTCGGCCCGGCGCCGGAGGTACGCGATCGGTGCGATGACGGCCACCAGCAGGACGGCGCCGGCGCTCGTCGCCCGGCCGCCGGTGAGCAGGACCGTCACCAGCGTCGCCGCCAGCGCACCGCCCGAGTGCAGGAGCAGCCACTCCGCGGGACGGAGCGGCAGGCCGGCCGCCTCGAGCCGCAGGGCCAGGTCTGCTTCCAGGTCGCGCCTGCGCACCACCCGGCCGGCCAGCTCGACGGCGGAGCGCGCGACCGCGCTGTCACCGAGTGCACCGGGGGCGGTCGGCGTCGCCGGGCGCCCCGTGTAGACGGCCAGCCTGCGGCCGATGCGGCCCCTCCGGCCGTCGCTGCCGACCCCGAGTGCCAGCGCCAGTGCGCCGGCCAGGCCGGCGAACACCGCACTCAGTCCGACGACGAGCAGCCAGCCCGAGGTGCCGGTCGTCGCGACCGGCAGCGGCACGGACGGCGGCAGCGCCACCTGCGCCGCCGCGAGTGTCGTCGTCACCTCGTCGGTCGTCGTTCCAGCCGGTGAGGTCGCGCTCACGGTCAAGGTGACCTGCCGGCCGGCCAGCTCGCTCGGCACCGTGGCAGTGAGTACCCGCTGGCGGCCGATGTCGGACGCGACGGCCCGGAAGGCCGCAGCGAGCTCGGCCGCCGACCGCACGGCTACCCGCCGGCCGCCGGAG
>CAZYXZ010000099.1:0-8284 GCA_964651395.1 uncultured Frankiaceae bacterium
CGGCGCAGCAGGACCAGGCCCGCGAGCAGGACGAGCACCGGCAGCAGGGTTGCCTCCATGCCGGTCGCGGCCAGCGGCTTCCCCGCCGGGGGCTTCGGCGCGGGCGCCGGCGGCCTGGGGGCGGCGGGCGGTGCGACCGGGACCGCGCCGGTGGAGCCCGCGCGCTTGAAGCTGAGGATGTTCTGCAGCACGGTCCCTCCGGCCACCGTGACGCCGTAGCTGGCCAGCCCGTTCGGGTGCGGCTCGCCCAGCTCCTGGTCCGGCAGGATCGCGCCGAACACGGCGATCGAGCCCTCGCCGTGCTTGAGCTCGCCGAGGTCGACCACGTCGGTCGGAGACGCCGGCGGCGGCTGCTGCGGGACGCCGGGGATCGGCACCCCGCTGTCCCCGCCCACGATGCCGACGGTCACGCCGCCCGCCGCCTCCCACGCCTCGCGCGTCACGCCGTAGTGCGGCGCGGAGTTCGTGGCCGGGAAGCCGAGCGGCACCTCGTAGTACGTCTGCGACTGGGCCGGGTTCAGACCGTCCTCCCAGGCGTGGTCCAGGGCGCCGAAGGTCACGTGGCCGGCGTTCGTGAGCACCCGCTGGATGTTGCCCTCGTCGCCGAAGAGCCCGAGCTGCGGCAGGAGCTCCACCGCACGATCGGTCAGCACCAGCTGGCCGCCGCCCTTTGCGAAAGCGTCGAGTGCCGCGGCGTACGCGCGCTCGTCGACCTTCCGGCCGAGGCTGTCCGTGGGCACGGTCAGGTCGGCCAGCACGATGCTGTCGTACGCCGAGAGGTCGGCCTTGGCGACGTCGGCGGCGGCGATGCCGTCGACCGCCACGCCGGCGTCGGCGGCGAGGTCGCGGAAGTAGTCGAGGCGCGAGACGTCGTAGGCCTTCTCCTCGCCCTTCCCGGCGAACGTGTGCCGGACCGGGTCCTTCACGTAGGCGATGCGCCCGAGGTCGAGCTTCGCCCGGACCGTGCGCGTGTACATCGCCGTCGCGATCGTCGCCTCGACGATGCCGCGCACCGCCGCGACGTGCGCTTCCTCCAACGGACCGATCCAGACGCTGCCCGGCGCGCTGTGCGACATGAAGTTCTCGACGTCGATCTCGGTGGCGCCGTTCTGAACGAACCAGTCGCCCATGAAGCCGGAGTCGTCGTAGCCGTCGACGTCGTAGCCGGTGGCGACGTTGGCCGGGCTGAACACGACCCGCGCCGTCACGTCGTACTCCTCGAACTTGCGGTTGACGGTGCCGACCATGTCGAGGCCCATCTGGGCCTCCTGCGCCAGCTTGTTGGGCGACCACTGCCCGGCCGGCCACATGACGTCGGCGAAGCCGTTGTGCGCGGAGGTCAGCTCGCCGTGGATGTCGGTCGCCGTCGTCAGGTCCGGCAGGTCACCGATGAACTTCGCCCAGCCCTGCGCCTCGGGGTCGGTCAGGTGCTCGCGCTGGGTCCAACCCAGAGTGGGGAACTGCCGGTTCAGGTCCGTGCCGTTGTCGTTGGCCCGGTTGCCGACGAACCCGTTCTCGACGTCGCCCGCGGCCCATCCGTCCGGGTTGAGCAGCGCGAAGTAGACCTCGGTCTGCGCGAGCACCTGGTCGAGCGGGAAGGATCGCTCGCCGGCGTAGAGCAGGTGCTGCTTGTCGTCCGCGGCCCACCAACGGGCCAGGTCCTCGAGGTAGCGCAACCCCCCCTCACGCCCGGCGTTCTCCTGGCCGTGGACGGACAGGGACAGCGCCACCTGGCGCTTGGGCGTCGTGACCGACTCGTCGGTCACGCGGATCACGTAGAGGTCCCGGCCCCCGGCGCTCTTGAACTTCTCGTCCTTCGT
The DNA here is from genome assembly GCA_964651395.1 of uncultured Frankiaceae bacterium. Classification (GTDB taxonomy): domain Bacteria; phylum Actinomycetota; class Actinomycetes; order BP-191; family BP-191; genus CAZYXZ01. The sequence goes on from CAZYXZ010000099.1 coordinate 1,821, forward strand.
CCACTCGGCGAGCGTCGCGACCTCGACGACCTCGGGAGCCACGGCCTCGATGGCCGTCAGCACGCCGGGCAGCTCCTGGCCCCACTGGATGAACGTCGCCGTCTGCATCGGCTCGGCGATGACCCGGCCGCCGCACGCCGCCTCGGGGACCGGGTCGGTGCACGTCGGCGCTCCGGTCGCGAAGGGCACGACGCCGGCGGCGAGACCGACGAGCAGGGGCAGGGCGAGCAGACGCAGTCTGGGCATGCCCGAGCGGTTCGCCCTGCCGGCAAGGAGTCCTGCTACCCGCCAGGCAGGTGGGGGCGAACCTCGTCGGCCGCGTCGGCGCCGTAGGTGTCGGCCAGGCGGGTCAGGAACTCGTCGGGCACGACCTCGTACTCCTGTGTCCCCACGGTCTCGAGGACGTACGTCGCGAGGAGCGTGCCCACCTGTGCGGCACGCTCCAGCCCGAGATCCCAGGAGTACGCCGAGAGGAAGCCGGCGCGGAACGCGTCGCCGACGCCCGTCGGGTCGGCCTTCCGCTTCTCCGGCACGACCGGCACCTCGATCGGCGACTCGCCGGCACGGCGGATCGCGCATCCCTTTGCTCCCAGCGTGACGACCCAGACCCCGACCTTGTCCAGAACGGCTTCGGTCGTCAGCCCCGTCTTCTGCTCGATGAGCGCGGCCTCGTAGTCGTTGGTCATGAGGAACGCCGCCCCGTCGATCAGCTCCGCGATCCGCTCGCCCTCGAGGCTGGACAGCTGCTGGCTCGGGTCCGCGACGAACGCGATGCCGGCGGCCTTCACCTCCTGGGTGTGCCGGTGCATCGCCTCTGGGTCGTTCGGCGAGACGACGACGAGGTCGAGGCCGCCGACCCGGTCGGCGATCGGCCCGAGCTCGATGTTGCGCGCTTCGGCCATCGCGCCGGCGTAGAACGAGGCGATCTGGCACTGGTCGACGTCGGTCGTGCAGAGGAAGCGCGCGGTGTGCCTCAGCTCGCTGACGTGCACCGCGGACGTGTCGACACCGTGCCGGTCGAGCCAGGCGCGGTAGTCACCGAAGTCACTGCCCACGGCGCCCACCAGGATCGGGTTCAGTCCGAGCAGACCCATGCCGTAGGCGATGTTCGCCGCGACACCGCCGCGGCGCAGGTCGAGCTCCTCGACGAGGAACGACAGCGACAGCCTGTGCAGCTGGTCCGGGATGAGCTGGTCGGCGAAGCGGCCGGGAAAGCTCATGAGGTAGTCGTTGGCGATGGACCCGGTGACGGCGATACGCATGTTCGGCACTGTATCCGGGCCCTCACTAGGCTCGGCGCCGTGACAGCAGACGCAGCGATCAGCGTGCGAGGCCTGACCAAGTCGTACGGCGCGAAGCACGCCGTACGCGGCATCGACCTCGAGGTGCGGACCGGCGAGATCTTCGCCTTCCTGGGCCCGAACGGCGCCGGCAAGACGACGACGGTCGAGATCCTCGAGGGCTACCGCGACCGCACCGGTGGCGACGTGGCGGTGCTCGGCGCCGACCCGGCGCGTCCCACCCGCGGCTGGCGCGAGCGCATCGGCATCGTGCTGCAGGACGCCAAGCTGCAGCGCGAGCTGACCGTGGCGGAGACCGTCGCGCAGTACGCCGGCTACTACCCGCATCCGCGCGGCGTCGACGACACCGTTGCGCTAGTCGGTCTGGCCGACTCGGCGGGCACCCGAGCTCGTCGCCTCTCCGGCGGCCAGCAGCGCCGGCTCGAGGTGGCCTGCGCGCTGATCGGTGACCCGGACCTGCTCTTCCTGGACGAGCCCACCACAGGCTTCGACCCCGCTGCCCGGCGCGGCGCCTGGGAGCTGATCGCCGGGCTGCGCGCGCTCGGCAAGACCGTGTTCCTGACCACCCACTACATGGACGAGGCGCAGGCTCTGGCCGACCGGATCGCCATCATCGCCGACGGAGAGATCGTCGCCGAGGGTCCGCCCGACGAGATCGGCGGTCGCGCCACGGCCGCGACACGCATCCGCTTCCGGCTGCCCCAGGGTGTGAAGCCGACCGGGCTGTCCGCCGTCGTACGGCGGGCCAAGCCGTCCGCCGACGGCGAGTACGTCCTGACCGTGGACGAGCCCACACGGATGCTGCACGCACTCACCGGCTGGTCGCTGGACCGCAAGGTGGAGCTGGTCGACCTGCGCGTGGAACGGCCCACCCTGGAAGACGTCTACCTGCAGCTCACGCAGGTGCCGGCGTGACCGGGATGCGGCTGGTCTGGCACCAGCTCCGCTTCGACCTCAAGACGTTCCTGCGCAACCCTGCGGCTGTCTTCTTCACCGCGGTCCTGCCGCTGATCTTCCTCGTCGTGTTCGTGTCGGTGTTCGGCAACGACCACCTCGAGGGCTCGGACATCAAGTTCTCGACGTACTACGTACCGAACATCCTCGCGCTGGCCGTCATCAGCTCGACCTTCGTCAGCCTGGCCATCTCGCTGACGACCCTGCGCGAGGACGCCGTGCTGAAACGGCTTCGCGGGACGCCGTTGCCGGCGCGCACCTTCCTCATCTCGCGCGTCCTGGTCGGTCTGGTCGTCTCCCTCGGCCTGGTCGTGGTGCTGTGCGCACTGGGCCGGGTCGCCTTCGGCGTTCGCCTGCCGACGGAGACGCTGCCCGCCTTCCTGGTGACCCTGCTCGTAGGGGCTGCCGCGTTCACCGCGCTGGGGCTCGCGTACCAGAGCTTCATCCCCTCGGAGGAGTCGGCGCCGCCGATGACCAACGCGGTCGTGCTGCCGCTCTACTTCATCTCCGGTGTCTTCTTCGAGGTGAACAAGGCGTTCCTCACGCGGGTCGCGGACTTCTTCCCGATCCGCCACTTCGCGCAGGCGCTCTTCCACTCGTTCACCACGCAGACCGGCTCCGGGTTCTCCGGCAGGGACCTCGCCGTCATGGCCGCCTGGGGCGTCGTCGGCCTGCTGGTCGCCGTGCGCACCTTCCGCTGGACGCCGCGGGACGAGTAGCCGGTCAGACGCGCTCGACCAGCATCGCCGCGCCCTGGCCCACGCCGACGCAGAGGGTCGCGAGGCCGCGGGACGCACCGGCGCGCTCGAGCCGGCCGAGCAACGTGACGGTGATCCGCGCACCGCTGCACCCCAACGGGTGGCCGAGCGCGATCGCCCCGCCGTCGGCGTTCACGACGTCCATCTCGAGTCCGAGTCGGCGCTGGCACGCGAGGACCTGTACGGCGAACGCCTCGTTGATCTCGACGGCGTCGAGGTCGCCGACCGACCACCCGGCCCGCGCGAGCGCCTTCTCCGTCGCCGGCACCGGCCCGGTGGCCATGAGCCGGGGGTCGACACCCGCACTGCCGGTGCTGACCACCCGCGCCCGCGGCGCGAGTCCGTGGCGCTCGACCGCGGCCTCGCTCGCGACCACGAGCGCCGCGGCGCCGTCGGACAGCGGCGACGCCGACCCGGCCGTGACCACACCGCCCGCACGGAACGCGGGCTTCAGCGTCGCGAGCTTCTCGACCGTCGACCCCGGTCGCGGTCCCTCGTCCTGCTCGACGAGGCCCTGCGGCGTCTCTACCGCGATCAGCTCGGCGTCGAAGCGGCCCGACTTCTGCGCGTCCGTGGCCCGCTCATGGCTGCGTACGGCGAAGGCGTCGGAGTCGGCTCGGCTGATGCCGTCGACCGCGGCGATCTCCTCAGCGCACTCCCCCATCGGCAGCGTCGACCAGCGCTCCGCCATCAACGGGTTCGTGAACCGCCACCCCAGCGAGGTGTCGAAGATCTCCGGCGCCTTCGCCCATGGCGTGCCCGGCTTGTTCATCACGTACGGCGCGCGGGTCATCGACTCGACGCCGCCGGCGACGACGACGTCCGCCTCGCCGGAACGGACCAGCGCCGCCGCGGTCGTGACGGCGGTGAGCCCGCTCGCGCAGAGGCGGTTGACGGTGTAGCCGGGGGTCTCGGCCGGCAGCCCGCCGAGCAGCACGGCCATGCGCGCGACGTTGCGGTTGTCCTCGCCGGCCTGGTTCGCCGCGCCGAGGATGACCTCGTCGACGACGTCGGCCGGCACGCCCGAGCGCTCGACCACCGCCGCGACGACGAGCGCCGCGAGGTCGTCCGGACGGACGCCGGCCAGCTGTCCGCCGTACTTGCCCATGGGTGTGCGCACTCCGCCGACCAGAAACGCCTCAGTCGTTCGTGCCATGGGTCCACAGTAAGGGAACCGTCGCGGCTCCGGTCGCGTCCCAGCAGCGAAGACCCGCCGTCCCGAGGAGCGTTCCCATGACCGCACGCCGCAGCTGGCTCGCCCCCGCGGCGACCCTCGCCGTCGTCCTGGCCGTCATCCTCGGCGCCTACGGGCTCGCGCAGATCGGCGGAGGGACGCGAACGCCCCGCAAGCTGCCCGCGCTCGGCCTGGCCGGCTCCGGCGGCGCGGCCGAGAACGCCTCGGCGATGTCCGCCGACTCGAAGCGCGCTCCCGGCGCGATGCCCTACCCCGGTGGTCGCACCGAGTACAAGCAGTCCGGCCCGTTCCCCTCCGACCTCCCGGACCACGGCAACGCCTACGAGCTGCCGCGCGGCGCCGCGAAGCTCACCGACGTCGAGCGGCTGGCCCGCGCGCTCGGCCTGACCGGCGTACCGGTGCACACCGAGGAGGGCTGGAAGGTCTCCGACACGAAGCACCAGCTGGTGGTCTCCGACGGTCCCGGCCGGCCGTGGTACTTCGGCCCGGCGCCGGAGTGCTATTCCTCGCCTGAAGGCAAGCCCGCTCCGCCGGACCAGCCCGTGAGCTCCAGCGACGCCCCGCGCGACATGCCGGCCGAGGCGCCGGCCGACAGCCCCCGCGACACACCGGGCTGCGTCGCGACCAGCGGCGGCGGCAGTGCTTCCAGCGGCACGGTGTCCAGCCGGGAGGCCACGACCGAGCCGGCCTACGAGTGTCCGCCGCCCCCGCCGGAGAAGTGCCCGGAGAACGCGCGCTGTGCCGCTCCCGCTCCGTGCGAGGCGCCGTCGCCGCCGCCCGAGCCGCCGGCCCCGTCCGAGCAGGAGTCGCGTGCGACGGCCGGCAAGGTGATCGAGGCGACCGGCCTGGTCAACCCGAAGGTCACGGCCACGAAGGGCTACGGCGCGTGGGACGTCCAGGCCGACCCGGTGGTGGACGACCTGCCGACGATCGGCTGGACGACGTACGTGTCGGTCGAGCTCGGCCCGAAGGTGCGTTACGCGAACGGCTGGCTCGGCGCGGCCGAGGCGGTCGACAACTACCCGCTCATCGAGGCGCAGGCGGCGTTCGACAAGCTGAAGGACCAGCCGCAGCCGATGATCGACATCGCGTGCGCTCCCGAGACACCGGAGTGCGGCGCGGGGGAGACACGGACCGTGACGGTGACCGGTGTCCGCCTCGGCCTGATGTTCGGACCGGCGCTGGACGACAGCGGCGCGGCGTACCTGGTGCCGACGTGGCTGTTCAGCACCGACAACTCCGGTGAGCTGCCGGTGGTCGCGCTGTCGGAGGAGTACTTCGCGACGCCGTCACCGGGCCCGGAGACCAAGCCCGGCACCGGTGAGGGCAGCGGCGCGCCGGGCTACGACCCGGGCGCGGGCGGCACGGACGCCCCGCCACCGCCGTCGCAGGTCGACCCGGCTCCCCCGCAGGAGACGCCGAAGCCGACCGGCTGAGCCGAGCGGTTAGTGGAAGGACTCGCCGCAGGCGCAGCTGCCGCCGGCGTTCGGGTTGTCGATCGTGAAGCCCTGCTTCTCGATCGTGTCCACGAAGTCGATCTTCGCGCCGCCGAGGTACGGGCCGCTCATGCGGTCCACGACGACCTTGACGCCGTCGAAGTCGGTCACGGTGTCGCCGTCGAGAGAACGCTCGTCGAAGAAGAGCTGGTAGCGCAGCCCCGAGCAGCCGCCGGGCTGGACGGCGATGCGCAGGGCCAGGTCGGTGCGGCCCTCCTGCTCGAGCAGGCTCTTGACCTTGGCCGCGGCGGGGTCGGTCAGCAGGACACCGGTGGTGGCCGGTGCCGCCGCCGTTTCAGTGACAGCGGTCTCGGTGACCGTGGTCTCGGACATGGTCGGGGCGCTCCAGGGGTCGTGGTCGGGGATGCATCAGGCGCAACGCACCAGTGGCTCCGGTGCTTCCCGCCGCCCCAGGATACCCGGCCACCCCTGTGAAACGATTGCAGGGTGACGACGGCCACGCCGGCCAACCCGGTCTTCCTGCTCGGCGCGGAGTCCCTGCTGCGCAGCGAGCGCGGCACCGTGTGCCCCGGCGACCTGCCCCCGGCGTCCGACCCGCACCTGGTCGAGCGGGCCAGAGCGGCCAAGGCCGCCTTGGGCGAGCGGCTGCTGATCCTCGGCCACCACTACCAGCGCGACGAGGTCATCCAGTTCGCCGACGTGACCGGCGACTCGTACAAGCTCGCGCAGCAGGCCGCCGAGCGCGACACCGCCGACTACGTCGTCTTCTGCGGCGTGCACTTCATGGCGGAGAGCGCGG
>CAZYXZ010000100.1:0-8168 GCA_964651395.1 uncultured Frankiaceae bacterium
CGGGATCGCGTCGAGCGGCACGCTGAGCTCGTCGTACGTCGGACCCACTCGCGCCGCGACCGGGGCCAGCGCGTCGAGGTCGAAGCCGTAGACCGCGGCCGCGTTGCCGGCCAGCACCTGCTGGAGCTCGTCGCGCGGCGTGCCGGCGAACGCGTGTCGCAGGCCCTCGCGCGTGTACGGGTAGGTGGACTCGTTGTGCGGGTAGTCGCTGCCCCAGAGGAAGCGGTCCACGCCGATCTCGTGCCGGGCCGCCGCCTCCTTGGGCGACGGGAACGAGCAGCCGACCCACACGTTGCGCCCGAAGTACTCCGACGGCGCCAGCGGAAGCACGTCCTCCGGCGCGTACTTCAGCTCGCCGATCCGGCCGGTGCGCATCTGCGCGTGGTAGCCGTCGAGCATCGACAGCAGTCCGGGCACCCACGAGCAGCCCTGCTCGGTCAGCACCAGCCGCAGCCGCGGGAACCGCTCGAAGACGCCGCTGACCAGCAGCTGGGTCAGCGCGCGACGCGAGAAGAAGGACGCCTCCGCGATCCACAGGAACCCGGCGGCGGGATAGGGGCCGTAGTCGGGCAGGCCGCCGCCACCGTGGTTGGTGACGACGACGTCGAGGTCCTGGCACACGGCCCACAGCTCGTCGTACGCCGGGGAGTGCAGTGGGGCGATGTGCTTCACGTCCGGCGGCAGGGTCGGGAGCAGCACGCTCGGCAGCCCGTGCTCCTTCGCCCAGCGGACGTCGTCGATCGCGTCGTCGACGTCGTTGAGGAAGATCTGTGCGACACCGGCGCGCCGTCCGGGCGCGGTCGCGCACCAGTCGGCCAGCCACCGGTTGTGCGCGCGCAGGCCGGCCAGGCGCAGCGCGTAGCTCTCTGTCGAGGGCGGCCGCGCGATCAGCGCGCCGGTCGGGAAGAACGGCGGCACGGTGTTGGGGAAGACCACCTCGGCGACGACGCCGTCGGCCTCCTGCTCGGCGAGCCGCCGCTCGCCGTCCCAGTTGCGCGTGCGGCCGTCGCCCTGCAGGTCGCGGAACGGGTTCGCGTACTTCGCGCGCCAGCGGTCGTACTCGTCGAGGTACTCGCGCTCGAGGTACTCGCGATAGGTGTCCATGCTCGCGCCGGCGTGGCAGTCGGCGGAGACGAGGGTCAGCCGGTCGGTCATGCGCGCCCGGCCAGGAACGCGTCGAGGGTCTCGCCGATGTAGGCCATGCCGTCGTCGTCGATCCCGTGGTTCACGGGGAGGATCAGGCCCTGCTCCATGACGGCGTCCGCGTTGGGCAGCCCGGCCTCGGGCGCCCGGTGCGCGATGCCCTTGAACGCCGGCTGGCGCAGCGCGTTGCCGGTCCACACCATGCGGGTGTCGATGCCGGCCGCCTCCATGTGCTGCTGGAGGTCGGCGCGCCGGATGCCCGACTGCGGGCGGATCCGGAACGGGAACATGTGCCAGGCCGTGTCGAGCTCCGGCGTCGTGACCGGCAGGACGAAGACGTCGGGGAAGGCGGCCAGCGCCGTGGCCAGGCGCTCGGCGTTGCGGCGCCGGCGGGCGAGGTTGGCGGTCAGCTTGCGCAGCTGCACGAGCCCGAAGGCGGCGGACAGCTCCGAGGGCTCGAGGTTCCAGCCCACCTCGTCGAAGATGAACAGGTTGTCGTACTCGAGGCCGTCCACGTCGGAGAAGAAGCGGCGGTCCACGCCCTTGGTCGTGCCGAACAGCTGCACCTCGCTGCGCCGGCCCCATCGCCGCAGCAGCAGGCAGCGGTCGAGCAAGGCGTCGTCGTCGAGGCAGACCATCCCCCCGGTGCCGGCCGCCGTGATGATGTGCGAGAGCGCGAAGCTCGTGACCGTGATGTCGGACCGGGTGCCGGTCGGCGTGCCGCGCAGCCTCAGGCCGAGCGCGTCGCAGGAGTCCTCGACGACCTGGAGCCCGTGCCGGTCCGCCAGCGCACGCAGCGCGTCCCAGTCCGGCGCGTTCCCGATGAGGTTCGGCACCAGCAGCGCCCTGGTGCGCGGCCCGACCATCTCCTCCACGGCCGTGACGTCGAGGTTGTAGGTGTTCGGCTCGACGTCGACGAAGACCGGCACGAGGCCGGCGCGGACCAGCGGTGCGAGATCGGTCGAGAAGGTGAGCGGTGACGTGACGACCTCGTCGCCGGGGGACAGGCCGAGCAGCTCGACGGCCAGGTAGAGCGCCGAGCTGCCGCTGTTGCACATCACGCCGCGTGCCTTGCCGAACAGCTCGGCGATGCCGCGCTCGAAGGCGCGCACGTTCTTGCCGATCCGCAGCGCGGTCGGGCCGCCGCGGAGCACCTCGAGGACGGCGGTCACCTCCTCCTCGTCGTGCACGCTCCCGGCGTACTCGATGCGTGGCATCAGCGACTCCCTCCCGCGGGCCGGTACGGCGTCACGCGCAGGTCCTCGACGAAGCGCTCGAGCAGCCGGGCGAAGTCCGCGCGGTCGGCCGGCGTCCAGTCGGCCAGCACGTCGGCGAGGTGCGTGTGCGTGACGGCGGTGAGCGTGCGGCGTACCGCCTGCCCTTGCGGGGTGGCCGCGACGTGGGTGACACGCCCGTCGTCACGGCTCGGCGTACGCCGGACCAGGGCGGCCTTCTCCAGGACGCCCACCCCTCGCGCCGTCGCCCCGGGGTCCATTCCCGCGAGCCGGGCGAGCTCGCCCATGGTGAGCGGGCCGTCCCCGCAGATCCGCCGCAGGAGGAGCGCCGCGGGCGGGGAGAGGTCGACACCGGCCGCCTCGGCCTGGCGCGCGTGCACCCGACGGCTCGCGTTGCGGCGGAACAGCGTCTCGAGCGCCTGCTGGATCGCGCCGTACTCGGCCGCCACCGCCATGTGCCGCATGATACTTGACTCAGTCAAGTAGTGCGCAGGTAGTGCTGGACAGCGGTTCGTGCGGAAGGATAACTTACCTACCGGCCAGGTATCCGGCATCGGCTCGGGGGACTCGATGAAGAAGTGGTCGTTGCTCGCTGCGGTTGCAATGGTGGCGGCGCTCTCGCCTCTCGTCCCGGCCGCGCAGGCCGCCGGCCCGCGGGTCGTCACCGCCTCCGGGCGATCGATCCTCGTCGACGGCCAGCCCTACACGGTCAAGGGCTACAACTACACGACCGACGCGACCCGGACCTGGCCGGTCATGGCCTTCGCCTCCGACCCCGAGGCGTGCCGCAACGACGCCAAGCTGCTCGCAGGCGGCGGCGTCAACACGATCCGGATCTGGTGGTCCATGACCGGTGCCACCACCACGCAGGCCGACGAGCTCGCCTGTCTGGACGCGCTCTGGGCCGAGGGCATCGGTGTCATCTGGACCCTCGCCGCACCCGGTGGGCGGCCCAACGTGCCCGGCTTCATGGAGACCTACCAGGCTCTCGCCGACATCGGCATCGAGCGGTTCAAGAACCACCCGGCGACGCTCATGTGGCTGGTCGGCAACGAGTGGGAGCTGCGCTGCGGCAACGCCCCGGCGGCCGACCTGGGCTGCCGCGCCGAGACCATGGGCACGCAGGGCGGGGCGGTCGGCATCCTCAACCCGATGCTCGAGCACATCAAGGCGCTCGATCCCAACCACCTGGTCGGGACCACGGTCTGCTGCGGCGCGACGAACGGGGCCATGCACTACAACCTGCCGGCCCTCGAGGTCTGGGGCATCAACATGTACCCGTCGCTGCACTACGCGGCCGGGGTGACGAACTTCGAGAACACGCTCGACCACCTCAGCGTCTGGGACCCCGACCGGCCGAAGATCTTCACCGAGCTCGGCGTCGACCGCTTCTGGTGCATCCGGTCGATTGCCGTCGACGGCACCAACGGCCCGTGCAAGACGGCCGGCGGGCGCACGCCCCCGCAGACCAGCGGCGAGTACCCGAAGACGCAGTCCGACTACTTCACGACCGCGTGGGACAGCATGGTCGCCCACAGCGACGACGTGACCGGCGCGACCTTCTTCATGTTCTCCGACATGTGGAACAAGTGCTCCCTGCTCTGCGGTGGGGTGGGCACGCCGTTCACCCACGACGTCTACCCCGAGGGCATCGCGCACGCGGCGGACGGCCCGGCGGCCGCCGAGTGGTGGGGCGTCGCGCACTCCGTGCCGTTCGGCGCGACGTACACCCGCGTGACCACGATGGCCTTCGACGAGCTGGCCCGGCGGTGGTCCGCGGCGGCCATCCCGACCATCACGTCCGGCCCGACGTACGTGCCGCGCACCAGCCCGTGCACGTACGACGGCGGCCAGCAGTACCGGATCCGCGCGACCTGGACGACCGACCTGCCCACGACCAGCGAGGTCTACTACAGCATCCCCGGCCAGACGGCCAACGGGGGCGGCGACATGATCGCGGACAACTCGCAGTACGAGCCGGTGGCCTCCGACGCGACGCTGACGACGAACCACTCGATCGCGTTCGACACCACTCTCGGCCGGGGCCGGGTCATCATCCGGTCGTTCACCGCGACCGGCCAGAGCGTCTCCCACCCGCCCGTCGACATCACCTGCGGCGACCTCTAGATGAAGAAGCGGTTCTCGCTCCTCGGCGCCATCTGCCTGCTGTTCGCCGTCGCGACGCTGATCCCGGCGGCGCAGGCCGCGGGCCCTCGTGTAGTGACGACCTCGGGGCGGAACATCCTGGTCGACGGGCAGCCGTTCGTCGTGAAGGGCTACAACTACACGACCGACGTCAATGCCACCTGGCCGCTGATGGCGTTCGCGGACGACCCGGTCGCGTGTGTGAACGACGCGAAGCTCCTGGCCGGCGCAGGCGTGAACGCCCTGCGCATCTGGTGGACGCCGACCGGCGGCTCGGAGCTGGTGAACCCGCAGGCGGAGTTCGACTGTCTCGACGCCCTGTGGGCGCAGGGCATCGGCGTCATCTGGACCATCTCCAACCCGGCTGGGCGGCCCAACATCCCCGGCTACATGGAGGAGTACAAGATCACCGTCGACCAAGCGGTGGCGCGGTTCAAGAACCACCCGGCGACGCTCATGTGGCTGCTCGGCAACGAGTGGGAGCTCATCTGCGGCGAGGGGCCGGACCTCGACGGCTGCCGAAACGCGATCTTCGGCGTCAACGGCGGACAGGTCAGCCTGCTCAACCAGCTCATGGTGGACGTGAAGGCCGCCGACCCCAACCACCTCGTCGGCGTGACCATCTGCTGCAACAGCTGGGCCGGCGGGATGCAGTTCAACATCCCTGCGCTGGAGGTCTGGGGCGTTAACTGGTACCCGTCGCTGCACTTCCCGGCTGGGGTCGCGGCCTTCGACGCGATGCTCGACCAGCTCAGCACATGGGACGCCGCCCGGCCGAAGGTCTTCACGGAGATGGGCGTGGACCGGATCTGGTGCCTGAACACCCTTGCGGGAGTCCCCGGCACCAGCGGTCCGTGCCGGACGGTCGGCGGGCTGGAGCCGCCGCACTCGAGCGGTGAGTACCAGGTCGCACAGGCCGACTACTTCGCGACCGCCTGGGACCGCATCGTGGCACACGGGGACGATGCCGCCGGAGCGACGTTCTTCATGTTCTCCGACATGTGGAACAAGTGCTCGCTTTTCTGCGGCGGCGTTCCGGGTGGCGGGCTGGTGCACGACGTCTATCCAGAGGCAATCAACAACTCGCCGGACGGGCCCAACGCCGCCGAGTGGTGGGGGGTCGCCGGCGCGGTGGTCAAGGGCTCGCCCTACATGCGCTATACGTCGCTGGCCTTCGACGCGCTGGCCCGACGCTGGTCGTCGGTGACGCCGCCGACCATCACGTCGGGTCCGGTGTTCCAGCCGCAGACCAGCCCCTGCACGTACGAGAACAACGAGCAGTACAAGATCCGCGCGACATGGACGACCGACCTGCCGTCCACCACCGAGGTGTACTACAGCCTGCCCGGCGAGATACTGACCGGCGGCGGTGACATGGTGGCCGACAACTCTCGCTACGAGCCGGTCGCCTCCGACGCGACGCTGACGACGAACCACTCGATCGTCTTCGACGCCAAGTACCTCGGTCGCGGTCGCGCGGTCGTCCGGTCGTTCACCGCCGGGGGGCAGAGCGTCACCCACCCGCCGATCGACCTGACCTGCGGGGACTTCCAAGGCAGGTAATCCGCGGCGCATGGGAGAAAATAGGTCCAGCGCCAGGGGGGCGCGGGGCTGGGGGGCCTGCCATGAGCAACTCCTATGGGCTCGCCGACGGCGACTGGTACCAGGCGAGCGACGGTCAGTGGTACTGCTGGCCTGACCCGACGCCGCACGCGTCCCGCCCGGTGGAGCCGCCGGCCGCTGCCCTCCTGCCGCCCATGCCGGCCGCGGTGCCCTCCTCCGGAGGATGGGACCCGCCCGCGCCGATCGACGAGATGGCGGGGACGTCGGCGTTCGCTCCTGCGTTCGCCGGGGCGCCGGCTGCTCCCGCCGCCCCGGCGTACGGCGCTCCGGACGCCCCGTCGGCGTGGCCGGCTCCGGCCGCCCCCTCCGCGCCCGGCGGGTGGGGACCCCCGGGCATGCCGGGACAGCCTGCGGGTGGCTGGGCGCCGGGCTACGCGCCGCTGCCGGCGCAGGTCAAGTGGTACGACACCGGCAAGGCCAAGGCGCTGATCGGCGGTGGGCTGATCGCCTTCTTCCTGCTCGTGGGCTGGATCAGCAGTCTCGACAACGCCAAGCGAGACTCGAGCGGCAACGTCACCGCCGAAGGGGAGTCCGGAATCACCGTCCTGCGCGCCGGGGACTGCCTCAGCTCGCTCGGCACCGGCGAGGTCGACTCGGTCGACGTCACGCCGTGCGACCGGCCGCACGCGGGCCAGATCTTCGCCGTCTTCGACATGCCGGACACGGACTACCCCGGCGAGGACAACGTGGCGAACAAGGCGGAGGAGCAGTGCGCCAAGCTCATCGGCGCCTTCCTCGGCGGGCAGTCGCAGGGGGGCGGCGGCTACGGGCTGTCGATGCTGCTGCCCCTGCGCAGCTCGTGGAAGCTCGACGGCGGTCGCGCCGTGAAGTGCATCCTCACCGCGCCCGGCGGCGTGCTCATGACCGGCTCGGCACAGGGCAAGGGTCCGTACCAGGGGTGACCCGCCCGAACTCCTGACGGGGCGTCAGGCCTTGCCCTATGCTCGGCGCGAGGGGTGAGCCATGTCCGTGTCCGAGATCACGATGAAGCGCCGGTTCGAGCAGATCGGGATGTACGCCGCCTGGATCAGCGGCGCCGGTCTCGTCGCCGCGCTGTCCCTCGAGCAGTTCGGGCAGGACAAGCCGCTGCTGGAGCCGTGGATCTTCTGGGCGATCGTGGCGTCCGACGCGCTGGCGTCCGTGTACTACACGTTCCAGTACTTCCACATGCGCAGCACCGGCAAGACCGCGTCGCAGATCGAGGGCTTGGTCGGCATGGTCTTCGCCTCGCTCGCGGTGACCTGGCTGTGCTCGATCACCGGGGGCATCGAGCGCGCGTACTGGATGTTCTTCGTGTTCACCGTCATCACGGCCGCGATGCAGCAGCCCGCTGTCGCGACGATCGCGCTCGGCTTCCTCGGCTCGGCGAGTGTCGTGGTCTCGTCGCTCATCGCGGACACCCTGACGCCGGAGAACCGTGGCTCGGTCGTCTTCGCCGCGGTCATCATTCCGATCATCGCGTGGTACGCCTCACTGCTCGCCGAGCAGCTCAAGGAGCTCCAGCTGCGCGCGGAGGAGGAGCGGGGCAAGCTCGGCGAGGGCGTGGGTCTGATCTCGGGCGTCCTGGCCAAGGCCGCGGCGGGCGACCTGGCCGGCGGCTCGATCAACGTGCAGACCGACGACGCGGCGTTGCAGTCCCTCGGCTCGGCCTTCGACGAGACGCTCGGTGCGCTGCGCTCGCTGGTCGCGAAGATCCGCACGAGCGGTGAGCAGATCGCCTCCAGCGCAGGAGAGCTGCTCGGCACGGCGGAGGAGCACGCGAGCAGCGCGACGGAGCAGTCCAGCGCGGTGTCGGAGACGACCGCCACGCTCGAGGAGCTGGCCGCCACCGCCGCGCAGATCGCCGACACCGCGGGCGCCGTCGCGCAGTTCGCCTCGCAGACGCTGAGCTACGCCGAGCAGGGTCAGGAGGCGGTGACGCGCAGCGTCGCGTCCATGGACCAGATCTCCTCCAGCGTGAACCAGATCGCGACGCGCGCGCTCAGCCTGGGCGAGAAGAGCCAGGCGATCGGCCAGATCCTC
>CAZYXZ010000101.1:0-8079 GCA_964651395.1 uncultured Frankiaceae bacterium
GAAGAGGTCACCGACATGCAGCGCTCGGTGAAGGGCGAGGTCATCGCCTCGACCTTCGACCGGCCGGCCGAGGACCACACGATCGTCGCGGAGCTGTCCATCGAGCGCGCGAAGCGCCTGGTGGAGCTGGGCCACGACGTCGTCGTGCTGCTCGACTCGATCACCCGGCTCGGCCGCGCGTACAACCTTGCGGCCCCGGCCTCCGGCCGCATCCTCTCCGGTGGTGTCGACTCGACCGCGCTCTACCCGCCGAAGCGGTTCTTCGGCGCCGCGCGCAACATCGAGAACGGTGGCTCGCTGACCATTCTGGCGACGGCGCTGGTCGAGACCGGCTCCCGCATGGACGAGGTCATCTTCGAGGAGTTCAAGGGCACCGGGAACATGGAGCTCAAGCTCGACCGGAAGCTCGCGGACAAGCGCATCTTCCCGGCCGTCGACGTCGACGCCTCGGGTACCCGCAAGGAAGAGATCCTCATGGGTGCCGAGGAGCTGGCGATCACCTGGAAGCTGCGGCGCGTGCTGCACGCCCTGGAGACCGGCCCGGCCCTGGAGCTGCTCATCGACAAGATGAAGAGCACCAAGGGCAACGTCGAGTTCCTGATGCAGATCCAGAAGACGACAGGCGGGGAATAGGCGCAAAGGCCGACCCCAGCGGCCCTATGTGACGGTCAGCGTGACGTCGATGTTCCCGCGGGTCGCGTTCGAGTAGGGGCAGACCTGGTGGGAGCGCTCGACGAGCGCGACCGCCTGCTCGCGCTCGGCGTTCGGCAGGTCCACCACGAGCTCCACGGCGAGGTGGAACGAGACCTCCTCGGGCACCTTGCCGAGGTTCACCTTGGCCGTCACCGTCGCGCCGGTCGTGTCGACCTTCATGCGGTGAGCGACGAGGGACATGGCGCTCATGAAGCAGGCGGCGTAGCCGCCGGCGAAGAGCTGCTCGGGGTTGGTGCCCTCGTCCTCGGTGCCACCGAGCTCGGGTGGCGGCACGACCTGCACGTCGAGCCGGTCGTCGCTGCTGGTCACCCGGCCGTTGCGGCCGCCGTAGGCCGTGGCCTCGGCCACGTACAGGATCTGCATGCGCGGGAGTGTGGCAGAATCACTGTTCTGCGCGCCGGTTCCCGCCCTGCAGCCATGCCCGGCGACCTGGCGCAGCCACCCGAGAAGAGGACCAACGTGAAGCCCGGCCTGCACCCCGACTACGTCGACTGCACGGTGACCTGCACGTGCGGCGAGACCTTCCAGACACGCAGCACCGTGGACAACATCCACGCCGACGTCTGCTCGAAGTGCCACCCGTTCTACACGGGCAAGCAGAAGATCATGGACGTGGGCGGTCGCGTCGAGAAGTTCGAGCGCCGCTACGGCAAGCGCGACGCCACGAAGGGTTAGCGACCGGGACCGCCGCCCCCAGCGGCAGCACCGTCCCGTCCCTCCCTAGCCTGAGAGCGCGCCCGTGTTCGACAAGCTCGAAGAGATCGTCACAGAGCACGCCGAGCTCGAGCGCCAGCTCGGTGACCCGTCGATCCACGGGGACCAGAAGAAGGCGGCCGAGCTCGGCCGCCGCTACGCCGAGCTCACCCCGATCGTCGAGGCCTACCAGGCGTTCCGCGCCACCGAGGGCGACATCGCCGCGGCCAAGGAGCTCTCCGCCGAGGACGCGAGCTTCCGGGACGAGGTCACCTCGCTCGAGGCCAGCCTCGCCGAGATCACCGACCGGCTGCGCACTCTGCTCGTCCCGAGCGACCCCAACGACGACAAGAACGTCATCCTCGAGGTCAAGGCCGGAGAGGGCGGAGACGAGTCGGCGCTGTTCGCGGGCGACCTGCTGCGCATGTACCTGCGCTACGCCGAGCGGCAGGGCTGGAAGACGGAGATCCTCGACGCGACGCCGTCCGACCTGGGCGGCCACAAGGACGTCTCCGTCGCGGTGAAGGCGAAGAACAGCGGCGTGTGGCGTCGCCTGAAGTACGAGGGGGGCGTGCACCGCGTGCAACGAGTGCCGGCCACCGAGAGCCAGGGACGCATCCACACCAGTGCCGCGGGCGTCCTCGTGCTGCCCGAGGCAGAGGAGGTCGACGTGACGATCGACCCCAACGACCTGCGCATCGACGTCTACCGCTCCACGGGCCCCGGCGGGCAGAGCGTCAACACCACCGACTCGGCCGTGCGCATCACGCACGTGCCGACCAACACGGTGGTCAGCTGCCAGAACGAGAAGAGCCAGCTGCAGAACAAGGAGGCGGCGATGCGCATCCTGCGCGCCCGCCTGCTCGCGCAGGCGATCGAGGAGCAGCAGGCGGCCGCCTCCGCGGAGCGGCGCAGCCAGGTGCGCACCGTCGACCGGTCCGAGCGGATCCGCACGTACAACTTCCCGGAGAACCGCATCTCGGACCACCGGGTCGGCTACAAGGCCTACAACCTCGACCAGGTGCTCGACGGCGACCTCGACGCACTCATCCAGGCGCTCATCGACGCCGACAACGCGGAGCGGATGGCCGCCAGCGATGGTGGTAGCAGGGGAGCTGGCGACGATGCCTGAGAAGCTGCAGGAAGTCCTCGGCATCGCGACGCGCAAGCTGGCTGCGGCCGGCATCGAGAGCCCGCGCTGGGACGCGGAACAGCTCGCGGCGCACTGCCTCGGCGTGAGCCGGTCGCAGCTGGTCACCGTGACCGCGTACGACCCGGAGGCGCTCGACCGGTTCGACGCGCTCGTCGCGCGCCGGGCCGACCGCGAGCCGCTGCAGCACATCACGGGCAGCCTCGGCTTCCGGCACATCGACCTCGAGGTCGGCCCCGGCGTGTTCATCCCGCGCCCGGAGACGGAGGTCGTGGCCGGCTGGGCGATCGACGCGGTGAAGGCGATGAAGTCGCTGTACCCGATCGTCGTCGACCTCTGCACCGGGTCCGGCGCACTCGCCCTGTCGCTGGCCAACGAGATCCCGTCGGTGAAGGTGCACGCCGTCGAGGTCGACCCCGGTGCCCTCGAATGGGCGCGGCGCAACGGCAAGACCCGGGCCGCGGCGGGGGACCCGGAGGTGACGTTTCACCTCGAAGACGTCGCCGTCGCGCTGTCGCGGCTGGACGGCCAGGTCGACGCCGTGGTGTCCAACCCGCCGTACGTCGCCGACGACGAGATCGAGCACGTCCAGCCCGAGGTGCGCGACCACGACCCCCGCGTCGCGCTCGTCGCCGGGCCGGACGGCCTCGGGGTCATCCGGGCCGTGGCCACGACCGCGCTGCGGCTGCTGCGCCCGGGCGGTGTGCTCGTGGTCGAGCACTCCGACCGGCAGGGCGAGGTGGTCCCGTCGCTGCTGCATGCGCAGGGCTTCACGGACATCGCCGACCACCTCGACCTGGCCGGTCGGCCGCGCTTCGCGACTGCTCGGCGGAGCGAGCGATGAGCACGGCACGCAAGGCCGGCCAGTGAGCCGGCTCTACGACTGCGCGGACGAGGCCCAGCGCGAGCGCGGGCTGGCCGACGCGGCAGGCACGATCAGCGCGGCCGAGCTCGTGGTGCTGCCCACGGACACGGTCTACGGCGTCGCCGCCGACGCCTTCTCGCCGACCGCCGTACGACGGTTGCTCAGCGCCAAGGGGCGCGGGCGGGACACACCGGTCCCCGTGCTGGTGGCCAGCTGGCGCACCGTGAACGGCCTGGTGGATGCGCTGCCGGAGGCCGCCAACGACCTGATCGCGGCGTTCTGGCCGGGTCCGCTCACGCTCGTCCTGCCCGCGGCGACCGGACTGGCGTGGGACCTCGGCGAGACCCGCGGCACGGTCGCCGTCCGGATGCCGCTGCACCCGGTGGCGCTGGAGCTGCTCGGCAGCACCGGCCCGCTGGCCGTCTCCAGCGCCAACCGGCACGGCAGCCCTCCGCCGTCCACGGCGAGGACCGCCCAGGAGCAGCTCGGCGACCAGGTCGCGGTCTATCTCGACGGCGGACCCACGCCGGACGCCGTACCGTCGAGCATCGTCGACCTCACCGGCGAGCAGCCGCGGCTGCTCCGGTTGGGCGCGGTGTCGCGCGAGTCGCTGACCGACGTCTTGGGGGGCACCCTTGCCGACTGACGAGCGCCGCAGCGGCGAGCCGTTCGACCTGCTCTTCGTGTGCATGGGCAACATCTGCCGCTCGCCGATGGCCGAGCTGTTCACGAGCGTCGAGCTCGCGCGGCTGCTCGGCGACCGGGCGCGTGCCTTCCGTGTGCACAGCGCCGGGACGAGCGGCCTGAGCGACTGGCCGATCAACGAGCCGGCCGCGGCGGTGCTCGCAGCGGCCGGCATCCCGTCGGCGGAGTTCCGGGCCCGCCTGCTCGTCGCCGACATGGTCGAGGCGGCAGACCTGGTCCTCACCGCCACCCGGCGCCAGCGTGGCGAGGTCACGAAGCTCATGCCGCGCGCCGCCGGTCGCACCTTCACCATCCGCGAGTTCGCCCGCCTGCTCAGCACGGCTGGACCGGTCCCGGCCGGTCCGCCGGCCGACCGCGCGCGTGACGTGGTGCACGCCACGTCGCTGCGTCGCGGGAGCAGCCGGGTGCCGCCGGAGGAGGACGACATCGCCGACCCGTACGGCGCCGACCAGGCGGTCTTCGACGCGTGCGGCGAGCAGATCTTCACCGCCCTGCGGCCGGTGATCGCCGCGCTGGCGGGCGTGAGCGAGGAGGTCGTGTCCCATGAGTGACCCGCAGGCGCTGCCGGCGCCGGACGAAGGACGCCGCACTATCGCGGTCGGCGCGGACCACGGCGGATTCGAGCTCAAGGCCAGGCTGGCCCGGCTGGCGGCCGAGGCCGGGTACCAGGTCGTCGACTTCGGCACCGACTCGGCCGAGAGCGTCGACTACCCCGACTACGGCGCGCAGGTGGCCGCCGCCGTCGCGGAGGGCCGCGCCGACCGCGGCCTGCTCGTGTGCGGCACCGGCATCGGCATCTCGATCGCGGCCAACAAGGTGCCGGGCATCCGGGCGGCCGTCGTCCACGACCAGTTCACCGCGCACTACAGTCGTGCTCACAACGACGCGAACGTCCTGTGCCTGGGCGCGCGGGTCCTCGGCGAAGGGGTGGCCGAGGCCGCCCTGGCCACCTTCCTCGGGACCGCGTTCGAAGGCGGCCGGCACGCGCGGCGGGTCGCGCTGATCACGGAGATCGAGGAGGACCGGCATGGCTGACGCACCGTTCTGGGGCCCGGACTGGTCCGCGCTCGAGCGCGTCGACCCGGAGATCGCGGGCGTCGTGCTCGGCGAGCTCGACCGGCTGCGCGGCGGCCTCCAGCTCATCGCCAGCGAGAACTTCACGTCGCCTGCCGTGCTCGCCGCCGTCGGCTCGACACTGTCCAACAAGTACGCCGAGGGCTACCCCGGCCGCCGCTACTACGGCGGCTGCGAGGTCGTCGACGTCGCGGAGAACCTGGCCATCGACCGCGCGAAGGCGCTCTTCGGCGCGGAGCACGCCAACGTGCAGCCGCACTCCGGCGCGAGCGCCAACCTCGCGGCGTACGGCGCCGTCCTCCAGCCCGGCGACACGGTGCTGGCCATGTCGCTGCCGCACGGCGGCCACCTGACGCACGGGTCGAAGGTCAACTTCTCCGGCAAGTGGTTCAACGTCGTGTCCTACGGCGTGCGCCAGGACACCGAGCTGATCGACTTCGACGAGGTGCGCACGCTGGCCGTCGAGCACAAGCCCAAGATGATCATCTGCGGCGCGACGGCGTACTCGCGGCTGATCGACTTCGAGAGCTTCCGCGCGATCGCCGACGAGGTCGGCGCGGTGCTCATGTGCGACGCGGCGCACTTCATCGGGCTGGTCGCGGGGAAGGCCATCCCGTCGCCCGTGCCCTACGCCGACATCGTCTGCTTCACCACGCACAAGGTCCTGCGCGGACCGCGTGGCGGCATGATCGTCTGCAAGGAGGAGTACGCCGCGAAGATCGACAAGGCGGTCTTCCCGATGATGCAGGGCGGCCCGCTGATGCACTGCGTGGCCGGCAAGGCGGTCGCGCTGAAGGAGGCCGCCGAGCCGGAGTACCAGACCTACGCCGCCCAGGTCATCACCAACGCGCGCGCACTCGCGGACGGGCTCGCCGCCGAGGGCATGCGCATCGTGGCCGGTGGCACCGACACGCACCTCATGCTCGTCGACCTGCGCGACGTCGGCGTCACCGGCAAGGACGCCGAGGAGCGCTGCGGCCGGGCCGGCATCACGCTGAACAAGAACGCCATCCCGTACGACCCGCAGCCCCCTGCGGTGGCGTCGGGCATCCGGGTCGGCACCCCTGCGGTCACGACGCAGGGCATGGCCGAGACGGACATGAAGGAGGTCGCCGGGCTGATGGCGCGCGCCGTCCGGGACGCGGACGGATCCGGCGCCGCGGACATCGCCGCCGGTGTCGGGGCGCTCGTCGCCCGGCAGCCGGCGTACCCGCGGCCCTGACTCCGCGCGGGTAGCGGTTCGCCGTGCGCGAGTACGCGCTGGTCTTCGTCGTCGCCGCCGCGGTGACGTACCTGCTCACCCCGATCGCGCGGCGCGTGGCCCTCGCCTGGGGCGCGATGGCCGAGCCGCGCGACCGTGACGTGCACGCGATCCCGACCCCCCGCCTCGGCGGTGTCGCCATGTACGGCGGCCTGGTCGCCTCGCTGCTCGTCGCGCAACGACTGCCCGCACTCTCCGTCGCCCTGCGGGACACGTCGCAGATCGGCGCGGTGCTCGCGGCCGGCGGCGTCATCTGCGCGCTCGGGGTCGTCGACGACCGCTGGGGGCTGGACGCGCTGACCAAGCTGGCCGGCCAGGCGCTCTCCGCCGGGCTGCTGGTGCTGCTCGGCGTCCAGCTCTACTACGTATGGGTTCCGGGCCAGGGCACGCTGTCGCTGACCAAGGAGATGGCGACGGTGGTCACCGTCCTGCTCGCTCTCCTCATGGTGAACGCCATCAACTTCATCGACGGGCTCGACGGCCTGGCCGCCGGTGTCGTGGCCATCGCCGCGGTCGCCTTCTTCGCCTACAGCTACCAGCTCGCGATCGTCGAGCAGGTGCAGCGGCTCACGCCGGCCGCGCTGTTCAGCGCCGCCCTGGCCGGCATCTGCGTGGGCTTCCTGCCGCACAACTTCAACCCCGCGCGCATCTTCATGGGCGACTCGGGCTCGATGCTGATCGGCCTGCTGCTCGCCGCTGCTGCGACGAGCGGCACGAGCAACCTCGACGTGGGCTCGCTGTCGGCTCGCCTGCCGGTGTTCTTCGTCCCGATCCTGCTGCCGGTCGCCGTCCTCGCCGTCCCGTTCGTCGACCTGCTGCTCACGATCATCCGGCGCATGCGCGCCGGGCGGCCGCTGTTCACGCCGGACAAGGAGCACATCCACCACCGGCTGCTCGAGATCGGCCACTCGCACCGGCGTGCGGTGCTCATCGTCTACTTCTGGTCCGCGCTGATCGCGTTCGGCGCCGTGGCCATCTCCTTCACCCGGCCCGGGCTGGTGCTCGCCGTCGTCGCGGTGATCGGCGGGCTGGCCGTCCTCCAGCTGTGGCTGTCGCGACGTCGCGGCCTGCGCGCCGTGCCCGACATCCCGAGCGACGCGGACTACCCCGCCGCTTGACCGGCCTTCGCGGCCGCCTTCATCTCCTTCTTGTGCTCGCGCACCTGGATCAGCGAGTCGGCGTCGCGGATGTCGGCGACCGACCGGTAGGTGCCGTCCTCGCCGAACTGCCCAGCCGCCTCGCGCCAGCCCTTCGGGCGCACGCCGAGCTGCTTGCCGAGCAGGGCGACGAAGATGCGCGCCTTCTGCTCCCCGAACCCGGGCAGGGCCGCCACGCGCGTGCGCAGCTCCTCGCCGGTCTTCGCGCCGGTCCAGACGCCGGCCGCGTCCCCGTCGTACTCGTCGACGAGGTGCTGGGCGAGCTGCTGGATGCGCTTGGCCATCGAACCGGGGAAGCGGTGGACGGCGGGCGGCCCCTGTGCGGCCTTGGCCAGGACCTCCGGGTCCAGGGCCGCGACCGGGGCGGCGTCGAGCTCGACGCCGAGCCGGTCGGCGAGCAGCTTCGGGCCCTTGAACGCCCACTCCAGGGGGATCTGCTGGTCGAGCACCATGCCGGCCA
>CAZYXZ010000102.1:0-7522 GCA_964651395.1 uncultured Frankiaceae bacterium
GGCGATCCTCTTGCCGCCGGCAATCTGATCGTGCTCAGCGCGTCGGTCAGCAGCAACACGTCCGATGGCACGGCCGACATCACCACCGGCGCGGCTTCGGCAACCGGCAACATCGCTACGACGGAAATCGATCAGGAGGTCGACGCGGACAGCGACGGCTTCGCGCTGATCGGCCAGTCCGCCACTAGCGCCAATGTCGGTATCGCCGTCTCCAACACCGGCGTCAACCAGGCGATCGGGAACGACTCCACCAACATCGCGCTCAACGTCCCGGTGTCCGTTGTGGACACGGGCGGCGGCGCGGTCGCAGTGGACGGCAACCTCGTGGTCTCCTCCAGCGCGGTCAGCACCAACGACAGCGATGGCTCGGCGACGATCGACACGGGCGACGCCAATGCAGTGGGCAACGACTCCGGTTCCACCGTGACTGTCTCTCAGTCGGCGTCCGCCTCTGGCGACACGTTCGCACTGATCGACCAGTCCTTCGATGGGGCCAACGTGGGGATCGCCGTCAGCAACACCGGCGTGAACCAGGCGCTCGGCAACACGTCGACGAACGCCGTTGTGAACGACCAGACGGCAGTCGTCGACACCGCCGGCGGCGCCCTGACGGCAGGGAACCTCCTCGTCGTCAGCTCCGCTAACAACGCCAACACCTCCGACGGCACCGCCGACATCACCACCGGCGACGCCAACTCGGTGGGCAACATCGCGACGGACACGGTCAACCAGGACGCCGACGCCTCTGGCGACGGTTTCGCCCTGATCGGCCAGTCCGCCACGGCTGCAAACGTCGGGATCGCCATCTCGAACACTGGTGTGAACCAGGCGATCGGGAACGACTCCGACAACACCGTCGACAACACGCAGCTGTCGCTCGTCGACAGCGGTGGCGCGGCGGTCACGGTGGACGGCAACCTGGTTGTCACCACCACTGCTGTGTCGTCGAACGACTCCAACGGCACGGCGACGATCGACACAGGCGATGCCTCCGCAGTCGGCAACGACTCGGGCTCGACCACGACGATTGGTCAGGCGGCCACTCACTCCGGTGACGGCTTCACCCTGAGCAGCCAGACGGTCGGGGTTACCAACTTCGGTATCGGTATCTCCAACACGGGCGTGAACCAGGCGCTCGGCAACACGTCTACGAACGACGCCACCAACGACCAGACTTCTCTGGTCGACGGCGTCGCGGTTACCGCCGACACGGTCATCCTGGTCAACTCGGCGGAGACGGCTAACAACTCCGATGGCGATGCGGATGTCACCACTGGTGACGCCGACGCCGTTGGCAACCTCGCGACCACAGCGGTCCAGCAGGATCTCGACGCCGAAGGCGACGGGCTCACGCTGGCAGCGCAGGGTGCGGACGTTGTCAACGACGGCACCGCGGTTGCCAACACGGGTGTGAACCAGGTTCTTGGTAACGGCTCTGACAACACCGCCGACAACACGCAGACCGCCGATGTCGTTCCTGACACCGACGTTCTGGTCGGCAGCAACAGCGCCGTCACCACGAACGACAGCAATGGCTCGGGCAGCGTTGACACTGGTGACGCGACCGCGCTCGGTAATCACTCTGCAACCGGCATTGGGCAGACCGCGCTCACGGGCGATGACCCGCTGAACCTGGTCAACCAGGCCGCTGCAATTGCGAACACCGGCGATGCGGACGCGACCACGGGTGACAACGATGTTGCCGGTAACACGTCGACCAACGGCGCTGCTTCGGTTCAGGTCGCTTCTGGCGGCTCGATCTCGAACAACGTCGCGACGACCAGCAACAACTCGGACGGCACGAGCGACACCGTCACCGGTGACGCGAACGCCGTCGGCAACGAGGCCACGAACTCGATCTGCCAGGGACTCAACGCCGTTCCGGTGTGCCCTGCAGTCGTGCTTCCGCCGCCTCCGGGTTGCCCGCCGCACTGCCCGCCGGACGGCTGTCCGCCGGACTGTCCTACGGACTGTCCGCCGAACTGCCCGACGACGTGCCCACCCACCTGTCCTCAGACGTGCGAAGACCGGGGCGACTGCCCGGTTGAGCCGCCGAAGACGTGCGTGGAGCTGGACAACTGCCCGCCGCCGGACCGGCCCGGGGGTCTCCCCCGTACCGGAACGTCGACCGGACAGCTGGCAGTGGCTGGTCTGATGTTCCTGCTCCTGGGCGCGGCTCTGCTGCGCCGCAAGGAGGAGGGTCTGATCACGGCCTAGCCGTGGTCTGACGACAGCAGTAGGCAGAGGGGGGCGGGTCACCACACCCGCCCCCCTCTCGCCTGTCCGGGGGGATTGGATTACTCTGTGACGTTCCGGGCGCCAGGCGTGCCAGTGACCGGCCCCGAGCAACGCACCAGCATGGCGTCGCCGCCACACGCGGCGGCGTCGCACCCTGTCCCCACGGCCGACCGTCGTGTGAGTCGAGGAGAACGAGTGGCCCTGCCCCAGAGCAGCGACCAGCAGGACCCGGCCGCCGGCCCGCCGCCGGGGTCCCGCCTCGACGCCCGTGTAGCGCACTACCTCCGCGAGAGCCGGCAGCGCTTCGCCGTCTACCGCCGGGAGCGGCGCCGGGCCAGTGCCGCCAAGCGCCGTGGCCAGGGCCGCAAGCTCACCGTCGTGCTGGTCGGCTCGCTGGTGCTGCTCTTCGCGCTGTTCGGGGGGGCACTGGCCTTCCTCGGCGCGGACCCGTCGGGCCGCCACCTCTCCATCGACGAGGCCCGGCTGCTGTCCGAGCAGGGCCGCATCAACACCGCCACGTTCCTCGACGAGGACAACCAGATCGTCGGCAGCTACACGCGCCAGGTCAGCGCGACCCAGCGCACCGTCGGGGGCAAGCCGGTCCCGCCGCCGGTCATCCCCACCCGCGTGCCCTTCGACTCGCCGGTGCGCGACCCCGACGCGAGCGACTTCTACCACCTCGACTACCCGCAGAGCGGCACCCTGACGGCGAGCCTCGAGGGTGCCTTCCGGGGTGGCGGTGCGCGGGTCGACATCGACAAGCAGGTCACCAAGGCCCGCGTGCGCATGGTGACGACGTTCCTGCTGCCGCTGATGATCCTGGCCAACCTCTTCGCGCTGCTGTTCACCCTCGGCAAGGGCGGCAACTCCGCCATCGGCGAGGTCATGACGTTCGGCAGCATCGGCAAGGGCAAGGTCAAGAAGGGTCAGACGATCGTCAGCTTCGACGACGTCGGTGGCGCCGAGGAGGCCGTGGCCGAGCTCCGCGAGGTCCGCGACTACCTGGCCGACCCGGCGAAGTACGAGGCCCTGGGCGCCGCGCCCCCCAAGGGCGTGCTGCTCTTCGGCCCGCCGGGCTGTGGCAAGACGCTGCTCGCGAAGGCGGTCGCCGGCGAGGCCGGCGTCCCGTTCTTCTCCGTCGCGGGCGCCGAGTTCGTCGAGTCCCTGGTCGGCGTGGGTGCGGCGCGTGTCCGCGACCTGTTCCAGCGCGTGCGTGCGGCAGCCCCGGCGATCGTCTTCATCGACGAGCTCGACGCGGCCGGCCGCAAGCGCGGCGCCGGCGGTGGTGGCGGCGGCTCGGACGAGCGCGAGCAGACGCTCAACCAGCTGCTCGTGGAGATGGACGGCTTCGACGTCAGCGCCGGCATCGTCGTCATCGGTGCCACCAACCGCCCCGACATCCTGGACCCCGCGCTCATGCGCCCGGGCCGCTTCGACCGGCACATCACCATCGAGCGGCCGGAGCAGGACGGCCGCGAGCGGATCCTGCAGATCCACGCCAAGGGCAAGTCCATCTCCCCGACGGTCGACTTCGGCTGGCTGGCCGAGCGCACGCCCGGCTTCACCGGCGCCGACTTGGCCAACGTGGTCAACGAGGCGGCGCTGCTGGCCATCCGGCAGGAGAAGCCCGAGGTGGAGATCAAGGAGTTCGAGGAGGCGATCATGCGCGTCCTCACCGGCCCGAAGCGCCGTGGCCGGCTCATGAGCGCCGCGGAGCGCACGCGCGCGGCGTACCACGAGAGCGGTCACGTGGTCGTCGCGGCCGCGGCGGGGCGGACCCAGGACGTCGAGCGGGTCTCGATCCTGACCAGGGGCCGCGCGGTCGCCACCACGACGCTGCACGGCGACGTGGACCCCAGCCTCATGTCGCAGAGCCAGCTCCGGGGCCAGCTGATCACGCTCACCGCCGGCATCGCCGCCGAGCAGCTCGTGCTCGGGGAGGGCTCCACCGGCGGCGAGCAGGACCTCGAGCAGGCCACCGACCTGGCCCGCGACATGGTCGCCCGCTACGGCATGAGCCCGGAGCTCGGCTACGTGCGGCTGCTGGCCAACGCCAGCGAGGGCTTCCTCGACAACGACATCCCGCTGGCCGACATCTCGTACGAGACCCGGGCCGTGCTGGACGCCGAGGTGCGCCGCTTCATCAAGGAGGCGCTGCGCGACGCCACGGCGATCCTGTCCCGGCACCGGGCCACGCTCGACGGCCTGGCCGCCCGGCTGGAGGCGGAGGAGACCCTCGAGGGCGAGGAGCTCCAGGAGGTGCTCGCGCCGATCCGCAAGGAGATGGCCAGCGAGCGGATCACCGCCAACGGAAAGGCCCGCAACCGCACCGCGGCGAATGGAAGTGCCACACGCCGTACGGCCGCGAAGGCCGTCCGGCACCGTTAGGAGTCTGCGATCAACCGCACGCGCGTGACGCCGGAGAGCTGGTTCCGCCGTGCCCGCGCGGCCGGGCTCGCGGCGCTCGTCGTCGTGGTGGCCGTTCCGGTCGTGTCGTCGGTCGCCCAGACCCCGAACAAGTGCCCGGCGCAGATCCGGACGCTGCCGAGCCGGTGGGAAGCGATCCCCAAGCCGCCGTTCCCGACCGGCAGCCAGGTGCTCACGGCGTTCGCGGTCATGCCCCAGAACCCGGACACGATCTACGTCACCAACGGCACGTCCGTCATGCGCAGCGGCAACGGCGGCTGCGCGTGGGACCGCGTCCTCGAGCTGACGCCGACCGGTTCCGGCAATCTGGGCCTGTCGTCGAGCACCACCACCATCACGGCGATCACGATCCCCGAGGCGGTCCCGACCTCCCGGCACGTGCTGCTCTCCGCGCGGGAGCTGGACGCCGGCGGGTCCAGCCGCCCGCACGTCATCTACAGCGACACGGGCAACTTCGGCTCGTTCGTGACCGGTGACCAGGGCCTGCCGCCGGTCGGCACGCTGCGCGACGTCCGCGTCGCGGCCAGCAACGGCCGCGTCGTGTACGCCTCCCTCGACGTCGTGCCCTCGACCGAGCCGGTCCCCGGTGGCAGCGGCGCGGCCACGGGTGCCATCTACCGCAGCGACGACGGCGGCCTGACCTGGGCGGCGCGCACGTCGCCGCTGGGCATCGGCGGGGGCAGCCAGATCGCCGACCTCTCGGTGGACCCGAAGCAGCCCAACGTCCTGTTCGTCGTGGCCGGCGGCAAGCTCTACCGGTCGGTCGACGGCGGCACCACCGTGACCGACCTGCGCCTCACCGACCGGGACGCGCGGTACAGCTTCACCGCGGTGGACGTCTTCCACGGACCCGGCGCGGCCGTCGTGTCGGCGTTCAGCAGCGCCTCGGTCACCGGCGTCGGCGTCATGCTGCGCTCGGTCGACGGGGGCAGCACCTTCAAGCAGCAGGCCGGGCCCAACGGCGTCGTCGAGTCGGTCGCGCACGGGGCGACGAAGGACACGCTCGTCGTCGGCACGACGCCCGGCGGCAGCGGCGGCCCGACGGTGGCCCTCTACGACCCGACCCCGGGCAACTGGCAGGACCGCACCCCGACCACCTCCACCGCGGCCTTCGGCGTGCAGTTCGACCGGATCGACGACCTGCCCTACGCGCGGTCGCTGACGCACGTGCTGCGCTACGTCGGCAACCCGCCGCCCAAGGTCACGCGCCCCCGGCGCATCCCGACGACGAACTTCGACCCGGTGAAGATCGACCCCGCGGTCATCAACCCCCGCAGCACGGTGTTCCGCCTCGAGGTGGGCCGGCAGCGCGACGTCGAGTTCGTGCTCACCATGCCGCGGCGCCCGACGCCGCTCGACCTGTTCATCCTGGTGGACACCTCGACCAGCATGAGCGACCTGATCGAGGGCGTGCAGAACAACCTGGCCAAGGTCGTCCGCGACCTGCGCAACAGCGGCGTGGACATCTGGGTCGGCCTCGGCAAGTACCGCACCATCCAGGACCCGCCGCTCTACGAACGCCTCGCCGACATCAGCAAGCCGGACGCGTCGTTCTTCAACACCCTGTTCACCGTCGAGGCGAACGGTGGGGGCGGCACCGAGCCGGTGCTCATGGCGCTCGACCAGGTCGCGCTCGGCAAGGGCGCCAGCGACATCCCGGTCATCCCGCTGAGCACCTGCGACATCAACCCGAACCTGCCCGGATGCTCGATCGCGCCCGGGCAGCAGGCGAACTTCCGTCCCGGCACGCTGCGTGTCGTCCTGCACTCCACCGACGAGAAGTGGGTGCGCCGGGGCAAGGACCTGCCGGAGAGCTCGCCGTCGTTCGACCAGGTCGCCGCCGATCTCCGATCGCGCGGAGCCGTGCAGGTGGGCATCGACGCCGCGCAGGACGCGCGCGTCGACCTGGAGGAGATGGCCCGCAAGACCGGCGCGGTGGCGCCGAGCGGCGGCATCGACTGCGGCGGGGCCAGCCGGATCATCAAGGTCGGCCAGCCGCTGGTCTGTCCGCCCGGCGACCAGCTCTCGGCCACGATCCTCGACATCCTCAACGCCGTCCGTGACGTCCAGCCACTGGAGCTGTTCGCCCGCGGCAAGAGCCCGGTCTTCACCTCGGTCACCCCGGCGCGCATCGCGCAGGTCAACGTCAAGCAGCTGAACCAGATCAAGTTCCGCGCGCGGTTCACCTGCGTCAACGTCGCGCCGGGCACCTACGACGTGAAGATCGGCGCCGCGCTGCCGCGCGAGACGGTGGCCGACGCGAGCGTCCAGGTCACCTGCGGCCTGCCGCCGGTGCCGCCGGAGAACATCCAGCCGCCCATCCCGCCGCCGCAGCCGCAGCTCCCGGTGGCCGTCCAGCCCGCCCCGCCGGCGCCGGCCGCCCAGGCGCAGCTCCAGCCGCAGCCCCAGGTGAACCCCAACGCCGGCCTGGCCACCCAGGAGAAGCAGCAGATCCAGGTGGCCACCGCCGTCAACGACATCCAGCGCGACGACACGACCGAGCTGGCCATGTCGGACTACGAGCCGCGCCGGCGTACCGCCGCGGCGGCGGTGACGGTCTGGGGCGGCGCGCTGCTCGCGTCGAGCTGCGCCGGCGTCGTGCTGGCCCGCCAGCGCGCCCGCACCCAGGAGCAACGCAACTAGGCTCCGCCCATGTCACCGGACGGGCGCCGCGCCGAACCTGACGCGCAGCTGGCCCGGATCGGGTTCGACGACGTCCCCCGCGCCGTCGCGCGGCTGGGGCCCGACGGGCCGTTGCGGCTCTGGGCCGGCGGACCGGTCGACGACGCGGCCGCCGGCGTGGTGGCCGCCCTGGGCGCCTCTCCCCGGCCCGACCTGGCCCTGGCCGGCCTGGTCC
>CAZYXZ010000103.1:0-4493 GCA_964651395.1 uncultured Frankiaceae bacterium
CGGCACCGGGCATGCCCGGACGCGGAGCCATGGGCCGTGGCGCCATCGGTCGCGGCGGCATCCCCGGCATGGCCTGAGGACGCGGCGGCATGCCGGGCGTCGTCGTGAACGGGTTGTTGCCGCCGGCCGGACGCGGCGGCATGGCCGGCGACCGGGGCGGGAGTGAGGGCGCGGGCTCGGTGCCCAGCGTGTCGGCCGGTTCGGCCGGTGATGTGGACGCGTCCGGTGCCGAGGCCGGGGATTCGACGACCGGGGCCGCGGCCTTCGCGGCGGCCTTCTTGGGCGGCGCGGGCTCTGCAGCGGGTGCGGCGGCCGGGAAGATCTCCCGCAGCTTGCGGACGACGGGTGGCTCCACCGTCGACGACGCCGATCGGACGAACTCACCGAGCTCGTTGAGCTTGGCCATGACGACCTTGCTCTCGATCCCGAACTCCTTGGCGAGCTCGTAGACCCGGACCTTCGCCACGCGTGTTTCCTCTCCTCGCGCGCGGGCGGTCCGCGCGTCATCTGGCTACTGCATGGGCGTGCTCATCTGGTGGTGCTCATGAGGAGCGCTGCATCCCTGCTCGCCGCCTTCACTCGCTGGTGGATGGAATCGTGCTGGTGGAACCCGGCCCGCATGCCTCACGGATCGGGGTGAGGTCCCACGGCCCTACTTCGCGCAGTGCCCGCGGGAACGCCTTGCGGCGCTCCGCGAGGTCGAGACAGGCCGGGTCGGGATGCAGGTGCGCACCACGCCCCGGCAGCCGTCCCCGGCGATCGACGACCAGCTGGTCGCCTACCGCCACCACACGGAGGAGGTCGGACGTCGCGGCCCGAACCCGGCATCCCACACATGTCCGGACCGGTTCGGTACGTCGTCCAGGCACAAGTCTAACCCGCGGGTGAGGTGGATCCGCCAGCGGGAACCCCGTCCGCGGCCGCGCCGGCGCCGCCCCCGTCGGGGCTGTCGCCGACGATGTCGATGCGCCAGCCGGTCAGCCGTGCGGCCAGCCGGGCGTTCTGGCCCTCCTTGCCGATGGCCAGTGAGAGCTTGTAGTCGGGGACGACCACCCGCGCGGACCGCGTCTCGGCGTCGGTGACTTCCACGGAGATCACTGTGGCCGGGGACAGGGCGTTGCCGACGAACGTGGCCGGGTCGTCGCTCCAGTCGATGATGTCGATCTTCTCGCCGTGCAGCTCGGCCACCACGTTGCGCACACGCTGGCCGAGCGGCCCGATGCAGGCGCCCCGCGCGTTGAGCCCGGCGGCGTGGCTGCGCACCGCGATCTTGCTGCGGTGACCGGCCTCGCGCGCGATCGCGACGATCTCCGCACTGCCGTCGGCGATCTCCGGCACCTCGAGCGCGAACAGCTTCTTGACCAGGTTCGGGTGCGTCCGCGACAGCGTGATCGACGGGCCTCGGTGGCCCTTGTGCACCTGCAGGACGTACGCCTTGATGCGCGTGCCATGGACGTACTGCTCGCCCGGCACCTGCTCGGCGACCGGCAGCACCGCCTCCACCTTGCCCAGCTGCACGAGCACGTTGCGGGACTCGTGCTGCTGGATGATCCCCGCCACGACGTCGCCCTCCCGGCCGGCGTACTCGCCGTAGGTGAGCTCTTGCTCGGCGTCGCGCAGCCGCTGAAGGATCACCTGCTTCGCCGTCATCGCCGCGATGCGGCCGAAGTCGGTCGGCGTGTCGTCGTACTCGCGCAGGAGGTTGCCCTCCTCGTCGAGCTCGCGCGCCCAGACCCGCACCTCGCCGGTCTTGCGGTCCACCTCGACGCGCACCTCGTCCTGGCTGCCGCCGGACTTGCGGTACGCCGTCGCGAGCGCGGTCTCGATCGCCTCGACCACGGTGTCGAACGAGATGTCCTTCTCGCGCTCGATCGACCTCAGCGCAGCGATGTCCAGCTTCACGAGGACACCTCCCTGCGATTGAACTCGACCTGCACCTTGCCCTCGACGAGATCGCCGATGGGCAGCTTCCGCGGCTTGCCGTCCACGTCGAAGGTCACGGCGTCGTCGGCGGCAGCGGTCACGCGGCCGGTCAGCGTGCTGCCGTCGGCGAGCTTGGCCTTCACCAGGCGGGTGACGTTGCGGCGCCAGTGCCGCGGCAGCGTGAGCGGACGGTCCACCCCGGGAGAGGTGACCTCGAGCACGTACGGCGCGTTGAGCACGTCGGCCGCATCCAGCGCCTCGGAGCAGGCGCGGCTGACGTCGGCGACGGCGTCGAGGGAGATGCCGCCGTCGCGGTCGACGACGACGAGGACGAGCTCACGGCTGCCGGCGCGGCGGACGACGACCTCTTCGAGGTCGCAGCCGGACTCGCTGACGACAGGCAGGACCACTTCACGGACCCGGGTCGCCGCGCTGCTGCTCATGCGGACCTCCCGAGATCTTCTGTTGTGAACGCTGACTGTGCGCCCGTGCGCCTGGCTCCGATGAGAGTAACTCGCGCAAACGCAATCCGCTCACCGGTTTGGGCCGAACGCACTCCTGACAGCTCCCACACCGACAGGAGGCACGCCCGTGGCCAACCACGTGGACGAGCGCCGGTTCCGCCAGCTCATGGAGGAGTCGCAGGACCTGCACTCCGACGCCATGCGCTCGTCGAAGGACCCGCTCAACGAGATCGTCGCGCTCGGTCACGAGCGGCGCGGGCTGCTGCCGTACGCGGCCGCGGACGACGTGGCGGCGCTGCAGACCGCGGCGTCGCTCGAGAACCTGGCCGTCGCGACGTACGGCGTCGCGCTGACCCTCGACTTCATCGGTGGCAGCAAGGCCAACGGCGTGGTCAAGGCCTTCGCGCTGAAGACCAAGGAACAGCACGCGGAGCATGCGAAAGCCTTCAACGCGAAGGCGAAGGAGCTCGGCGGCCAGGAGCAGACGCAGGCGAACCCCAAGTACCTCGCCGTCGTCAACGCGGCGAAGCCCACGCTCAAGGGGCCGGCCGACGTGGTCGGTCTCGCGATCGCGCTCGAGAACGTCGCGACGCAGACGTACGTCGCGAACATCAGCCTGGTGAGCGACGCCGCGCTGCGTTCGGTCTTCGCCAGTGTCGCCGGCGTGGAGTCGCAGCACCTGGCGACACTGCGCGCGGTGCAGGCTCTGCTCGCCGGTGGCGCGCCCCAGCTGATCTCGCTCGACGCCGGCACGGCGGGCAAGCTGCCGGCCGCCGCCGGATCCGTGGCGTTCCCGGATGCCTTCCTCAGGACGGACATGGCCAGCCCGGTCAACGAAGGAGCAGTGGCATGAGCAACGACGACCGCGACCCCATCCAGATCAGCGAGGCCGAGCTCCGCGCGATGACCGCTGACCTCGAGGACATGCACCAGGCGACGCTGCCGTCCATGCACGAGCACGTGGCCGAGTTCTCGGCCAACCTCGCGAGCCGGCGCGGGTTCCTGCTCGGCTCCGGCGTCATGATCGGTGGCCTGGCACTCGCCGCCTGCGGCACGTCGAACGACACGCCCGCGGCCAGCAGCACGACCGCGGCCGCATCGCAGTACACGGGTGACCTCAAGGTCGTGGCGCTCGCCGCGGCGCTGGAGAACCTGGCGGTCGCGGCGTACACGGGTGCGCTCGACGCGGCCGGCAAGGGCGCGTTCGGCACGGTCCCTCCCGCGGTCGCCACGTTCGCCACGACCGTGAGGAAGCAGCACGAGGACCACGCCAGCGCGTGGAACCTCGTCCTCAAGGGCGCCGGCCTCGCCCCGATCACGGGAGCACCGCTGTCCATCACGGCCGAGATCACCGCGCAGCTGGCGGGGATCACGGACGTAGCCGGGGTCGCGAAGCTGGCGCTGAGCCTCGAGGACGTGGCCGCGGCCACCTACCTGAGCGGTCTCGGCGCCATCACCGACCCCGGGGGCATCAAGACGGCGGCGACCATCCTGCCGGTCGAGACGCAGCACGCGGCGATCCTCCACTTCGTGCTCGGGCAGTACCCCGTGCCGCTCACCTTCCGGACCACCGCCGGCGCAGTCGGCGTCGAGGCGCTGATCGCGTAACCTCGCGCGGTGCTCGACCGCCGCCAGCTCCTGAGCGCCGCCGCGGCCGCGGTGGCGCTCGCGGCGTGCACGGACGGCGGTTCGCCGACCCCGCAGGCCTCGCGTACGCCGCCCGCACCGCACCCGGACCGTGCCGCGCTCATCGAGGCGATCGCGCGGGAAGAGGAGCTGCTCGCGGCGTACGGGACGGCCCCCGCGATCGCGGATCCGGCGACCTCGCTGGTCCGCGAGCACCATCGCGAGCACCTCGCCGAGCTCCAGCGAGCGCTGCGCGCGCTGCGTCCCGCGGTACGGCAGAGCGCCGCGCCCACTGCGACGTCGTCCGCCACCGCGGCACCGCGCGCGGTCGGACCACTGCCGCCGTCCACCCTGGCGGGGCTCGAGCGCCGCGCCTCCGCCGCCGGCGTCAGCACCGTGTCGTCGTGGACGGACGCGTCGGTGGCCGCGCTGATCGCCGCCATCGCCGCCAGCGAGGCCCAGCACGCGCAGCTGCTCGGG
>CAZYXZ010000103.1:4503-7507 GCA_964651395.1 uncultured Frankiaceae bacterium
CACCGACCGGCTCGCAGCGCTGCTCGCCGAGGAGCACGCGGCCATCTACGCGTTCGGCGTCATCGGCGCGCGCCTCGACGAGCGACCGCGGTCGGTGCTGCGGCAGGCGGACACCGTCCGTCGCGGGCATCGCGACGCGGTCGCGGCCGAGCTGCGCCGGCTGGGCGGCACCCCGCCCGCGCCGCTACCCGCCTACGCACTGATCGGTTCGGTCGACAGCACGGCGGCGGCGCTGTCGACGGCGCGGCGCTACTCGGACACGTTGCAGGCGCGCGCGCTCGAGGGGATCCAGCAGCTCGCCGACCGGCCCGCGCGTGAGGTGCTCGGCCGGCTGCTCGTCGAGGAGGCCACCTACCGCACCCGGCTCGACGTCACGGTCGTCGGGGACGTCGCGACGCGTCCGTCGGTCGCCGTACGGGCATTTCCGGGCCGCCGGCCCTAGCCCAGCGCGGCGGCCAGCTCGCCCAGCGGCACCACGGACCGCTCGCCGGTACGCCGGTCCTTCAGCTCCACGGCACCGTCGGCGAGTGCCTTGCCGAGCACGACGATCCAGCGCACGCCGAGCAGGTCGGCGTCGGCGAACTTCACGCCGGCCGTGCCCTCCCGGTCGTCCAGCAGCACGGTGCGGCCGACCGACTCAAGCTCGGCGGCGAGCTGCTCCGCGGCCGCGAGCGCCACGCCGTCCTTGCCCAGCGGGACGAGGTGCACGTCGGCCGGGGTGAGTGCCTCCGGCCAGAGCAAGCCGCTGTCGTCGCAGGTCTGCTCGACGACCGCCGCCATGACGCGCGAGATGCCGATGCCGTAGCAGCCCATCGTGACGGTGATCGGCGTGCCGTCAGCGCCGGTGACCGTGAGGTCGAGCGCCGTCGCGTACCTCCGCCCCAGCTGGAAGATGTGGCCCACCTCGATCGCCCGGCCGATGGCCAGCGGCTGCCCGCACTTCGGGCACGGGTCGCCCGCGGTGACGGTGGCGACGTCGACGACGCCGTCGACCGTGAAGTCGCGACCGGCGACTGCGTCGCGCACGTGGTGGTCCACCTCGTTCCCGCCGGTGACCCACGCGCTCCCGGGAACGACGCGCGCGTCGGCGAGCACCCGCACGCCGCGGCCCTGCATGCCCTGGGGTCCGGCGTAGCCGCGGACCAGGTCCGGGCGCGCGGTGAAGTCGTCCTCGTCGATGAGCTCGACGACGGCGGGTGCGAGCTGCGCGGCCAGCCGCGACTCGTCAACCTCACGGTCGCCGGGGACGAGCACCGCGGTGAGCGCGCCGTCCACCTTGTAGAGCATGGTCTTGAGCATCTGTGCCGCGGTGATGTCGCCGAGCCGCTCGACGACGGCGTCGATGCCGGGGGCCCCCGGCGTGTTCACCGTGGTCATCGACGGCTTGCTCGCGGCGTCCTCCGACGTGGTCGGCACCGCGGCCGTGGCCGCTTCGACGTTCGCCGCGTAGTCGCATGACGTGCACGAGACGAACAGGTCCTCGCCCACCGCCGCCGGCGCGAGGAACTCCTGGTTGACATCGCCGCCGATGGCACCGGACTGCGCCTCGACGATCCGGTAGTCCAGGCCGACGCGCGTGAAGATCCGCTCGTACGCGTCGCGGAAGTCGGCGTAGCGGCGGCGCAGGTCGCCGTCGTCGGCGTGGAACGAGTAGGCGTCCTTCATGAGGAACTCGCGGCCCCGGATCAGCCCGGAGCGCGGGCGCATCTCGTCGCGGTACTTCGACTGGACCTGGTAGAGCGAGACCGGCAGGTCGCGGTACGACGCGTACTCGCCCTTCACGAGCAGGGTGACGATCTCCTCGTGCGTCGGGCCGAGGCAGTAGTCGGAACCCTTCCGGTCCTGGAGCCGGAACATCTCCGGGCCGTACGCCGCGAAGCGCCCGGTCTTGTGCCACGGCTCGGCCGGCAGCAGGGCGGGCATGAGGATCTCCTGCGCGCCGATGCCGTCCATCTCCTCGCGCACGATGCGCGCGACCTTGTCGAGGACCCGCTTGCCGAGCGGCAGGAAGCTGTAGATGCCGGCCGCCGTGCGGCGGATGTAACCGGCGCGCACGAGCAGCCGGTGGCTCGGCGTCTCGGCGTCCGCCGGGTCCTCGCGCAGCGTGCGCAGGAACAGGCTGGACATCCGCAGGACCACAGGTACTCCTCGACTCGGCAGCGCTCGGGCCCGCCGACGATACCGAGGACCTGCGGATGCAGCCCCTTCGTTACGTGAGGTCGCGGCGACGGCCGAGCAGGAAGCCCGCGCCGCTGGCGACCACGGCCAGGCCGGCACCGGCCCCGGCCAGCGCTCCACCGCGCAGCTCGATCCCGTCGTCCGGGGTCTGCAGCGAGACCGGCGACCGTGGGGAAGGCGCCGGACACCGCGACGACCCCGCGCATGTTCGGGTGCAGCCTGCAGAAGTAGGCGAAGACGCCGGTCTGCGGGAAGGCGACGCGGACGGTGCCCAAGCCGGGCAGGTCGTGGTTGCCGATGACGTCGGTCGCGTCCGCGGCCGTGATCGTGTGCGCGATGTCGCTCTCGTTCCGCCACGTCATGGTCTGACCGGGCTTGATCCGGGCCACCGTCGGGTTGAAGCAGGCGTGGTCGGACAGCACGCTCGTGGTGTCCCCCTCCGAGACCTCGGCATGGCACGAGCCGCCCGCATGGACGGGCCCGGCGAACGGCAGTGCACCGACGGCACCGGCCGCGAGCACGACGGCGAGTCGCTTCATGGTTCCTCCCGAGTGGTCGTCACCTCTGAGGACGCCCCGGGTACCGGGTTATTCCGGGTACATCTGCCGCACGAGGGCAGCCAGCTGGCTCGGGCCCAGCGGGGCGGCCACGGTCAGGGTGGCGCCGCGGTAGACCAGCCGGAGCCGCGGCACGGCGTACAGGTCGAGCTCGACCACTCCGGCGCGGCCGTCGCCGAGGCTGACCGACTGCCGGCTCGGCCGCGACTCGACGACGCCCTCGTCCGGCTCGGGCTCCGGCTGCAGGTCGTCGCCGGTGGGGCTGAGCG
>CAZYXZ010000104.1:0-7266 GCA_964651395.1 uncultured Frankiaceae bacterium
ACCAGCTCGTCGGACGGCGCGAGATCGTCGGCAAGCCGCTCCTGGAGGCCCTGCGGACCGCGCCGGGGTGCCGGAACCGCCTGATCGGCGTCCTGGCGACGTCCGCGGCACTGGGCGACCACCTGGCCCGCCACCCGGAGGACTGGCTGACGCTGCGTGACGACCGGCTGGTCGAGTCGCGGCCGAGCGCCTACGGCCTGGCCTCGGCCCTGCTGGCCGCCGTCGGCGCGGACACGCGCGAGCCGCTGCCCTGGGGCTCGGGCGGGGCACGCGCCGAGTCGGCGGACGAGCCCGCGCTGGACGCCCTGCGCGCGGAGTACCGCTCGGCGCTGCTCGGTCTGGCCGCCCGGGACGTCTGCGCGGACCTGGCGGTGGAGGACGTCTCCGCGGAGCTCGCCGACCTGGCCGCGGCCACCCTCGACGCCGCCCTGGCGGTCGCGATGGCCGGGCTGCCGGAGGACGCGCCCGCGTGCCGGCTCGCGATCATCGGCATGGGCAAGTGCGGCGGCCGTGAGCTCAACTACGTCAGCGACGTCGACGTGGTCTTCGTCGCGGAGCCGCTGCCCGGCGTGGAAGAGGCGGACGCCCTGCGGACCGCGACCCGGCTGGCCGAGGGTGTGATCCGGGTCTGCGGCAGCACGACGCAGGAGGGCGCGATCTGGCCGGTCGACGCGGCGCTGCGGCCGGAGGGCAAGGCCGGGCCGCTCGTGCGGACGCTGGCCAGCCACGAGGCGTACTACCAGCGCTGGGCGCGGCCGTGGGAGTTCCAGGCCCTGCTGAAGGCGCGCCCGGTGGCCGGCGACATCGCCCTCGGCGAGGAGTACGTCGCCCGGATCGCGCCGCTGGTCTGGGCCGCCGGCCGCGAGGACCTGGTCGCCGAGGTCCAGTCGATGAAGCGCCGCGTGGAGGAGTCGGTGGCCGGCGAGGGCGGCCGGCAGATCAAGCTGGGGCCCGGCGGGCTGCGCGACGTGGAGTTCGCCGTCCAGCTGCTCCAGCTCGTGCACGGCCGCGCGGACGAGAGCCTGCGCGTGCGGGGCACGCTCGAGGGCCTGGTGCGGCTGGCCGAGGGCGGCTACGTCGGCCACGAGGACGCGGAGCGGCTCGGCCAGGCCTACCGGTTCCTGCGCAAGGTCGAGCACCGGCTGCAGCTGCAGAAGCTCCGCCGCACGCACTCCCTGCCGGTGGATCCGGACGCGCTCGACTGGCTGGCCCGCAGCCTCGGGCTGCGCGACGGCGCGGAGGGCACGGCGGTCGAGCAGTTCCGGGCCGAGCATGCGCGCCAGGCGGTCGAGGTCCGCCGCCTGCACGAGAAGCTGTTCTACCGGCCGCTGCTCAGCGCCGTCGCCCGGCTGCCCGACGACGCCGTCCGGCTCACCCCCGAGGCGGCCGAGGAGCGCCTGGAGTTCCTCGGCTTCGCCGACCCGGCCGGGGCGCTACGGCACATCGACGCGCTCACCCGCGGGCTGACCCGCCGGGCCGCGGTGCTGCGCACCATGCTGCCGGTGATCCTGCCGGCTTTCGCCGACGCGCACGACCCGGACGCCGGGCTGCTCGCCTTCCGGTCCGTCGCCGACGCGCTCGGCGAGTCCCCGTGGTTCCTCGGCCTGCTGCGCGACTCCGACGTCGTCCTCGGCCGGCTGGCTCGGCTGCTCTCGGCGTCGCGCTACGTCGCCGACCTGCTGGCTCGCGCCCCGGAGGCGGTCGGCATCGTCGCGAGGGACGAGGATCTCGCGCCGCGCTCGGCCGATGTGCTGCGCGAGGAGATGCGCGCCGTCGTCTCCCGGCAGGAGAACGCGGAGGAGGCGGCCACCGCCATCCGCGCGCTGCGCCGGCACGAGCTGCTGCGCGTCGCGTGCGCGGACCTGCTCGGCCGCCTGGACGTGGTCGCGGTCGGCGCGGCGCTCACCGCCGTCGCGGAGGCGACGCTGTCGGGCGCCTACGAGGCGGCGCTGCAGTCCGTGGCGGCACGCACGGGCCAGCCGGTCGGCGTCCGGCTGGCCGTCATCGGGATGGGCCGGCTCGGCGGCCTCGAGCAGGGCTACGGCTCCGACGCCGACGTCTTGTTCGTCTACGAGCCGGAAGGCGGCCCGGTCGAGGGAGCGGACGACAGCGCCGCGTCGGAGCTCGCGCACGACGTCGCGGAGGAGCTCCGCCGGCTGCTCGCACTGCCCGCTCCCGACCCGCCGCTGCTGGTCGACGCCGACCTACGACCCGAGGGCCGGCAGGGTCCGCTGGTGCGCAGCCTTGCGGCGTACGAGCGCTACTACGAGCGCTGGTCGCACGTCTGGGAGGCGCAGGCGCTGCTGCGCGCGCGCCCGGTGGCCGGCGACGCCGAACTGGGCAAGCGGTTCACCGAGCTGATCGCGCCGGTCCGCTGGCCGGCCGAGTTCAGCGCCGAGCAGGCGCGCGAGGTACGCCGGATCAAGGCCCGCATCGAGGCGGAGCGGCTGCCGCAGGGTGCCAACCGGGGCATGCACACCAAGCTCGGCCCGGGCGGGCTGGCCGACGTCGAGTGGACGGTGCAGCTGCTGCAGCTCCAGCACGCGCACCAGGTACCCGGTCTGCAGACGACGTCGACGCTCGACGGGCTGGCGGCCGCCCGGACGGCCGGGCTGCTCGAGCCGCGCGACGCCGAGATCCTGGAGGAGGCCTGGCGCATCGCCGCCGACGCGCGCAACGCCGTCATGCTGGTCCGCGGGCGCACGTCCGACGTGCTGCCGGCCGACTCCGTCGCGCTGGCCGGGGTGTCCCGCGCCGTCGGCTACCCTGCGCGCAGCCGCGGGGACTTCCTCGACTCCTACCGGCGGGCGACGCGGCGCGCCCGGGCGGTCGTGGAGAAGGTCTTCTATTCATGAGCGGCACCATCGCGGGCGCGACTGAGTCGTACGTCGCGGTCGAGGGCGTGCGCTTCCACGTCTGGCGCGGCGGGCCCGCACGCAGGCGCAAGACGACCCCGGCGCTGCTGCTGCACGGCGTGCCGCAGACCGCTTACGTCTGGCGCGAGCTGCTCCCGGAGCTGGCCAAGGACCGCGTGGTCATCGCGCCGGACCTCAAGGGGCTGGGCGAGAGCGAGGGCCGCGCGCCGTACGACATGGCGACGCTGACCGCCGAGCTGGCCGCGCTCGTGCTGCACGAGGTGGACGGGCCCGTGGACGTGGTCGGCCACGACTGGGGCGGCAGCGTGGCGCTGGGCCTCGCGACGGCCCGGCCGGACCTGGTCCGCCGCCTCGTCGACATCTCCGCGCCGTACCGCAAGGTCGACCTCGTGCACGCATGGCACATGCCCGCGTTCCTGGTGCCCGGGCTGCCCGAGGTGGCGTTCCGGGTCGGCGGCGACCGGCTCGTCCGGGGCATGCTGAGGCACGCGTGGGGGAGTGGGCCACCGCTGCCGGAGGACGTCGTCGAGCACTACGTGGCGGCGTACGCCGATCCCACCCGGGTCAGCGCCATGAGCGCGTACTACCGCGACATCGCCGGGCCACGCGCCGCACGCGCGGTCACTCGGCTGGTCCGGCGCCGGCGCCCGCAACCCGCCGTCCTCGCGCCGGCGGGGCCGCGCTACCTCCCGCTCGACCGCAGCCTCGTGATCTGGGGGACGCAGGACCCGGCGATGCCGATGCGCATCGGCGAGGCCGTCGTGAAGGACCTCGGGCCGACGTCATCGATGCTGAGC
The DNA here is from genome assembly GCA_964651395.1 of uncultured Frankiaceae bacterium. GTDB lineage: Bacteria > Actinomycetota > Actinomycetes > BP-191 > BP-191 > CAZYXZ01. The sequence continues at coordinate 3,674 of CAZYXZ010000104.1, forward strand.
CTGCCCGGGGTAGGTCATTGGGCCGTGGAGGAGGCACCGGACGTCGTCGTACCGGCGATCGCGGAGTTCCTGCGCTCCTAGGAGCGCAGGAACCTAGCTCTCCGCGCGGACGAGGGCCGGTGCTCCGGTCAGCAGGCGCTGCACACCGAAGCCCATGGCCAGCACGACCGCGCCGGCGGCGGCGTCGATCCAGAAGTGGTTGGCCGTGCCGACGATCGCGAACAGGGTCAGGCAGGGGTAGAGCAGTCCGAGGCCACGCAGGATCCGGTTGCCGCCGAGGCGGTAGAGGACGATGCCGCACCACAGCGCCCAGCCGAAGTGCATCGACGGCATCGCGGCGAACTGGTTGGACGCGGACGCGATGTTCGCCGACCCCCACGAGCCCCACGTGTGGAACGTGACGACGGTGTCCGTGTAGCCGTCGAGCATGCGCGGCGGCGCGAGCGGATACAGGTAGTACCCGGCCAGCGCGATGAAGTTCGCGGAGTAGAGCGCGGTGCGGAACGGGCGGAACTCGTGCGGGTGGCGGCGGTACAGCCAGAGCAGCACGGCGATGGTCACGATGAAGTGCGCCGTCGCGTAGAAGTAGTTGAGGAAGATGGCCAGCCACGCGGTGCCGGCGACGAACGCGTTGACGGTGCGCTCGATGCCCAGGCCGATCGCGTTCTGGAAGTTCTCGACCTGCACGGCCCGGGTCAGCGCGGCGAGGCTGCGCGTCGGGACGCCGTTGCGCACCATCCCGTAGGACCAGTAGCCGACCGCGAGGAAGGCGACCTCCTGCCACCAGCGCGGCGGCTTGCGGTCACGCCAGCGAGCGGGAAGGAGGGCCCAGCCCTGTGTCCCCTGCCCGGCTGCCATGACCCGGAGTTTCGCACAGAAGGCGGACAAGTTCCGCGCTCAGCGACCTATCACGGCGAGTGGCACGCCGGCCCAGCGGGCGCGGTCGAGCACGCCGCGCCCGTCCACGACGGCGCGCACCCCGGGCGTGTCGGCGGGGGACAGGTCGCGATACTCCGCGTGGTCGGTCTGCACCACGAGCGCGTCCACCGGCTGGCCGAGCTGGTATGCAGTGAGTCCCAACGTGGCGAGCTCGTCGTCGCCGTAGAGCGGGTCGTGCACGAGGGGAACAGCCCCTCGCGCCGCCAGCGCGGCCACGACGGGGAAGACGCCGGAGAACGCGGTCTCGCGCACCCCGCCGCGGTACGCCGCGCCGAGCACCGCCACGCGCAGGCCGGCCAGGTCGCCGAGCAGCTCCGCGAGCAGGTCGACGGCGTAGCCCGGCATCGCCTCGTTCACCGCCCGCGCCGTGGGCGGCAGCCGGGCGCCGGGGTCACCGGCCAGGTAGAGCCACGGGTAGACGGGGATGCAGTGGCCGCCCACGGCGATGCCGGGGCGGTGCAGGTGGCTGTAGGGCTGCGAGTTCGCCGCCTCGGCCACCTGCGCGAAGTCGATGCCGGCACTCGCGGCGAAGCGGGCGAACTCGTTGGCGAGGGCGATGTTCACGTCGCGGTACGTGGTCTCCGCGAGCTTGGTCAGCTCGGCGGCCTCGGCCGAGTCCATCGGCCACACGCCGTTGGGCCGCGGCAGGTCGGCGCGCTCGTCGAAGTCGAGGAACGAGGCGTAGAAGTCCGTGCCGCGGCGCGTCGACTCGGCGTCGACGCCGCCGACCAGCTTCGGGTAGCGACGCAGGTCGCGGAAGACGGTGCCGCTCGAGACCCGCTCCGGGCTGTGCACGACGAACAGGTTCTCGCCCGGGGTCAGGCCGCTCGCCGCCGCCAGCGCTGGCGCGAACCGCCGGCGCGTGCTGCCGACCGGAAGCGTGGTCTCGTAGCTGACCAGTGTGCCCGCGGCCAGCGCGGGTCCGACCGCCGCCGTCGCCGCGTCCATCGCCGTGAAGTCCGGTCGTCGCTCGGCGTCGATGGCCAGCGGCACGATGACCAGCACGACCTCGCTGCGCCCCACCGCGTCGCCGGTGTCGGTGGTCGCGGTCAGCCGGCCGTCCGCGACGACGTCGGCGAGTGCCTCGTCGAGAGTCGGCTCCCCCGGGAACGGCGGACGCCCGGCGTTGACGTCGGCGACGACCTGAGGGTTGCGGTCCACACCGGTGACCTGATGGGCGTGCTGCGCGGCCTGCACGGCCAGCGGCAGGCCGATCTTCCCCAGCCCGACGACGCAGACCCTCATGCGGGCAGCTCGACCACGCTCGCGGTACGCGCCGACTCGAGGACGGCGTCGGCCACGGCCAGCGTTCGCAGCGCGTCACGCATCGGGACCACGTCGGCATCACTGACCCCGAGCACGGCGTCGCGGAAGTGCGCCAGCTCGACGCGCAGCGGTTCGGGTTTGGCGATCGCGTAGCGCACGACGTCGCCCTCGCTCACGCCGCGGAAGCGCGAGATGGCGTCCCACTCCGTGGGCACCTCGGCGTTGCGGAAGTACGTGAGGTCCGCGGTGAGCGTGTCCGCCTCGTACATGCCCCGCTCACCGGTGACGACGATCTTGCGTTCCTTGGTCGGCGTGAGCCAGTTGACCAGGTGCGACGTGACGGTGCCGTCGGCGAGCTGCCCCACGGCGGCGACCAGGTCCTCGTGCGGGCGTCCCGCGCGGTGCGCCGTACGCGCCGCGACCGACCTGTACGGCGAACCGGCGACCCAGCTCGTCAGGTCGAGGTCGTGCGTCGCCAGGTCCTTGACCACACCGACGTCCGCGATGCGGTCGGGGAACGGGCCCTGCCGCCGGGTCGCGATCTGGAACACCTCGCCGAGCTCGCCGCCGGCCAGGTGCGCGTGCAGGGCGCGGATCGAGGGGTTGTAGCGCTCGACGAAGCCGACGCAGCCGAGGACACCGGCGGCGTCGAACGCCGCGACGAGTGCCTCACCGGACGCGAGGTCCGCGGCGAGCGGCTTCTCGACCAGGGTCGGGATCCCCGCGGCTGCGAGCGCCAGCCCGGCCTCGAGATGACCGCCGGTCGGGACCGCGACAACGCAGAAGTCCAGTCCCAGCGCGATCAGCGCGGCCAGGTCGGGCACGAGCGGCTGACCGGACAGCACCGCCCCCCGCGCGGCATCCGGGTCGGCGGCACCGACCAGCTCGACGCCGTCCAGCTCGCGCAGCACGCGCGCGTGGTGCCGGCCCATCTGGCCGAGCCCGACGACGCCGGCCCGCAGTGCCGCGCTCATCCGTTCACCGCCGCGGCGACGGCGGCCAGGTCGGCCTCGTCGAGGTGCGGCCCGACCGGCAGCGACAGCACCTCGGCGCAGGCGCGCTCGGTCTCCGGCAGGTCGGCCGCGCCGGCGTACGGCGCCAGCCGGTGCACCGGGGTCGGGTAGTAGACGCCGTGCTCGACGCCGTGCTGCGTGAGGCGCGCGGCGAGCGCGTCGCGGTCGGCCGAGCGCACCGTGTACTGGTGGTAGACGTGCACCGCGCCTGGCGCCACGGTCGGCCGGACCACACCACGCAGCGCGGCGTCGAGGCGCTTGGCGTTGTCCTGGCGTGCCTGCGTGCGTTCGGCCAGCCGCCCGAGCTGGACCAGTCCGATGGCGGCCGCGATGTCGGTCATCCGCGCGTTGAACCCGACCACCTCGTTCTCGTAG
>CAZYXZ010000105.1:0-7234 GCA_964651395.1 uncultured Frankiaceae bacterium
GCGAGGCGGTCGGCATCATCGCCGCCCAGTCGATCGGCGAGCCCGGCACGCAGCTGACGATGCGCACCTTCCACACCGGCGGCGTGGCCGGCGCGGACATCACCCACGGCCTGCCGCGCGTGGTGGAGCTGTTCGAGGCACGCAAGCCCAAGGGTGTCGCGCCGATCACCGAGGTGGCCGGCCGGATCCGCATCGAGGACGCGGAGAAGACCCGCAAGCTCGTCGTCGTCCCCGACGACGGCAGTGAGGAGATCGCCTACCCGGTGTCCCGTCGCGCGCGCCTGCGCGTGCAGGAGGGGCAGCACGTCGAGGTCGGCGACCAGCTGCACGAGGGCACGGCCGACCCGCACGAGGTGCTCCGGATCCTCGGCCCCCGCGCGGTCCAGCTGCACCTCGTCAGCGAGGTCCAGGAGGTCTACCGGTCGCAGGGCGTGTCGATCCACGACAAGCACATCGAGATCATCATTCGGCAGATGCTCAAGCGGGTGAACGTCCTCGAGGCCGGGGACACCGAGTTCCTCCCGGGCGCGCTGGCCGAGCGGACGATCTTCGAGACCGAGAACCGTCGCGTCGTCAGCGACGGCGGCGAGCCGGCGGCCGGACGCCCGGTCCTCATGGGCATCACCAAGGCCTCGCTGGCGACCGAGTCCTGGCTGTCCGCGGCGTCGTTCCAGGAGACCACTCGCGTCCTCACCGACGCGGCGATCTCCGCCAAGAGCGACCCGCTGCTGGGCCTCAAGGAGAACGTCATCATCGGCAAGCTGATCCCGGCCGGCACGGGCATGGCCCGCTACCGCAACATCCGGGTGGAGCCGACCGAGGAGGCGCGCCAGCAGGTTTACACGATGGCCGGCTACGACGACCCGGACTACGCCTTCAGCGGCGGGTCCGGCCAGGCGGTGCCGCTGGACGACTTCGACTACCGGGACTACCGCCCGTAGCTCGAACGCTTCACTCCGTCGAGTGGACCGGTGGTTCCGATAGCGGAACGGCAGGTCCACTCGACGTTTCCGGGTCAGGTGGGACGCAGCCCGTCGAGGATCTTCCGCAGCTCCGCGCCGGACGCGCCGTGGAAGCCCCAGTACGCGCACGCGTCCCGCTTCGGCTCCCAGCGGATGTCCACGTGCCGGCGGCCGGTGTCACCCAGGTCGCTCTCCCATGCGGGGCGGTTGTTCACGAAGAAGGATTTCCGGAGCGCAAGCGCGAGCCGCCACGCGTTGCCGTGGTAGAGGTAGAGGCGGGCCGAGCCGCGGCCGCGCAGTTCGAACGTCGGGTCGTACGGCTCCGGGTTCTCGTCGTACCCCGGCGGCAGCGTGCGGCCCTCGTTGTAGCGGTAGACGCGCGCGGAGTAGCCCGGCGGCAGGTAGGTCATCCGGAACGGCGGCGGCCCGGTGCACGCTCCGACCTGGGACTGGGGCAGCGGCGGCCGCGCGACCGGGCTGACCGACGGCGCCGGGGGGAAGGACGGCTGCGTGCTGCTCGCGCCGGGGGAGATGGGGGCCGGCGCGGAGGTCGTCGGGGTGGGGGAGGGCGCCGAGGGGGCGTCCGCGGTGCAGGACGCGGCGCCGAGGAGCGCCACGGCCACGAGGAGTACGCGCACACGAAGACGGTAGGGCCGCAGCGGCAGGACATGCGGGAGAAACGGAGAAACCGGACAGCCAGCCAACCTCGCCTACCCAGGAGGCTGTCTTGCGCAAGGCCGTCATCGCCACGATCGTCGCGGGCTTCCTCGCGGCGCCGCTCGTCAGCTCGGCACACGCCAGCTGGAGCTGCGACCTCCAGGAGAAGCTCGGCATCAAGAACGTGATGGCCTGCGAGGGTCCGCCGGACGGCCGCTAGTCCGCCATCGCTTCGCGCAGCTCGCCGCACGCCCGCACCAGGTCGGGCAGCTGGTAGTGCGCGTTGAGCCCGCTCGGGTTGGGCAGCAGCCAGACCCGAGCACCCGCCAGTAGCTCCGCTTGCGGTCCGACCTGCGCCTTGGGGTGCCCGAACGCGGTCCGGTACGCCGACAGCCCGAGGAACGCGACCCACTCCGGCCGCCACCGCTCCACCAGGGCGAGGAGCGGCGCCACGCCGGCGCGTAGCTCGTCCGCGCTGATCTCGGCGGCCGTCGCGGTCGCCCGCGCGACCAGGTTGGTCACGCCGATGCCGTGCTCGAGCAGCTCGTGCGACTCGCGCGGGTGCAGGCGGCGCGGTGTGAACCCGGCCTGGTGCAGCGTCGCCCACAGCCGGTTGGCCGGCCGGCCGAAGTGATGGCCGATCGCCGCAGACGCGAGTGACGGGTTGATCCCGCAGAGCAGCAGCCGCATCCCGGGCCGCACCAGATCGGGCACCGTCCCGCCGTACGCCGCGGCCAGCTCCTCCGCGGTAGGCGACGGGTAGTCCGGCATAGGCGCTCGGCTAGGCGCCACCGCTGACTCGACTCGGCGAACTCAGGGGGCTAGCCGATCCGACCGGGGAGGTCCTCGATCCGGGCGTCGATGACGAGCTTGCCCGCCCGGGCCTCGTAGCCGACCGAGACGAAGGGCTTGCGGATGAACCATCCGCTACCCGTCGTCTTGGGCAAGTTGTCGATATCCACCCGGGCGAAGGGGGTCGTGCTCGGCTCGAATGTGATGTCTGGGAGGAGGTCGCCGTCGATGTCGACCGGCGGCGGCACTACGGGGATCGAGCCCCCGGACCCGGTGTCGTAGCCGTACCGGATCACCACGTCCGCATGGGCTGGGGCTGAGAGGGCCAGCACCGTGGCGACGACGCCCGCCAGGACGAGGACACGCTGGACGTTCCGCTTCATGACCGGCTCCTTCACGATGGGCCACTGAACCGGGAACCGCCGACGCTACCCCCGTACGAGTCGGCCCAGAAAGCTCCACCGCCAACCCCCGGTAGTGGGTCAGTTTGAGGTTGAGGCCCGACCCGGCCCGGCTCGAACGGGCAGCCTCCCTCTCCGAGAGCTTGGACGAGAGGCCCGGGGTGCAGCCCCCCGCCTAGGGCGGGCGCGTCGCACAGCGTAGGGGTTGACGAACGGGCGTAGCATTTGGGTTATGCCTGAGCGGTCACGCAAGCGCCCCGCAGACCTGAACTCGCTAGCCGCGAGCATCGTCCGCGACGCCACCGACGAGGACAAGGCCACGGCTGACCCGTATGAGGGCAAGAACCCCGCCGCTGTGGAGCTAGGCAGGCTGGGCGGGCGCAAGGGTGGGAAGGCCCGCGCCGCCAAGCTCACGCCGGAGAAGCGGTCGGAGATTGCCCGGAAGGCGGCGGCGGCGCGGTGGGAGAAGAAGGACTAGGCCGGAGCGTCATCTAGCGGCAGCTGATCCTCACCGGACGCGCTTTCGACGTAGGGCGGCATGAGGTTGTCGATGCGCGCCCGCATCAGCACGTAAGGCTGGAGCAACGGGTCGGTGAAGCGATACCGGGACCGGTAAGCCCCGCCCAGCTTCTCCAGGACCCCACCGCGATGGTCTGAGCCGGAGAAGTCGTTCAGGTGCTGGGCGAAGGCGGGCAGATCCCGGTACTTCCCGGTGATGCGCGACAGCTCCTCGCGCACGTCGGCGGCACCGAACGTGCCCTTCTCGTCCCGACGGGCAAGAGCGCACGCGAGCAGGACCTCCTTGTAGAGCGTCTCGCGGTTGCTGCTGGTCGCCCGGTGGTAGGTGTCGAGGACTGCCTGCTGAATGCTCTCCACTGAGCGCGTGATCGCAGGTTCAACATCGCTGAGAAGCACGTGAACACGCTCGTCATCGACGGCGACTCGTGCGGCGTTCTGTGTGATCAAGTGGACGTAGTTGGGCAGTCCCCGGGCGAGGGTGACGACTGCGGCAGCGAACGCCGGCTCAAAGGTCATCTCGCAAGCGGTCAGGCCTTTTACGACGATCTCGGCCAACTCTTCATCGGACATGTTGGGCATGTAGATCTCGACGAGCGAGCGCCTGATTGACGCGTGTTCTTGGAGCAGTTCGTCCACGTTGTCGGCGACGCCCACGAGGATGAGCGTCGCGGGGACGAGCTGGTCCGACAGAATCTTGATCGTGTCCGCGAACAGCGCCTTCGTCTCGGCATCTGTTGGCCGCTCGAACTCGTCAATGAAGATCGCCACAGGCCGGCCCTGGCTTAGTACCGTCATGGCCCTCCGCACGCGATCGGGGCGCGTGGTCGCCTCGTCTAGCAGCAGTTCGGCAGCCGTGTGCACGGTCTGATGGTCGGGGCCGGAGAAGCCCAACGCCGCCACCGTGCTCGTCAGCTCAAGATCGCCAAGCACCTCGCGCCAGATCGAGTCAAAGGTGGCGGTAGTGCTGCACGTGTAGTGAACGGTGGTGTAGCCGGTAGGGCCCCGCATGGTCTTGGCCATGAACTTCGCCAGTGAGGTCTTGCCGACGCCGCGACCTCCGTAGACGACGACGTGCTGGCCCGGTTGCTCCACCGCGTCGAGGACCTTCACCATCTGCTCCGTGCGCCCGGCGAACAGGTCGACGTCGTCAACTGGACTAGCGGGGCGAAACGCCTTGCTGATGAGCATCTGTCGCCGCATGTACTCCGCCTGGTCCATAGAGCACCTCTCCTTGCCGCTTCAACTCCGATGGCTGGCCCTTCTTCTCAGAAGATAGGGCAGATCTAGGAGAAGATCCACCAGTGTTGCGAGAAACAGGCTCAGTCTTGCTTGACATTGCACGCTCCTCAAGCATAATGGTCAGTATGACCAACAGGCTCAGCACCGAGAAGCGGGCCCAGATCGTCGCCTGCCTCGTCGAAGGCATGAGCATCCGGGCCACCGTCCGCGTCACGGGCGCGGCGAAGAACACCATCGTCAAGCTGCTCTGCGACCTGGGCTCCGCCTGCGCCGACTACCAGAACACGGTCCTGACCGACCTCGACTGCACCCGCGTCGAGTGCGACGAGATCTGGTCCTACTGCTACAGCAAGCAGAAGAACGTCCCCGAGGAGCACAAGGGCACGTTCGGCTACGGCGACGTGTGGACGTGGACCGCGATCTGCGCCGACACCAAGCTCGTCCCGTCCTGGATGGTCGGGGAGCGGACCGTCTGGGATGCCCGCGTGTTCATGAACGACCTCGCGGGACGGCTCCGTCACCGCGTCCAGCTGACCACGGACGGACTGGGGACGTATGTCACCGCCGTTGAGGACGCCTTCCACGGCGAAATCGACTACGCCATGCTCATCAAGGTCTACGGCCAGCCAGAGGGCAACTCGCAGGAGCGCCGCTACAGCCCCGCCGTCTGCACCGGGACCGAACTGAAGGTGCAGGCCGGAGCCCCGGACCTGAGCAAGGCCAGCACGAGCTACGTGGAACGGCAGAACCTCACCATGCGAATGGGGATGCGGCGCTTCACCCGCCTGACCAACGGGTTCAGCAAAAAGATCGAGAACCTCATCTACGCCGTCAGCCTCCACTACATGCACTACAACTTCGCCCGCCCCCACCAGACCCTCACGCGCAAGAACGGCGGTCGCCCGACGACGCCGGCCATGGCAGCAGGCAAGGCCGGTCACGTCTGGACCACGCTGGAAATCGCCGCGCTACTCGACTGATTTAGCACGCTTGATGGGGAACGTGTGTTCGAGTAACCTCGCGTTCACGCCGTCCGCCCCAACGGTTATTCAACCGTGCCCGTGCGTCATCTTGCGTGCGCGCAAGCTATCCAGTTATATAAGTCACCTAACTCCCCGCCCTCCCCCTCACGGGGGACTGGCGGGGCTTTTTCTTAGGGGGCCCGGTGCCCACACCCAAAGTCACGGTGTTCGTGGACTATCAGAACGCCCATCTGAGCGGGCATGAGAACTGGTGCGATCACGGGGAACAGGCGCACCACTGTCTTATCCACCCGCTCAAGTTGGCTGAGGCCACGGTCAGAAAGCGTGCGCCTGGCGGCGTGATCGAGCAGGTCCGGGTCTACCGGGGGAGGCCCGACCCGCGCAAGGACGCCATGGGTGCATCCCGCTCTGACCGGCAGCGGTCGGTCTGGGAGGCCGACCCCCGCGTCAAGCTGTTCAGACGCGAACTGAGGTACCCCGACAACTGGGGCCAGGACGACTGCTATGAGCGTCCACGCGAGAAGGGGATCGACGTCTGGCTCGCCGTTGACCTCGTGCACATGGCTATGAAGCAGGCGTTTGAGGTAGGGATCGTGTTCTCACGCGACAGCGACCTTGTTCCTGCGCTGGAACTGGCCTTTGACATGCCCGGCGTGCATTTGGAAGCCGCCGCATGGCAGGGCGCAAGTCGGCTAGGGCTGAAGTACCGGAAGCTCTTCTGTCACCTGTTGTCCGAGGACGACTTTCACGCCTGCCGGGACGCGACCGACTACACGTAGTCGCTGTTCGCAGCCGCGACCTCAAACTGACCCACTACCCCAACCCCCGGCACTTTGACCGTGTGAGGGTTCTCGCTTAGGCTCTCCCCTTGTGCCTGGGGCGACCTAGGCCCTTCCGAGCGCCCTGACCCGGTAGCCGGGCTTGTTGCGCGCCACCTCTGCCGAATTTTCGGGAGGGGACGAGTGCGCGACACGCCCGACCGCGTGGGTCGGAGTGACCGGAAGAACACCCGCAGTGACGGTAGGAACGAGGAGACGCGTTGCCCACGATCCAGCAGCTGGTCCGCAAGGGCCGGCAGGACAAGATCGAGAAGACGAAGACGCCTGCGCTGAAGAGCTGTCCTCAGCGTCGCGGCGTCTGCACGCGTGTCTACACGACGACGCCGAAGAAGCCGAACTCCGCCCTCCGCAAGGTGGCTCGCGTCCGGCTCACCACCGGCATCGAGGTCACGGCCTACATCCCCGGTGTCGGCCACAACCTGCAGGAGCACTCGATCGTGCTCGTGCGCGGCGGCCGGGTGAAGGACCTCCCGGGTGTCCGCTACAAGATCATCCGCGGCTCGCTCGACACGCAGGGCGTCCGCAACCGCAAGCAGGCCAGGTCCAAGTACGGCGCCAAGAAGGAGAAGAGCTAATGCCCCGCAAGGGTCCCGCTCCGAAGCACCCGGTCATCACCGACCCGGTCTACGGCTCCCCGCTGGTGACGTCCCTGGTCAACAAGGTGCTGCTGCACGGCAAGCGCTCGACCGCCGAGGCGATCGTCTACGGCGCCCTCGAAGGCTGCCGCGAGAAGACCGGCACCGACCCGGTCGTCACTCTCAAGCGCGCGCTCGACAACGTGAAGCCGACCCTCGAGGTGAAGAGCCGCCGCGTCGGTGGCGCCACCTACCAGGTGCCGGTCG
>CAZYXZ010000106.1:0-7009 GCA_964651395.1 uncultured Frankiaceae bacterium
CCCAGCGGGTCGCCGCCAGCCGGACGCCGTCGCCGGGCACGCTGACATCCCGGCCGCCGTGCACCGGGCCCCGGGGTCCGAGGGGCTCGAGCTCCACGGCGGGCTACGTCGTGGCGACGATGAGGATGTCGCAGGGCGCACGGTGCGCCGCGACGGACGGGACGGAGCCGAGCAGGCGGCCGGTCAGGGAGCCCATGCCGCGGTTGCCGACCACGATCAGGTCGACCTCGCGCTTGTCGGCCAGCTGGATCAGCACGTCCACCGGCTCGCCCTGGACCGCGACGGTGTCGATGTCCAGGCCCTCGCTCTGCACACGGCCGACCGCGTCGCGCAGCACGTCCTCCGCCGGCGCGGAGCCGGCCAGCTTGTACTTGTTCTCCTTCAGGACGTCCGCGGCCTCGAGCTGCTCCTTGTTCGAGAGCGGCTTGTACGCCGACGCGATGAGCAGCTGGGCGCCCGCGTCCTTGGCGATGGCCGCCGCCCGGTCCACCGCGAGGTACGACGAGGCCGAGCCGTCGGTTCCCACCAGCACACGCTTGTACGCGCCCACGTCGTCCTCCCGCTGTCGTCGACCAACGGGCGCAGGCTATATCCGGGCGGAGATCGCCGCTGGCGTCGGTACATTGGGGGTCGATCCCCGCTCCCGGAGGCTCTGTGCCCGTCGACCTGCTCCAGCGGCTCCGTACCCACGTCGTCGTCGCCGACGGCGCGATGGGCACGATGCTGCAGGCAGCCGACCCGTCGCTGGACGACTTCGAGGGACACGAGGGCTGCAACGAGGTGCTCAACGTCACCCGGCCGGATGTCGTCAAGGGCGTCCACGACGCGTACTTCGCCGTCGGCGTCGACGCGGTGGAGACCAACACGTTCGGGGCCAACCTCGGCAACCTCGGCGAGTACGGCATCGCGGAGCGCACCTACGAGCTGTCCCTGGCCGGCGCGCAGCTGGCTCGCGAGGTCGCCGACGGCTGGTCGACGGAGGACCACCCGCGCTGGGTGATCGGCTCGATGGGGCCGGGCACGAAGCTCCCGACGCTCGGGCACACGCCGTTCGCCGAGCTGCGCGACGCGTACCAGTCCAACGCCGCCGGGTTGCTCGACGGCGGCGCGGACGCCCTGCTGGTCGAGACCGCGCAGGACCTGCTCCAGGCGAAGGCCGCGATCATCGGCGCCCGCCGGGCCGTGACCGCGTCGGGCCGCGCCGTCCCGGTGTTCGCGCAGGTGACGGTGGAGACCACCGGCACGCTGCTGCTCGGCTCCGAGATCGGCGCGGCACTCACCGCCATCGAGCCGCTCGGCGTCGACCTGATCGGCCTCAACTGCGCGACCGGTCCGGCCGAGATGGGCGAGCACCTCCGCTACCTCGCGAAGCACGCCACCATCGGCCTGTCCTGCATGCCCAACGCCGGGCTGCCGCAGCTCGGGCCGCACGGCGCCGTCTACCCGCTGACGCCCGAGGAGCTGGCCGAGGCGATGGACGTGTTCGTGCGCGAGCACGGGCTGTCACTGGTCGGCGGCTGCTGCGGTACGACGCCCGAGCACCTGCGGCTGGTGGTCGAGCGGGTCCGCGGTCGCGAGGTCGTGCCGCGCAAGCCGCATGTCGAGCCGGGCGCCGCCAGCCTCTACCAGCACGTGCCGTTCCGGCAGGACACCTCGTTCATGGTGATCGGCGAGCGCACCAACGCCAACGGCTCCAAGGCGTTCAAGGAGGCGATGCTCGCGGAGAAGTGGGACGACTGCGTCGAGATCCTGCGCGACCAGGTCCGCGACGGCGCGCACATGATCGACCTCTGCGTCGACTACGTCGGCCGCGACGGCGCGAAGGACATGAAGGAGCTCGCGTTCCGGTTCGCGACCGCGTCGACGCTGCCCCTGGTCCTCGACTCGACCGAGCTGCTGGTGCTCCAGGCCGGCCTGGAGATGTCCGGCGGCCGCGCGGTCATCAACTCGGTGAACTACGAGGACGGCGACGGGCCGGACAGCGCCTTCGCGCGCAAGATGCCGATCATCAAGGAGCACGGCGCCGCCGTCATCGCGCTGACCATCGACGAAGAGGGCCAGGCGCGGACGACCGAGTGGAAGGTGCGTGTCGCCAGCCGGCTGATCGACGACCTGGTCGGCAACTGGGGCATGCGCACCAGCGACATCCTCATCGACTGCCTCACGTTCCCCCTCGGCTCCGGCCAGGAAGACCTGCGCGGCGACGGCATCGCGACCATCGAGGCGATCCGCGAGGTCAAGCGTCGCTACCCGGACGTGCAGACCACGCTGGGCGTCTCCAACGTGTCCTTCGGCCTCAAGCCTGCGGCACGCATCGTCCTCAACTCGGTGTTCCTCAACGAGTGCGTGAAGGCCGGCCTCGACTCGGCGATCGTGCACGCCAGCAAGATCCTGCCGATGAGCCGGATCCCGGACGAGCAGCGCGAGGTCGCGCTCGACCTGGTCTACGACCGCCGCCGCGACGGCTACGACCCGCTGCAGAAGCTGCTCGACCTGTTCGAGACGGTCGACCCGGCCGAGTCGCGACTCACACGCGCGGCCGAGCTGGCGGCGCTGCCGCTGTCCGAACGGCTCGAACGCCGGATCATCGACGGCGAGCGCAACGGACTCGAGGCCGACCTCGACGAGGCGATGGTCACCCGCCCGCCGCTCGAGATCATCAACGACACCTTGCTGGCCGGGATGAAGGTGGTCGGTGACCTCTTCGCCTCCGGCGAGATGCAGCTGCCCTTCGTCCTTCAGTCCGCGGAGGTCATGAAGACCGCGGTCGCCTACCTCGAGCCGCACATGGAGAAGGCCGACACGTCCGGCAAGGGCACCATCGTGCTGGCCACTGTGAAGGGCGACGTGCACGACATCGGCAAGAACCTCGTCGACATCATCCTGAGCAACAACGGCTACACGGTCGTGAACCTCGGCATCAAGCAGCCCATCTCCGCGATCGTCGACGCGGCGGAGGAGCACGCGGCGGATGCCATCGGGATGTCCGGGCTGCTCGTGAAGTCGACGGTCGTGATGAAGGAGAACCTGCAGGAGCTCAACACCCGCGGGCTCGCTCTGCGCTTCCCGGTGCTCCTCGGCGGCGCGGCGCTCACTCGCGGCTACGTCGAGAACGACCTGACCGAGGTGTACGACGGCGACGTCCGCTACGCCCGCGACGCCTTCGAGGGCCTGCGGCTGATGGACGCGCTCATGGCGATCCGCAACGGCGCCGTGCCGCCGTCGGCGACGCCGGTCGCGCCGCCGGAGCCGCGTCGGGTCCGCGCGCCGAGGGTCGAGGTCGACGAGAGCACGCTGCCGGCGCGGTCCGAGGTGGCGACCGACGTGCCGGTGCCGTCCGCGCCGTTCATCGGCTCGCGGGTCGTCAAGGGCATCCCGCTCGCCGACTACGCCGCGCTGCTCGACGAGCGGGCGCTGTTCATGGGGCAGTGGGGGCTGCGCGGGTCGCGCGGCGGCAGCGGGCCGTCGTACGAGGACCTGGTCGAGACAGAGGGCCGGCCGCGCCTGCGTGACCTGCTGGCCCGGGTCCAGTCCGAGGGAATCATGAACGCGGCCGTCGTCTACGGCTACTTCCCGGCGGTGAGCAAGGGCGACGACCTCATCGTGCTGCACGAGGACGGCAGCGAGCGCGCGCGCTTCACGTTCCCGCGGCAGCGTCGCGACCGGCGCCTGTGCATCAGCGACTTCTTCCGCAGCGAGGACTCCGGCGAGGTCGACGTCGTGGCCTTCCACATCGTGACCGTGGGCCGCCAGGTCAGTGAGGTGACCGGGAAGCTCTTCGCCGCCAACGCCTACCGCGAGTACCTCGAGCTGCACGGACTGTCGGTGCAGCTCACCGAGGCGCTGGCCGAGTACTGGCACACGCGGATCCGGGAGGAGCTGGGCATCGGCGGTGACGACGCGACGGAGCTGTCGGAGATCTTCCGCCAAGGTTACCGCGGCTCGCGCTACTCGTTCGGCTATCCGGCCTGCCCCGACCTCGAGGACCAGACCAAGCTGCTCGACCTGCTGGAGCCGGAGCGGATCGGCGTGACGCTCACCGAGGAGTACCAGCTCGAACCCGAGCAGTCGACATCCGCGATCATCGTTCACCACCCCGAAGCGAAGTACTTCGCTGCCCGGTGAGTCGCTTCGCGGTCCTGTTCGACATGGACGGCCTGCTCGTCGACTCGGAGCCGACCTGGTCGGTGGCCGAGGAAGAGCTCATGCGCCGGCTCGGGAGCGTGTGGAACGCGGACGTGAAGGCAGCCTGCATCGGCCACCGGGTCGACGAGGCATGCCGGCGCATGGTCGAGATCGCCGGCGGGGGAGACCCGGCCGAGGCGATGGAATGGCTGCTGGCCCGGATGGTGGTGTTGTTCCGCGAGGACCTGCCCTTGCGCCCCGGTGCCATGGAGCTGCTCGAGGCATTGCGGGACGCGGATGTCCCGATGGCGCTGGTGTCGTCGTCGTACCGGGTGCTCGTCGACGCGGCGCTGGACCAGCTCGGCCGCCACTGGTTCGCGGTCACGCTCAGCGGCGACGAGGTGCGCAACCCGAAACCGCACCCGGAGCCCTACCTGACCGCCGCGCGACGTCTCGGTGTCGACCCTGACGCCTGTGTCGTGCTGGAGGACTCGTTCACGGGCGTCACCTCGGCCGAGGAGGCCGGCTGCGTCTGCGTGGTCGTGCCGAACCTCGTCACGGTGCCGGCTGCCCCGCACCGGCCCGTGCTCACGTCGCTGGCGGAGGCCACCCCGGCGTGGCTGGCCGGCCTGGTCACGGAGCGCTTGACCAAAGCGTGACCGGACCTGCACCGCACCAAATGGGCACGAATGGTGTAATCAGCGCTTCCGGGCCGGATCTTCCGGCCGTTTGTCCAGCGTGTACGGGGTGACGGCTTTGACTCGACGCACGATCGCGAGCATCGGGCTCGCAACTGCTCTGGCTCTAACCTTCGCCGCCTGTGGCGACGACGACAACCCGACTCCGGGCGCGAGCGGCACCCCCAAGGCCGGCGGGACCCTGGTCTTCGGCACGACCGCAGACCCGATCAACTTCGACGGGGCCTACGTCTCCGACGGTGAGTCCCTGCGCGCCATCGACCAGATGTTCGAGGGCCTGGTTCGCACCAAGCTGGGCGGCACCGACATCGAGCCGCTGCTCGCGGAGTCCTTCACGGCGAGCACCGACGGCCTGGCCTGGACCTTCAAGCTGCGCACCGGCGTGAAGTTCCACGACGGCACCGACTTCAACGCGAAGGCGGTCTGCTACAACTTCGACCGCTGGTACAACTTCAAGGGCATCCAGCAGGCCGAGTCCGTCTCGTACTACTGGACCTCGGTATTCGGCGGGTTCTCCGACGGCAAGAAGCCCAGCCTCTACAAGTCCTGCGCCGCCCCCGACGACGCGACCGCGGTCATCAACCTGACCAAGCGGTCGTCGTCGTTCCTCTCCGGTCTGGCCCTGAAGAACTTCGCCATCGCCAGCCCGACGGCGCTGGCCAAGTACGGCGCGGACAAGGTGAGCGGCGACGCGAAGGCGCCCAAGTTCGACGGTGAGTACGGCCTCAAGTACCCGACCGGCACCGGCCCGTTCAAGTTCGTGAGCTTCACGCCCAAGGACAAGCTGGTCATGGCCCGCAACGACGACTACTGGGGCCCCAAGGCGAAGCTGGACCAGCTCATCTTCAAGGCCATCTCGGACAACGCGGCGCGCAAGCAGGCGCTGGAGAAGGGTGAGATCCAGGGCTACGACTTCGTCGAGCCGGGTGACCTCGACGCCCTGAAGGGCGCCGGCTTCCAGATCCTCGAGCGGCCGGCGTTCAACGTCGGGTACGTGGGCTTCAACTCGTCCAAGCCGCCGACGAACAACCCGAAGATCCGCCAGGCCATCGCGCACGCCCTCAACCGCGAGGCGCTGCTCACGGCCAAGTACCCGCCCGGCTCGCAGGTGGCCACGCAGTTCATGCCGCCGGAGCTGTTCGGCTGGTCGGAGAACGTGACCAAGTACGAGTACGACGTCGACAAGGCGAAGGCACTCATCGCCGACTCCGGCGTGTCCAACCCGACGCTCGAGTTCTGGTACCCGACCGACGTCACGCGGGGCTACATGCCGGACCCGGAGGCGAACTTCCTCGCGTTCAAGGCGGACCTCGAGAAGGCCGGCTTCAAGGTCAACACCAAGTCCGCGCCGTGGAACCCGCAGTACCTGAACAACGTCGACACCGGCACCGCGGGCAACCTGCGGCTGCTCGGCTGGAACGGCGACTTCGGTGACCCGGACAACTTCATCGGCGTCTTCTTCCAGAAGGAGTCGCCGGCCTGGGGCTTCAAGGACCCGGCCATCTTCGCCAAGCTCGACGCGGCGGAGGCGGAGACCGACCTGGACAAGCGCACGCAGCTCTACCAGGAGGCCAACGAGCTGATCATGGCCTTCCTGCCGGGTGTCCCGTACGTCCACACCCGGCCGGCGCTGGCGTTCGCGAAGAACGTGTCCGGCTACGTACCCAGCCCGGTGACGCTGGAGCCGTTCTCGATCGTGAGCCTGGGCTAGCCAGCCCGAGGGTCGGGACCAGCCGGAGCAGCCGCGGTGGCCAAGTTCGTCGTCCGCAGGCTGATCCAGCTGGTCCCGATCCTTTTCGGGCTGTCGATCCTCGTCTTCATCTTCATCCGGGCCTTGCCCGGCGGCCCCGAGGACTCCCTCCTGGGTGAACGGGGCACCCCCGAGGCGCGCGCGGAGATCCGCCAGCTCTACGGCCTCGACCGGCCGATCCACGTGCAGTACGGAAGCTTCCTGAAGCAGGTCGGGACCGGCGACTTCGGCCAGTCGATCGCGACCCGCCGTCCGGTCACCGAGGAGATCCGCCGCCGGTTCCCCGCGACCGTCGAACTGACCGGCGCGGCCATCCTCTTCGCCGTCGGCCTGGGCATCCCGCTCGGCTTCTGGGCGGCGCGAAGAGCGCACACCTGGGTCGACCGCCTGTCGATGGCCGGGTCGCTGCTCGGCATCTCGGTGCCGGTGTTCTTCC
>CAZYXZ010000107.1:0-6873 GCA_964651395.1 uncultured Frankiaceae bacterium
CGTACGTCGGGATGGCCGAAGTGGCGCAGCAGCCACCACGCGCGCGACGCGGGACCGAGGTCGCCGTCGTCGTACACGACGACGGAACGCCGCGCGGTGACGCCGGCGCGGCGCATGGCGGCCTCGAAGTCGGCCGGGTCGGGCAGCGGGTGCCGCCCGCCGTCGCCGGCCGCCGACGCCAGCTCGCGGTCGAGGTCGACGAACACCGCACCGGGGATGTGGCCTTCGGCGTAGCTCTCCGCGCCGGGCGGTCCCATGAGCCGCCAGCGGACGTCGAGCAGCACCGGCTCTTGCGACCAGGCGATGTCCTGCGCGAGCTGCGCGACGTCGATCAGCGGCCCGGCCATGCCGGCAACGCTAGTCGGTCGGCGGAGTGGCTCCGGGAGACCTGCGGTTCCGCCAGATCAGATAGCCGGTCAGGGCCAGCGCCGCGCCGACCACGGCGCCCTCGGCTGCCTTGGCCGCGGTGGACTGACCGCGGTCCTCCGGCGTGACGATGGCGACGGTCGGCGTCGCCGACGGCGACTCGCTCGGCGTCTCGGCGGCGATGAGCGACGCGCTCGGGCTCGGGTCGTCCGGGGACGGCGCCAATGACGGCGAGCGCGACGGACGGCTGGGCGTCGGCGACGGCGGCTTCGACGGCGAGGTGGACGGCGACGGCGCCGCCTTCAGCTCGTCGCGCACGATCGCGGCCTTGGCCTCGACGTCGGTCTGGCTCGACTGGCCGCAGCTGTAGACGTTGTTCGAGCCGTGCTCGAACACCAGGATCGGTTTGCCCACCTCGAAGGTGATCCCGCAGGCGGCGGAGTTGTTGCCGGCCGTCGCGATCGTGCGCGGATCCGGGACGCTGCCCTTCAGCCGGTCGCGCACGTCGATGTCGTACTCCTTGTTGGAGTAGTCGTAGCCGGGCTCTGCGGACGGCCCGGTGCTGCGCTCCGCGGTCACGGTCCCGACGTAGATCGAGGACGCGCTGTGCGCCTCCGCGCGGATCGCCGCCTCCTGGCTCTCGTAGCCGACGCACGAGCAGGCCCAGGCCGTGCCCGACATGACGGGCACCAGCCCGCCGGCCACGACGAGCGCGGCGAGGACGCGCAGGAGGAATCGATGCATGGGTTCCATGATGCTTCTGACGCGTCAGATCGCCGTGAGGTTCACGCTGCCGGGGGTGGCGCGCCAGTGCACGGAGCGGTCACCTTGTTTGACCGTGATCCAGGCGTGCACCTCGTACGTCGTCGGGTCGAGCTTGAACCCCTGGTACAGCGGCTGGCACGTCCGCAGCACGAGGGTGCGGAACGGGATCGAGACCTCTTCGTCTGCCTCGATCTCGTAGCGCTGCGGCCGTTCGTCGAACCTCGGATAGGCCACCGCTCCCGCCTCGCCGGACGTGGCACGCACGACCACGGCCGTCGGGTGCTCCTCGTTCGTGATGACGACGACGGTGCTCCGCGAGCCGTTCCGGATCACGAGCCAGCCGGGCAGCGTCGCCCCCGTGCGCACGGATTCCGGCACATCTGCGACCTCGACCGTCACACCGGCGGGGGGCTCGGCGTACTTGAGGTGGCTGAGCCGGTAGTCCGGCCGGTCGCACCGGGGGTCCGGGTAGTCGTGGCGCGCAGGGCCGACAGTCAGGTGGATCGGCGCGGACACCGCGCGGTCGAACCGGTGCGACGCCGAGTGCACGACGATGACGTCGAGGGCCGTGGTGATCCGCGGGATGCGGAACCAGTAGTTGCCCGCCAGCTGGCTGCCCGTCACGGTCTTCGCGACGTAGTGGTACGGCCCGGCCCGATCGCGCACGAACAGACCGACCGTCTCGCCGTTGACCAGGCAGTTGTCGAACCACAGGTAGCCGCTGACGTCGACGGCGTTGCCCGCGGGCACGCTCCACAGCGACGGCGTCGCGGACAGGCGCGGCTGGGTGCGCACCCCGCCGCACTCCGGCTTCGCTGGCTGCGCGTTCGCTCCAGCGGGAACGAGCAGGACGGCGAGCACAGCCAGCGCGAGTCGTCGCATGCCTGACAGATACGACATACGGCGCACCGCCTCCTGTCAGGCCGGCTCCGGGTACTCGCCCTCGCCGGTCACGACGACCACGTCAGCGCCGAAGCGCTCGTCGAAGCGTGCTTGCTGCGGGTCGCGCTCGACTACGTTGATGAACACCCTGTTCGCGACGACGTCGACGCCGGCGGTGGTGAGATTCAGTCCGATCTCGCGCGCAAAGGCGGCTGCCTGGCCCTGGACCTGCCGGAGGACCTTCATCGGGTGAGCGCGTGCCACGACGCAGAGTGGCCCGTCGAAGCGGGCCCGCAGCGCGGCGTCGTGCCGCTCGACGTCGCCGGTGAAAGCAACGTGGATCACCTGGGCGTGCACCGGGCTCGGGGGGCTGTACCAGGCACCCGCGAACTGAGGGTCGTCCTTGAGGAGCGCCTCACTCGGCCACGACTCGACGTCGCTCTTCGACGCCGGCGGCCACCCACCCCCGGGCGCCGCACACTCGACCCCCGGCTCCGTCGTGCCCGGGCCGACGGTCGAGTGCACGGTGGCGACCGGCGGAGGAGCGCCATCACGATTGGCACGAAGCGCCAACGGGACGGCCACGGCCAGTGCGACGGGGGCCATGACGGCGACCGCGATCGCCCAAGGACGGCGCGCGCGTACCAACGACGTCACCTCCAGGTCATGTCCTGGCGTCGATGCTTCCATGTGTGCCTGCCAGGTAACCCGCGATCCGGGGCAGGATGGTCAGGATGTCCTCGCTGACCCTGAAGGAGCGCGCATGCGCCGGATCGTTCCCCTCGCCCTGACCGCAGCCGCCCTCATGCTCGGTACGCCGGCCGATGCCGCCCCGGCAGGGTGCGGCCCGCTGCGCGACCCGCGCGTCTCGCTCAACGGTTCGTCGTCGTTCGTCGACACGCGACGTCCGGGCAAGGTCTGGCTCGGCGGCAGCACGTGGTGGGGGACCTGCCCCGTCGGTGGCATCCCCGTCACGCTGCTGCAGTCGACGGGTGGGACATTCAGCCCCATCGCCACGACGACGTCGCGTGCTGACGGCACCTACGGCTTCCCCGGGCGCGCCGTCCCGCGCACGACCGACTTCATGGTCACCACGAGCTCGACCAACAGCACGCCTGGCACGAAGTCGCAGATCTGGCACGTCTCCGTGAGCGCGAACCCGACGTGGCAGGAGTCGTGCGGCAACACCTCGTTCCTGCCGCCGCTCAGTGCGTTCCCCGAGCTCGAGCTGGAGCTCGACGTCACCGACACGTCCGTCGACTGGGGCAAGCCGGTGCCGGCCACTCTGACGCTGACCAACGTCTCCGACTCCGGTCTTGCCCTTGCGGTGCGTTCCGCGCCGTGGCTGTGGCTGACCAACCGGCTCAACGGTGAGCGTTGGGGCATCCGCGGCGGGTCGGCCGGCAGCCGGCACGTGCTCGCACCCGACCAGTCCGTGTCCTGGCCGGTGAGCATCCCGACCCGCCGCTGCCAGGAGCCGACCTTCGGCCAGCCGCTGCACAGCGGCGAGCAGTACCGCGCCAGCGTGGCGCTCGCCGTACAGCTGGGTACGCCGACCCGCTGGCTGACGGCGACCGACTCCTCCATCGTGCAGGCCGGGTCGACGTCCGGCACGGGCACCGGCCAGAGCAGCAGCGGCGGCAGCTCGTCGCAGACCACGAGTCAGGGCTAGCCAGAGTCTGCCGCGCTGTCGTGGACGACGAGCCCGTCCGCCACACGCATCAGTTCGTCGTCCGGGACCTGCGGTGCTCCGTCCATCGCGTGGCCGCCCACGCTCAGGATCAGCCCCGGCTGCTCGACCCACAGCAGGAAGGCGATGTCGGGTGCGCCGAGCGCGGTGAGCTTGTGCGATAGCACGGCCTCGTGGCCGCGCACCGTGAGATTGCGCGCGCTCCGCGTGGGGTTGCCGGACAGCGCGGTGGCAAGCAGGCCGATGCCGGCGCTCGTGTCCACGTGCGCCACGCGCACGCTCAGCCGCCAGCTGACGCCTTCGAACTGGGCGTCGCGGGTACGGACGGTGCGGATCGCCCGCTCGTTCAGCCCAACAGCCGCATTGAGCGACTGGCCGTCGACGACGCCGACGAAACGTTGGCCGTCCGGCACGTAGGTGATCTCCACTTCGCCGTCGATCGACGGACCCGCCGGCCGCACAGTGTCGCCGTCGCCGCTCTTCGGCAGCAGAACCGTCGCGCACGTGATCCCGAGGACGGCCGCCGCCGCGACGAGCTGGTACCGGCGGCGGCGCGCGTGAGCGGCGGCGACCCGCGGTAGCAGCGGCGCCTCGAGGGTGACGTCGGCGACCGCATCGGTGAACGCCGTCCGCAGACGGTCTTCCAGCTGCGTGCTCATTCGGGCACCGTCGTTTCGTCGAAGGCGGGAGCCAGTACGCCGCGCAGGCGGTCCAGCCCCCGCGAGACCTGGCTCTTGACCGTGCCGGGACTGCAACCCATCGCGGCGGCTGTGTCGGCCTCACTGAGGTCGTCGTAGTAGCGGAGCACCACGGCGACCCGTTGCCGAGGAGGCAGTGCGGCCAGCGCACTGAACAAGGCGTCTCGTACGACGACCCGCTGCGTCTCGTCGGGCACCGCACGCGACGGCGGGTCGGGGACGGGAACGGGATCACGGCGCCGGCGGTCATTCATGGCGGCGTTGACCATCGCCCGGCGTACGTAGGCCTCGGGCTGGTCCGGTGCCGACCTTCGCCAGCGGCGGTAGCTGCGCTCCAGCGCCCCTTGCAGCAGATCCTCCGCCGCGGCTCGATCGCCCGCGCTGAGCAGCAGTGCAGAGCGCAGCATCGCCGTGCCCCGGCTGGCCACGAACTCGCCGAACTCCTCACGCGTGGTGCTCAAACGGCCTCCTCGTCACCCCACTAGACACCCGAAGCGGGTAGAAGGTTGAGACCAGACCTTGGGAGGTCATGCAGTGGCAGCCTCAGTGCTCTACATGTCGATGTCGGTCGACGGGTACATCGCGGGGCCGAACGACCGGCCGGACAATCCCGGCGGCGACGACTTCGGGCGGCTGCACGAGTGGTTCACGGACGAGGACGGCGAGCTGATCACGCCGTCCGGTCCGGCCGGTCAGCTGGTCGAGGAGATGAACGCGACCGGCGCGGTGCTCATCGGCCGGCGGCTGGCCGAGCTCGTCGACCACTGGGGCGGCGACCACCACGGTCGCGGAGTCCCGATCTTCGTGGTCAGCCACCGGCCGCCCGGTCCGACGGTCGCGAACTACCCGTTGGTGACGTACGTGTCCGACGGGATCGCGAGTGCGATGGCCCAGGCGAAGGCCGCCGCCGGCGACCGCAACGTGATGGTGCACGGCGCGTACACGGCGCAGCACGCGCTCGAGGCCGGCGTGCTCGACGAGTTGATGATTCACCACATCCCGGTGCTCTTCGGCGGCGGCACGCGCCTGTTCGACGTACTGCCGTCACGCATCGAGCTGGAGATCATTCGCGTCCTCGACACCCCCGAGGCGACGCACACCCACTACCGCGTGTGCAGGTGAGTGCACCCGGCAACTCGGGGCATGATGTCGCGGGGGGCCGAGAGGAGCGGACGATGCGTCGAGCAGTCACGATCTGCCTGGGGTCACTCGTGATGACCGCCGGACTCGCGGCGACGGCCGCCCCGGCCGCTACCGCCGCGACACCCCCACGGATGAGCTTCCAGATCACGACCGCCAGCGGCGGCGTCAGCGTGAGCGGAACACCGGGTCGGACGACGATCCGGATCCAAGGGTCCGCCGGGGCAACCAGCACCGACCCCTTCCGCGGACTCTTCACCGCCCGCTAGCTGCGGTCAGTCGCCCTGGCCGAGGCCGGCCTCGCGGGCCTTGACGATCGCCTGCGGGCGGTCGGCGACCTGCAGCTTGGCGAAGACGTTGGACACGTGGTTGCGCACGGTCTTCTCGCTGAGCGTGAGCCGCCGGCTGATCGCGGTGTTGTCGAGGCCGCGCGCGAGCAGGTCGAGCACCTCGTGCTCGCGGTCCGTGAGCTCCGGGAACGTCGCCGTGGCCGAGCGGACGGCGAACAGGGCGGCGGCACGCTGGGCGATCGGTGGCCCGAGGATGACCTCGCCGTTCCCGACGGCGCGCACCGCGCGCTCGATCTCGTCCGGCCCGGCGCCCTTCACGAGGTAGCCACGCGCGCCGGCGCGCATGGCGGCGAACACCGCGTCGTCGTCGGAGAACATCGTGACGACGAGGACGCCGACGTTCGGGTGGGAAGCGAGGATCTCGCGCGTCGCCGCGATGCCCGTGCCGTCCGGCAGCTGCAGGTCCATCACGACGACATCGGGCGACAGCTCCGCGACCGCCGCCACCGCCTCGGCGACAGAGCCCGCTTCGCCGACTACATCGAGCTCGGCCAGCGAAGAGAGCAGCGCGACCATCCCCATGCGGAACACCGGGTGGTCGTCGACGACCACCACCCGCAGCGGGTCAGGCACCGCGTGCCTCCATGGGCAGCGAGGCCACGACGCGCGTGCCGCCGTCGGCGCCGACGGTCACGAGCAGCCGGCCGCCGACGCCCATGCTGCGTTCGCGCATCGACGCGAGGCCGACGCCGGGCGTGATCTCGTCGGCCAGGCCGACCCCGTCGTCGACCACCTCCACGACCAGTTCGCCTTCTGCGCGCAGCCGCACGACACAACGGCGGGCGTTCGCGTGCCGGAGCACGTTGGTGATCGCCTCCACCGCAATCCGGTACGCCGCGACCTCGGTCGCCGCGAGCAGCACCGGCAGGACGCCGTCGACCTCGACCGACACGTCGAGCTCCGCGGTCGAGCACCGCTCGGCGTACGCGCGGACGGCGGCGACCAATCCGAGCTGGTCGAGTACGGCGGGGCGCAGCCCGTG
>CAZYXZ010000108.1:0-6773 GCA_964651395.1 uncultured Frankiaceae bacterium
AGAAAGCCGCGCCGGCGAAGGCCGCACCCGTCGCGAAGCCGGTCGCCCCGGCCAAGCCGGTCGCCGTCGCCAAGCCGGTCGCGCCCCCCAAGCCCGCGGCGAAGCCGGTGGTCAAGGCTGCCCCGCCCGCGCCCAAGCCCATCCCGATGGAGAAGTGGTCCAAGGCCGAGCTCGCGGACATCCGGGCCGAGCTCAACGGCCAGCAGTCGGAGCTGCGCCGGGAGATCGACGACGCCGTGACGGCGCTCAACGACCTCCAGCGCGACGGCGGCGGCGAGGGGGCCGGGGACGACCAGGCGGACGCCGGCACCAAGACGTTCGAGCGCGAGCACGAGATGTCGCTCGCCAACAACAGCCGGGATCTGCTGGCCCAGGTGGACCGCGCTCTGGAGCGCCTGGCCGCCGGCACCTACGGCGCCTGCGAGGTATGCGGCAACCCGATCGGCAAGGCGCGGCTCAAGGCCCGTCCCGCGGCGACGCTCTGTGTGGTGTGCAAGACGCGCGAGGAACGCCGCTGAAGCACCGGCTGTTCGCCGTGGCGGGCGGCGTCCTGGTCGCGGACCTGCTCACGAAGCTCTGGGTCGTGCACGGCCTCGACGGCGGGACGGTTCGGCTGCTCGGCGGCCGTCTGCTGCTGCGCGAGACGCGCAACTCGGGTGCGGCGTTCAGCATCGGCACGGGTGCCACGTTCCTGCTGAGCCTGCTGGCCATCGGGATCGTCGCCGCGATCGTGCGCTCCGCCGGCCGGTTGCGCTCGCCCGCCTGGGCGGTCGGTCTGGGCCTGGTCCTGGGCGGTGCGCTCGGCAACCTGGTCGACCGGTTGCTGCGGTCGCCTGCCCCGCTCCGCGGCGCGGTGGTCGACTGGCTCGACCTCGGCTGGTGGCCCGTGTTCAACGTCGCGGACGCCGCCATCGTGGTCGGGGGCGCCCTGGTGGTCCTGGTGTCGTGGCGGCGGGGAGATACTGAGGAGTGACCGACCGCCGCACGCTCGCCGTCCCCGACGGGTTGGACGGGCTGCGTCTCGACGCGGCGATCGCGCGCCTGTTCGGCGTGCCGCGCACGGTGGCGGCGCAGATCGTCGAGGCCGGGGACGCCAGCGTCGACGGCGTGGTCCGTCAGAAGGCGGACAAGGTGCGGGGCGGGGCCTGGCTCGAGGTGGACCTCCCGGCGCCGGTCGCCCCCGCGGCGCGCAACCCGCAGCCCGTACCCGGTCTCGACGTCGTCCACGAGGACGCGGACCTGCTCGTCGTCGACAAGCCGGCCGGCGTCGCGACGCACCCCAGCCCCGGCTACGTAGGCCCGACCGTGGTCGACGGCTTGGCGGCGGCGGGCTACCGGCTCTCCGCGCACGGCCCGGCGGAGCGCCAGGGCATCGTCCACCGGCTCGACGTGGGCACGTCGGGCCTGCTGGTCGTGGCCAAGAGCGAGCGCGCGTACAGCGCGCTGAAGTCCGACCTCAGGGACCGCAAGGTGAGCCGGCGCTACCACGCCCTCGTGCAGGGCCACCCGGACCCGACCTCCGGGACGATCGACGCCCCGCTCGACCGGCATCCGACGCACCCCTACAAGTTCGCCGTGGTCGCCGGGGGCCGGCCGAGCGTGACGCACTACGAGATGCTCGAGGCGTTCCGCGCGGCCAGCCTGCTCGCCGTCCGGCTGGAGACGGGGCGCACGCACCAGATCCGGGTGCACTTCTCGGCGCTGCACCACCCATGCGTCGGCGATCACCAGTACGGTGCGGATCCGACGCTCGCCGTACGGCTCGGCCTGTCCCGCCAGTGGCTGCATGCCGTCCGGCTGGCGTTCGCCCACCCGGCCGACGGCCGCGAGGTCGTCTTCGAGAGCCCGTACGCCGGCGACCTGGCGGCCGCCCTGGACCTCCTGCGGAGGGAGTCGTGAGCCTGCGCAGCCTGGACGACCGCCTGGTCCCGCGCGCCGCGGCCTGGCTCCAGCGGCTGCCGGCCCTCCCGTCGTCGCAGCGTCCCGCTCCCGGACCGGACGCCGACCGCGCACCCGAGCAGCGCCACGTCCCCAACACGCCCGCCCTGCCGCCCAAGCCCCCCTGGTCGCAGCGGCTGGCCGACGTCGACCGCCAGCACACCGAGAGCGGCGTCTTCGGCCTGCTCCGCGAGCTGCCCCAGCTCGGCTACGTCGTTCTTGCGGTCCTCGTGGTCGCCAACGGCCTCGTGTTCATGAGCCGCAAGGACACCCAGACGCTGACCGGCAGCGACGCGCCGATCTTCAGCCCGCTGCCCGAGGCCAGCGCGCGGGTGGGCCCCGTGTTCGGCAACCGCGTGGCGCCGTACCTCACCACACGCCGGCACGAGCTGTCGGTCCGCGCGGCGGGCAAGCCGGACGCGCAGGGCATCGCGGTGGTCAGCTTCGCCGACTACCAGCGGATCGAGGACGTGACGCCCTTCCTCGACACGGTGCGCCCCCTGCGCTCCTACGTCCGCGTGACCGTGCCCAAGGAGCAGACGGACATCCGGGAGATCCCGGTCCGCAACTTCGAGACGGACATGACGTTCGGCTACCGGCTGCTCTACGCGAAGCTGGTCACCGACGCCCAGGGCAACATCACGCAGGCGAACACGACGACCGACCCGGCGTTCAAGCAGGCCTACGAGCACGACTCGCGGCTCTGGTACAAGGAGGCGGCGCTGCTCCAGCGGGACTGCCCGTGCATCTTCGCGGTGCTCGTGCAGGGCTCCCTGCGGCGGCTGGCCGACCTGGCGCTCAACCCCGGTGTCCGCCTCGTGGACCTCGCCCCCGAGGACGCGGCGGTCGAGGACCTGAGCTTCCGCGGGCTGCTCCCGGAGGAGAAGAAGCTGGTCACCAACCTCAACGAGGCCGGCTAAGGCGAGCCGCCCCGGACCCGTCCTAGGGCCGTGGTACAACGAACAACGGGTCGCCGACGCGGCCCGGCAACACCGTTCGGCCGTCTTCCCCCGCGCCGTCCCGGTCCGCCAACCGGCTGCGAGCGTGGAGGGAGTCACCCGAGTCGTGACCGACTCTTTCGTGCACCTCCACGTCCACACCGAGTACTCGATGCTCGACGGCGCGGCGCGGGTCAAGGAGCTCTTCGCCGAGGCGGCCCGCATGGGCATGCCGGCGCTCGCGGTCACCGACCACGGCAACCTCTACGGCGCCTACGACTTCTACCAGCAGGGTCGTGCCGCCGGGGTGAAGCCGATCCTCGGCATCGAGGCGTACCTCGCGCCCGGAAGCCGCTACGACAAGACCAAGGTGGCCAAGGAGTACAGCCACCTGACCCTGCTCGCGAGCAACGAGCGGGGGTGGGCCAACCTGGTCCAGCTGGCCAGTCGGGCGAGCCTCGAGGGCTACTACTACAAGCCCCGCATGGACCGGGAGCTGCTCGCGCAGTACTCCGAAGGCCTGATCGCGACGTCCGGCTGCCTGGCCAGTGAGGTCAACCAGCTCCTGCTGCGCGACGACGTGGCCGGGGCACGCACGACGATGGGCGAGTACGCCGACATCTTCGGTCGCGGCAACTTCTACGTGGAGGTCATGCGCCACGGCATCGCCGACCAGGACAAGACCCACCCGATGCTCGTCCAGCTCGCACAGGAGGTCGGGCTGCCGCTGGTGGCCACCAACGACCTGCACTACACGCACCAGAAGGACAGCGTTGCGCACGAGGTGCTGCTCTGCGTGCAGACCGGTGCGACGCTGGCCGATCCCAACCGGTTCCGTTTCGAGGCCGACGAGTTCTACCTGAAGTCGCCCGCGCAGATGCGCGACCTGTGGCGTGACCTGCCGGCCGCCTGCGACAGCACGCTCGAGATCGCCGAGCGCTGCGAGTTCCACTTCGAGGACGGCAAGAACCTCCTGCCCACGTTCCCGATCCCCGAGGGCTACACCGAGGAGTCGTGGTTCCGCGCGGAGGTCGAGCGCGGCATGCACTGGCGCTACGGCGCCAACCCCTCGGAGCGCGTACGCGCACAGGTGCAGTACGAGCTCGGCGTCATCGTGCAGATGGGCTTCCCGGCGTACTTCCTGGTCGTCGCCGACCTGATCCGCTACGCCAACGAGAACGGCATCCGGGTCGGCCCGGGCCGCGGGTCGGCGGCCGGCTGCACCGTGTCCTACTGCCTGGGCATCACCGGTCTCGACCCGCTGAAGTACGGCTTGATCTTCGAGCGCTTCCTCAACCCGGAACGCGTGTCCATGCCCGACATCGACATGGACTTCGACGAGCGCCGGCGCGGCGACATGATCCGCTACGCGACGGAGCGCTACGGCGAGGACCGCGTCGCGCAGATCATCACGTTCGGCACCATCAAGGCCAAGCAGGCCATCCGCGACTCGGCGCGCGTGCTCGGTATGCCCTACAACGTCGGCGACCGGCTCTCGAAGCTGATGCCCGCCCCTGTGATGGGTCGCGACTACTCGCTGTCGGACTGCTTCGAGCGCAACCCCGAGAAGCCCGAGGGTTACGCGCAGGCGGCCGAGCTGCGCAAGGCCTGCGAGGAGAGCGAGGACGACCGGCGCGTCCTCGAGACCGCGCGTGGGCTGGAAGGGCTGAAGCGGCAGGCCGGGGTGCACGCTGCCGGTGTCGTGATCTGCCGCGACCCGCTGACCGACCACATCCCGGTGTGGCGACGCGAGGCGGACGGCGCGATCATCACCCAGTTCGACATGAACACGGTCGAGAAGCTCGGCCTGCTCAAGATGGACTTCCTCGGCCTGCGCAACCTCACCGTCCTCGAGGACTGCCTCGCGCACATCCGGGCCAACCTCGGCGAGACGGTCGTCCTGGAGGACGTGCCGCTGGACGACCAGCCGACCTACGACCTGCTCTGCCGTGGCGAGTCGATCGGCGTGTTCCAGCTGGAGGGCGGGCCGATGCGCTCGCTGATGCGCTCGCTGCAGCCGAACTGCTTCGACGACGTCTCAGCGCTCATCGCCCTCTACCGCCCCGGCCCGATGGGCGCCGGGATGCACATCGACTTCGTGGAGCGTAAGCACGGCCGGCGGAAGGTCACCTACGAGCACCCGGACCTGGAGGAGGTGCTCGGCGAGACCTACGGCGTTGTCGTGTACCAGGAGCAGGTCATGACGGTCGCGCAGAAGATGGCCGGCTACACGCTCGGCGAGGCCGACGAGCTGCGGCGCGCGATGGGCAAGAAGAAGCGCGAGGTGCTGGCGAAGGAGAAGGAGAAGTTCTGCGAGGGCTTCGTCACGCAGGGCTACGAGCGCAAGCTCGGCGAGAAGATGTTCTCGATCCTCGAACCCTTCGCCGACTACGCCTTCAACAAGGCGCATTCCGCCGGATACGGGCTGCTGTCGTACTGGACGGCGTACCTCAAGGCGCATTACCCGAGCGAGTTCATGGCGGCGCTGCTCACCTCGGTCAAGGACAACCGTGACCAGAGCGCGCTCTACCTCCACGAGTGCCGGACCATGGGCATCAAGGTGCTGCCGCCGGACGTCAACGAGTCCGACCTGAACTTCACCCCGCGGGGTACCGACATCCGCTTCGGCCTGTCCGCGATCCGTAACGTCGGCGAGAACGTCGTCGGGTCGATCATCGCGACGCGCCGCGCGAAGGGCCGCTACACCGGCTTCCACGACTTCTTGCGCAAGGTCGAGTCGAGCGTCTGCAACAAGCGCGTCGTCGAGTCGCTGGTGAAGGCAGGTTCCTTCGACTCGCTGGGGCACACGCGCAAGGGCCTGATCCAGGTGCACGCGGAGGCGATCGACGCGTGCCTGGAGACCAAGCGTGCCGAGGCGATCGGGCAGTTCTCGCTCTTCGGTGACGCCGCCGACGCCGAAGCCGCCCCGGCCGGCGTGCCTGAGGTGCCCATCCCGCTCGAGGAGTGGGACAAGACCACGCTGCTCGGCTACGAGCGCGAGATGCTGAGCCTCTACGTCAGCGATCACCCGCTCTTCGGCGTCGAGCACGTGCTGGCCCAGCACACCGACACCAAGCTGTCCGACATCAGCGCCGGGCTGACCGCCGACGGCGCCGTCGTGACCTGCGGCGGGATCCTGTCCTCGCTCGCGCGCAAGATGACCAAGCGCGGCGAGCCCTACGCCCAGGCCGTGCTGGAGGACCTGGTCGGTGCGGTCGACGTGTGGTTCTTCCCGACGACGTACGCGAAGTGCTCGACGCTGCTCGCCGAGGACGCCGTCGTCGTCGTGAAGGCCAAGGTGGACCGCCGCGAGGACGTCGCGAAGCTGGTCGTCATGGACGTGACGCGGCCGGAGCTGGCCGAGTCGCCACGCGGACCGGTCGTCATCCGCCTCGACGCACCGCGGTGCACCGAGCCCGTCGTCGACCAGCTCAAGGAGGTGCTCGGCTGCCACCCGGGCCGCACCGAGGTGCAGCTGCACCTGGTGTCCGGGGAGCGCACGACTGTCCTGCGGCTCGACGAGGGCCTGCGCGTCGCGCCGACCGCCTCGCTCATGGCCGACCTGAAGCAGCTGCTCGGCCCGGCCGCGGTCGCCGGTTAGCCGGATGCCCGGGCTGCCGTCGCGCGGCGTCGCGCTGCGGGGCACCGTCTGGCCGGGAGGCGACGAGGACCCCATACCGGACGCGGTCGTCGTCGTCGACGGTCGCGGGCACGTCGTCGCGCTCGGTCCGGCGGCGCACGTGTCGCTCCCGGAGGACCTCCCGTCGTACGGCGGCGGGAAGGCCTGGGTGCTGCCGGGCGTCGTCGACGCGCACGTGCATCTCGCCTTCGGCGCCCCGGAGGACATGCTGGCCGGCGGCGTCGTCGCCGTCCGCGACCTCGGCGCACCACCCGCCC
>CAZYXZ010000109.1:0-5238 GCA_964651395.1 uncultured Frankiaceae bacterium
TCGCCCTGGATGAAGCGGTTGTAGCCCTCGATGACGCCCAGCACGAGCAGGGTGAGGATCACGACGGAGACGAGGCGGAAGCGCCACACGGGCCACTTCCGGGACTTCGGCTCGCGTGCGGAGAGCACCGGCCGGACGTACGACTCCGCCATGCGGGTCAGGCTATGCGGCTGCGGGCGCGGGCGCCACGACGCTTGAGCGCGCGTCGCTCGTCCTCGCTCATCCCGCCCCAGACACCGGCGTCCTGGCCGGTCTCCAGAGCCCACTGCAGGCACTCGGTGAGGACGTCGCAACGGCGGCAGACGGCCTTGGCCTCCTCCACCTGGAGGGCGGCGGGGCCGGTGGTCCCGATCGGGAAGAACAGCTCGGGGTCCTCGTCACGGCAGAGCGCTTCGTGGCGCCAGTCCATGCGTAACCACTCCTCAGTGATGCCTCGGTGCTGGGTACTTCGCTGTGCCCGGCGGGGTGCTTGTGAAACCGTTCACGATCTGGCCCGCTGCCCACGCCGTCCGAGGGGGGCGGTGGGGGTTGGTCGAGCCGAAAACCACCGTACCTGCCGTAGACGGCCTGGTCCAGGGTTACCCCTGCGTGACGATTGTCACTCCGGCAAGCACCCGAGCAAGCGGATAAGGAGGCTGCTGACCAGGTCGTCCACCGGCTGTCGGACCGAGGTGGCGCCCGGCGTCGTTCTCGGTCGTCCGCGTGCCACCAGCACGCGGACTCCCTGCGGCCTCGCCAGCCACCACCTCGCCCTCGACACCCGGCGGCGACCTGATCAGCAGACTCCTTAGGGGCGATTCGTGCTCATCCTGGGGCATCGCGGCACCACCGTGCATGCAGTCGAGAACACCCTGGCGGCGGTGGAGTGGGCCCTCGCCAACGGGGCGGACGGGGTCGAGGTCGACGTCCGGCGTACGACGGACGGGCGGCTCGTGTGCTGCCACGACCCCGCGACGGAGCGCCTCGGGGGTGGCCCGCGGCCGCTCCTGGAGCAGACCTGGGCCGAGATCGCGGCCGGCCCCGTGGCCGTCCCGCTGGTGACCGACCTGCTCGACGCGGTCCGGGGCCGCGGGCGGGTCGTGCTCGAGGTGAAGAACGTGCCGGGCGAGCCCGACTTCGACGCCCCGGCCGAGGTCACGGCCCGCGCGCTGGTCGACCTCCTGCAGGCCCGCGGCGCCGGCGACGAGGTCGTCGTCTCCTCGTTCGACTGGTTCGCGATCGACGCGGTGCACGAGCTCGCCCCGGAGATCCGGACCGGCTTCCTCACGCCGCCGGGCATCGCCGCCAAGGCCGGGCTCGCCTTCGCGGTGGAGCACGGTCATCCGGAGTGCCACCCGCACTACAGCGAGGTGCTGGCGACGCCCGAGGTGGTCGAGCAGGCGGCGGAGGCGGGTGTGGCGGTGGCCTGCTGGACGGTGGACGACCCGGCGGTCGCGGACCGGCTGGCGGCGTACGGCGTCAGCGCCGTGATCTCGAACGACGTGACGGCGCTCAGACGATGACGCGCAGCGCCTTCGGGACGCAGCGGTAGACGACCTCGCTCTGCTCGCCGAGGTAGTCGCCGTCGACCTGGGCGGCGATCGGCCGGCCGGCGACGACATGGATGTCGGTGACGTCGTGCGCCTGCAGCACCTGCCGGCCGCGGATCCGGCCGGAGCTGCCGAACATCTGCTTCACGACCCGCAGCGTCGTCGTCGTGCTCAGCCGGCGCAGCGCGAGGAAGTCGAGGCCCTTGTCGAAGTCGGCCTGCGGCGTCGGGTTGAGCGGCCGGCCGCCGAAGTACGTCCACGGCGAGCCGTTGGCCACGACGATGTTGAAGATGTCGGGCACGGGCTCACCGCCGTCGACGGTCAGCGTCAGCGACGGGACCCTGCGGTCGCAGGCGGTGAAGAAGTGCTGCACGGCCTGCCGGACGTAGAGCCCCGGCGTGGCCGGCTTGCCCTCCTTGCGGTGCGACTCGACCAGCTTCACGACCTCCGCGTCGATGCCGAGGCCGGCGCAGAAGGTGAACCAGCGGTCATTGGCCCGGCCGAGCGAGATCTCGCGGGTGCGGCCGGCACGCAGCGCGTCGAGTATCTCGCTGGTCGCCTCGACCGGGGAGTTGGACAGACCCAGCGCGCGGGCGAAGACGTTGGTGCTGCCGCCGGGCACGACCGCGAAGAGTGTCGGCGTACCGGCGATGCCGTTGACCACCTCGTTGACGGTGCCGTCACCGCCGAGGGCGACGATCACCTCGACCCCGTCCGCGGCGGCGTCCCGGGCCAGCTCGATGGCGTGACCGCGGGCGAAGGTCTCGGCCACGTCGAGCTTGAGGTCGCTGGCGAGGGCCCGGGCCAGGACGTCGCGTGTCCGCGCCGTCGTGGCCGTCGCATGTGGATTGACGATCAGCAGCCCCCGCATCCAGAGATGGTAGCCGCCCCGATCAGTCTTCTGCGAGGAGCCCTTCCCGGAGCTGGGCCAGGGTCCTGGCCAGGAGCCGGGAGACGTGCATCTGCGAGATGCCGAGCTCTCCGGCGATCTGCGACTGGGTCATGTTGCCGAAGAACCGCAGCATCAGGATCTTCTTCTCCCGCGGTGGCAGCTTCTCCAGCAGCGGCTTGAGCGACTCCCGGTACTCGACGCCCTCCAGCGCGTCGTCGAGCGCGCCGAGCGAGTCGACGACCGAGGGCGAGTCGTCGTCGCCGGCGTCCGGGGCGTCCAGCGAGACGGCCGAGTAGGCGTTGGCCGACTCGAGGCCTTCCAGGATCTCTTCCTCGGTCAGCTGGAGGTGCGCCGCGAGCTCCGCCACCGTCGGTGAGCGGCCGTTCGTCTGGGCCAGCTCGGAGGTGGCCTTGGAGAGCGTGAGCTTGAGCTCCTGCAGGCGCCGCGGCACCCGGATCGCCCAGCCCTTGTCACGGAAGTGCCGCTTGATCTCGCCGACGATGGTCGGCGTCGCGTACGTCGAGAACTCGACGCCGCGCTCGGTGTCGAAGCGGTCGACGGACTTGATCAGGCCGATCGTGGCGACCTGCACGAGGTCCTCGAGCGGCTCGCCGCGGTTGCGGAAGCGACGTGCCAGGTACTCGACCAGCGGCAGGTGCATCCGGACCAGCTCGTCGCGCAGGGCCGGGTCGCGGCTGACCGCGAACTCGGCGAAGATCTCACGGGCCCGCTGCCGGTCGCGGCTGACCTGCGTCTCCTCCGTCGGCGCGAGGAGCACGTCGGTCTCGTCGCGCTCGATGTCGTCGTCGACCGCAGGCGCGGTCGAGGTGTCGTCGTCGACCGCCGGCGCGGTCGAGGTGTCGTCGTCGACCCCGGTCGTGGTGGCGTCGTCAGGGGCAGCCGGGGAGGCCCCCGGTGTCGTCTCCGTCATGCCGTTGCTGCCTGCGGGGGTTCGCGGCGCTTGACCATGCTGATCGTCACGCGCGTCCCGTCGGCGCTGGTGTCGACATCGCTGGCCAGTGCCGTGAGCACGGTCCAGGCGAACGTGTCGCGGGAGGGCAGCCCGCCGTCCGT
This sequence comes from uncultured Frankiaceae bacterium, assembly GCA_964651395.1. GTDB lineage: Bacteria > Actinomycetota > Actinomycetes > BP-191 > BP-191 > CAZYXZ01. The sequence continues at coordinate 3,496 of CAZYXZ010000109.1, forward strand.
CGTGTCGAGCGTGACGGACAGGCGCAGCTCGCCGTGCTCCATCTCGAACGCGCACTCGAGGTTCGCGTCCGGGGCTGCCTTCGGGAGCAGCAGGGCGCAGGCTTCGTCGACGGCGATCTTGAGGTCGTCGAGGTCGTCGACGGTGAAGTCGAGACGCGAGGCCAGGCCGGCCGTCGCCATCCGGAGGACGGAGAGGTAGGCGCTCGAGGCCGGCAGGCGCAGCGCGACCGTGTCGCGTACGCCGATCGGGCTTGGCTCGAGCATTCCGGACTCCGGTGGGGTCATGGGTCGCATTCTGCCCTGGCGGTCGCCGGGCTCGTGTCTTCCTCCCATCGCGGACAGGTGGTCAAACCCCTGAGCCATCCCCGCCTCACTGCCGAGGCTGGATAGGTTCGCGGCTGGGAAGGGGTTGCCATGCGGCCGACGCGACGTGATGTGCTCCGAGGAGGTCTGTACGGCGGCGCCGTGGTGGCCGGTGGACCCCTGTTCTTCCCGGCGCGACCGGCCCGGGCGGCCGGGCGGCCGATCGACCCGCGCGGCACGACCCTCGAGTCGACGATCGTCCGCGGCGCCGCGGTCGCCGGCGGCTACCGGCTGCTGACCGCGGGCAAGGGCGAGCCGCACCTGGTGCGCGACGACCTGTCGGTCGGTCCGAAGCCGGGCCGGGAGGTCCGGCGTACCGCGGTGGCGGTCTTCGTCCATCTGACCGACTCGCACGTCCTCGACGCGCAGTCACCCGCGCGGGTGGAGTTCCTCGACCGCTACAGCGACGCGCCGACGACCCAGACGCCGTTCGCCTCGGCGTACCGCCCGCAGGAGATGCTCACGGTCCAGCTGGCCGACGCCGCCATCCGCGGCGCCCGCGAGGTCCGGCGCGGCCCGGTGACCGGGGCGCCCGTGCAGTTCGCGGTAGCCACCGGCGACAACATCGACAACTGCCAGCTCAACGAGCTGCGTTGGTTCATCGACCTGATGGACGGCCGGACGGTGACGCCCGACTCGGGTGACCCCACGAGGTGGGAGGGCGTCCACGACCAGGACATGCTCACCTACGACATCCACTACTGGCACCCGGACGGCACGGCGGCCGGTCCGTTGGCAGCAGACGACAACGCCCGGCGGCAGTTCGGCTACCCCGTCGTACCCGGGCTGCTCGACGCCGCGCGGCGCCCGTTCCAGGCGACCGGCATCGGCCTGCCCTGGTACACGGCGTTCGGCAACCACGACCCGCTCATGCAGGGCAACGTCGCGCCCAACCCGGTGCTCAACCAGATCGCGGTCGGCTCGCTGAAGATCGTCGGCCTGCCGGCCGGGCTGTCGCCGGGCGACGCCCAGACCGGCCTGATCGAGCAGGACCCGGCCGTCCTCACCGCGCTGCTGGCCGGGCCGGCGCGCCAGGTGACCGCCGACCCGAACCGCCGGACGCTGAGCCGCCACGACATCATCGCGGAGCACTTCACGACGACGACCACGCCGGTCGGCCACGGCTTCACGCAGGCCAACCTCGACCGAAACGTCGCGTACTACGCGTTCGATCACGGCCCGCAGGTGCGTTGCGTCGTGCTCGACACGGTCAACCCCGGCGGGTACGCCGACGGCTCGATCGACGCCGACCAGCTCGACTGGCTGACCGCGGAGCTGGCCTCGGCGAGCACGGCGGCGGGCGGCCGCGACCGGCTGGTCGTGGTCTTCAGCCACCACACGATCGGCACGATGAGCAACCCGGTGCTCGGACCCGAGGAC
>CAZYXZ010000109.1:5248-6660 GCA_964651395.1 uncultured Frankiaceae bacterium
TCATGGGCAGCACGGTGCGCGACCTCTTCCTCGCCAACCCCAACGTCGTGCTCTGGGTGAACGGGCACACGCACACGAACTCGATCCAGGCGTACCGGCGCGCGGGAGGGGGCGGGTTCTTCGAGGTGAACACCGCCTCGCACATCGACTTCCCGCACCAGTCCCGGATCATCGAGATCGTCGACAACCGCGACGGCACGATCTCCATCTTCACGACCGTGGTCGACGCGGATGCGCCGCTGTCCAACGGCGGCAAGATCGATACGCCGGCCGCGCTGGCTGCGCTCGGCCGTGAGCTCGGCGGCAATGACTGGCACGCGCGCGACGACGGCCACCTGGGCCCGATCGAGTCGCACAACACCGAGCTGGTCGTCGCTGCGCCGTTCGCGCTGTCGCAGACCGCCGTCCCGCCGCCGGTCGACACCGTGGCGCCCGGCTCGCCGCTGCCGGCGACCGGGCTGGGCACCGGCGTGCCCGCTGCCGGACTGGCGATGGCCGCCGCCGCGGGAGCCGCTCTGGCGCTGCGCCGCCGTACGCCTAGTGTGGACCGATGAGCGACGACGCAGCCGACGGGCAGGAGGTGGCCGCCCCGGCCGAGCACCTGCCGGCCGTGAGCGACGAGATCCGCGACCTCTTCGGCGGCCGTCGTGGCGTGATCGAGAGCATCGCGCCGGTCTTCGCCTTCGTCGCGGTCAACGCGGCCCGCGACCTGCGGACCGCGGTCTGGGCCGCCGTCGCGGTCGCCGCGGTCCTGCTCGTGGTCCGGCTCGCGCAGAAGCAGTCACCGCGCTACGCGATCGGGGGCTTCCTCGGCATCGCCGTCGCGAGCTGGTTCGCCAAGAAGACCGGACGTGCGGAGAACTTCTTCCTGCCCGGCATCCTGCTCAACTACAGCTACGCGCTGGCGCTCCTCGGCTCGGTCGCGATCGGCCACCCCGTCTTCGGTGCCCTCTGGAAGCTGCTGACCAGCCATCCGGACGCCTGGCACGACCACCCGCGCGTCCGGCGGACCTTTCGCGAGGTGACGCTGGCCTGGGGCACGATCTTCCTGGTCCGTGCCGTGGCGCAGACGTCCCTGTGGCTCGCCCACAAGCCGGGATGGCTGTTCGTGGTCCGGATCGTCGGCACCGGCGTGTATCTGGTCGCGGCCGCGCTCACCTTCCCCTACATAGAACGCAGGGCGTCCGGCGTGTCCGCCGAGGTCGGCGCGAGCCCTTAGCCGAGACTGCACCGAGGGGGAAGCCATGTGGCGGTGTGTGTGCGGGCAGGTGCACGACGGGCTGTGGTGCCCGGCGTGCCGGCTGCCGGCACAGGCCGGCGTACGGCTGGCGCCCTCGGCGCCACCCGCGCCGGCGTACCAGGCCGCCCCGCCCGCCCCGCCAGCGCCCCCACCGGCTCCGCAGGCCTACCAG
>CAZYXZ010000110.1:0-6625 GCA_964651395.1 uncultured Frankiaceae bacterium
ACGAACGCAACCGACCATCCGCGTCGTACCCGCGGGCCTGCCACGCCCCGTTGCTCGGCGTGATCGTCGCCACCCGTCCGTCGGAGTCGTACGTGTAGTCCACGGTCGTGCCGCTGCTGACCTCCCGGACGAGCCGCCCGGCCAGGTCGAAGGTGCTGACCACCGCACCTGAGGCATCGAGTGCGCGGATCCGCCGGCCCGCCGCGTTGTACGTGTACGCGACGGTGCTGCTGTCAGAGAAGCGGGTGCTCGTACGCTGGCTCGCCGCGTCGTAGTCGTGGTGCTGCGTACGGCCATCCGGTGGGACGAGATCGGTGAGCCGGCCGAGGGCGTCGTACTGGTAGCCCGTGGTCCGGTTCAGCGGGTCGGTGTGGCTGAGCAGTCGGTCGGCGAGGTCGTAGGTCCAGGACTCGAGGCGGTGCGTCGGGTCCTCGCGGCTGATCCGGTTGCCCCGCGCGTCGTAGCCGGTGGAGGTCAGCCCGCCGTTGGCGTCCCACGCCTTGGTCATCCGCCCGAGGGCGTCGTAGCCGAAGCGGACCACCTTGCCCAGCGCGTCCGTCCGCTTCTCCAGCAGGCCGGTGAGGAAGTAGCTCGACGTCGTGATCCCGCCCGCGGGCACCTGGATGGTGAGTTGGCGGCCGGCAGCGTCGTAGGTGTAGCGCGTGATCAGTCCGGTCGGGGTCTTGGTGGAGACCACCCGGCCGTCGAGGTCGTAGGTCGACGTGCTCACGAAGCCCATCGGCGAGCGCGTCGTGACCCGGCGGCCGGCGTCGTCGTAGCCGTAGGTCTCGGTCGCGCCTGAGGGCTGGCGCGTCGTCAACGCCCGGCCGGCCGGGGTGAAGGTGTACCGGGTCACTCGGCCGGTCGCGTCGGTCGAGCTGACCAGGTGGCCATCAGCGTCGTAGTCGCTGCGCGTGATGCCGCCGGCCGGGTCGGTCACCGACGTCACGCGGCCGAGCGCGTCGTGCCCGTACGTCGTGCGGCGCCCGAGCTCATCGACCTGGGCCGTCACGCGACCCTGCCAGTCGTACTCGGTCCGGCGGATACCACCGAGCGCGTCCGTGGTCGCCGTGACGTTGCCGTTCTCGTCGTGCTGGTAGGTCGTCGTCGCACCGGCCGGGTCGGTGCTGCTGAGCAGCCGCCCAAGCGGTCCGTACACGTAGCTGGTGACCGAGCCGCCCGGTCGGGTGTGCTTGGTCAGGTTGCCGCGGTCGTCGTACTCGTAGCTGGTGACCTGACCCAGTGCGTCGGTGGTCGACGCGAGCTGACGCGCGTTCGTGTAGGTGTGGCGCGTGACCGCGCTTGCCTCGTCCGTCTCCGCGATCAGGTTGCCGGCGTTGTCGTAGTCGTACTGACGGACTCCACCAACCGGGTTGGTGACGCTGAGGACGCGGCCCGACGCGTCGTAGGTCCAGCGGGTGACGTGCCCCAAGGGGGTGGTCTTGGAGAGCCGGTTGCCGGCGCCGTCATACGCGAAGCGCGTGATCCCGCCGTTCTCGTCCGTGCTGGTGACGAGGTTGCGGGCATTGTCATAGCAGAACGTCGTCTGCACGCCGTCGGCGTCGATCACGGCGGTGACCAGTCCGCCGGCTGCGGTGACGGTGCTGCGGGCGCCGCTCGGTGCGACCACGGCAGACGGGATGCGTTCGGCTCCGGCGTACTCGAGCCGGGTGAGGTGCCCCAGCGTGTCCTGCATGGACGTGGGCCGGTTGGCCGCGTCGTAGGCGATCGAGCTCGTCCCATCCGGCGTGACCGCGGAGAGCAGATTGCCCGCGCCGTCGATGTCGTACGTCGTCGAGAAGGCCCGACGGTCGGTAGCCGCGGATGGATGCCCAGACGAGCCGAAGGTCCGGGTCGCCGACTTGCCGTGTGCGTCCGTCGTGGATGTCAGCCGCGCATCGAGGTCGTGTCGGAAAACGGTGGTCCCGACGCTCTCCGTCGCCGTCGTGACGTAGTTGCCGTCGTCGGAGTAGCTCAGCGTGACGACTTGCCCGGTCGGCTGGGTCTGTTCGACGACGCGGCCGGCCGTGTCGTAGCTGTTGCGGACGCGGGTCCGTCCGTCGCCGTCGAGGATCTCCGAGATCCGGCGCTGCGCGTTGTACCGATAGACCGTCTGCGCGCCGTCGACGCCGGTGACGCCAGTCAGCAGCTCACCGGTGTAGTGGTAAGTGACCCTTCGTCCGTCGCTGGTATCGATGTGATCGACACGACCGTCCGCCCCGTAGGCCAGGGTGAGGACGTAGCCGGTACTGCTGGTGACTGAGGCCAGGCGGTCGCTGTCGTAGACGGGCGTGGTGGTCGTGCCGTCGGGACGCCTAAGCGTGGTGAGCCGGCCCATGCTGTCGAACTCGCTGACGCCGCCCGCCGGGGAGGTCAGCCGGTAGCCGCCCTCGGTCATCTCGGTCAGGGTCGACGTGAACCCGCTCGGTCCGTGCCAGGCGCCCGCCAGCAGCGTGAAGTGGACACGTCTGCCCTGGTCGGTCCGCAGGTCGAGGCCGTCAGGGACCACGCGAACGCTCTCGCCGAACGTCGTGGACCAGCCCAAGCCCAGAGCTCCATCGCGGCGGTCCAACGCGTTGTACGTGCGGGTGAAGCCGATCGGTCCGGCCGCGGCCGGGTAGTCGATGTCGGTCGTGATGTCGTAGAAGTTGCCCGTCGCAAGATTGATGGGGTCGAACCCGTCGGCGCCGTACTGCGGGCGCCCGTAGGCCGTGCTGGGGTCCATCCCACTGGGCAGGATGATCGTGTTCGAGAACACGTCCGAGAGTGGACTCGGCGGGGCGAGCGCCCCGACCACGCCATAGACCGCGACGATGCCGTCGTCGGGGGCGAAGAGCGACAGGCTGCACTCGGTCCCGTGGTCGCAGTACGTCGCCATCCGAGTGCCGGTCGCGTCGGTCAACATGATCTTGATGACCCGACCACTGAGTGCGAGCGGCTGGTTGAGATGCACCGTGAGGGTCACGGCGTCGTTGGCCTTCACCCAGTCGCGGGATGAGGTGAGTGCGGCGGTCCACGCCTCGGGCTGGATGACCGCCTCGTCGCTGTTCGCCCGCACGACTGCGGAGTCGCCGTCCCGCACGACCTGTGCGACGAAGCGGTGCGGCTGGTCGCCTAGATACGCGAAGTCGATGCTCGTGTGGCACTGGTCGGTGGGGACGCAGACCACGCGGTCGGCGTGCGTGGTCAGGTCGCGAATGCGGAGCCGGTACCCCTCACGCAGCGGTTGGTTGGGGACCGGCACCAGGAGTGCTACGTCCGAGCTGGTCAGATGGGTGCGATCGGCGAGCAGCTCGACTGACCACGCCTTGCCGCGCAGCCCCACCGTGCCGCTGGCCGCGCGGATGCCGCCCGGCGGCGGAGTTTCTGCGGCGCTGGCAACGACATAGGCCACGTACTGGTGGACGGTCCCGTCGTCAACGTCGAGGAAATCAGCGGTGTACTGGCAGGCGATCCCGGTTTCGCAGGTCGTCCGCAGCCGCCCGGCCGTCAGGTCATAGATCGCGATCCGCAACCCGGTTCCGGTGATCGGCTGGTTGGCCGTCGCAGTGAGGACGACGGTGTCGTTGGAGGCGACCTCCTCGCCGTCAGCTTCCAGGCCCAGCTGCCAGGCGAGTGGGTTGACGATGCGCGTCTCGGAGGCTGCTGCGGGTGAGGTCGGCGGTAGCGCGGCGCCCACGGGCACCACCCATGCGATGTAGCTGTGCGGTTCGCCGTTCAAGGAGTTGAAGGTCACCGTGTGCGCGCAGGTGCTTCCGGTGTCGCAGGGGACGGCAACTTGCTCTGCGGTCTGATCGAAGATCACCACTCGGTACCCGGAGAGGCTGAGCGGCTGGTTGAGGCTTGCGACTAGCTGTGCGGTTTGCGTCGAGGAGATCTCACTGCGGTCGACAGCGAGGGAGACTTCCCAGGCTGCGGGCTGGACCTGAACGACGCCCGAGGCGGCCAGCGGCTGCAGGGGTGGAATCGTCGCATCCGTGGGCACGACCCACGCGATGTAGCTGTGCGGTTGTCCGGCAAGCTGAGCGAAGGCGACGCCGAAGGAGCAGTTGGCGGTGGTCTCGCAGGAGGTGACCACTGCCTCTGCAGTCAGGTCATAGATGACGGCGCGGACGGCTGGCGTCAGGGGTTGGTTGGTCGTCGCGGTCACGTGGGCGACATCCGTCGTTTGGATTTCCGTGAGGTCCGCGACCAGCTCGATCTCCCAGGCCTCCTGCTGGATCAGGACAAGGCCACTGGTGGCGCGGTGATTCGTCGGCGGCTGCGCGCTGGGCGGCGCCACATAGGCGGCGAAGTGGTGCCCTGCCTGGCTGACACTCGAGAAAGCAACCTGCGTAGAGCACGACGCGCCGGACTCGCAGAAGCCAACCCTTGTTCCGCTGTTGAGGTTGTAGATCTGGATGGGCAGGTTGGGGTTGACGGCATGGTTCGCGGTCGCCGTGAGCGTCGCTATCTCGGTGGACATGAGCAGGGCGTCATCGACCTGGAGGTCGACCGCCCACGACGGTGCCTGGAGGGTCACCGTCCCTGACTGGCCGCGCGAGCCGGCCGGCGGGTAGGAGTTCACGGCGGACGGCGCAACATGAGCCACGAACGTGTGCTGCTCGTTGTTCAGACTCGCCTCGCTCACGCCCGCGGTGCAGACAGTGCCGGAATCGCAGGACACGAGAAGCGTGCCCGCCGTCGCATCGAAGATGTGGATCGATAGCCCGGTGCCGTTCACGATCTGGTTCGCGGCAGCGGTCAAGGTCGCCACGCCGCCGGGTTCTAGGACCTGGACGTCGGAGATCAGCTCCAGCTCCCAGTCAGCGGGACTCACGCTGACAGATGCGCTGGTCGCGCGAATACCTGGAGGGGGCAGGGTCGCAGCCTCCTGCGCCACGTACGCGACGTAGTTGTGCGCGACACCGCCAAGCACTCCGAAGCTCACGCCTGCCTGGCACGTCGTGCCCGAATTGCAGGAGACCACGAGCGCGCCGGTCGCCGTGTCGAAGATCAGGATCCGCAGGCCAGTCCCGTTGATCGTGCTGTCGGCGGTCGCCGTGAGCGTCGCGGATTCATGCGAGTGCACGACGGAGTGCGAGGTCGTGAGCTGGACGGTGTAAGGCGGCGGGCTCACAGTCACCAGAGCACTTGCCGCGCGCTGGCCGGGAGGTGGCGCGGGCGGTCCGTTGGCGAAAGCCGCGATGAACGCCTGGAACTGATGCGGCTGGAACCCTAGGGATCCGAACGAGACCCCCGCGCTGCACTGGACGACTCGCCCGCTGCAGCCCTGCAGGAGCGTTCCCGTTGTCATGTCATAGATGTAGATGGAGTCATGGATCTCGTTGATCATCTGATTCGCCGTGGCGGTCAGGCTGGCGCTCTGCGTGCCGTTGATCACGGTGGGATTGGCGACCAGGGTGATCGACCACGCCGTGGGCGTGACCGTGGCCTCTGGGCTCGCCGCCCGGAAACTCTCCGGGGGCGTCGGACTGGAGTTGGGATAAGACGCAATGAACGCCCGGTAGCGGTGGGTCTGACCGCCCAGCACCGCGTGCGAGACCCCGGCGGTGCATACGGTGCCCGTTGAACACACGCCGAGCTGCGTGCCTGCGGTCAGGTCGTAGATGAAGATGGCGTCAGCGGTGGCAGACACGGACTGGTTGGCAGTCGCCGTCAACGTCGCGCTCTGCACGCTGGTGATCTGCGTCGGGCTGGCCACCAGGTCCACGACCCACTCCGCGGGCGTGACGGTCACGGCCGCGCTGGTGGTGTTCGCCGAGGGTGGAGGGGGCGGCCCGGAGTAGTTCACAGACGCTATGAAGGCTTGGAAGCTGTGCGTCTGGTCGCCAAGGACCCCGAAGCCGACGCCAGCGTTGCACGTCGTCCCGCTCGTGCACATCGCGAGCAGGGTCTCCGACGTCATGTCGTAGATGAACAGGCCGCGGTCTGTACCCGTCAGCGGCTGATTGGCAGTCGCCAGCAGCTGAGCCGTTTCGAAGTTGCGGATCGTCGTGGCTGCCGGCGTGAGTCCCACCGTCCACTCGCGGGGGCTGACCACGAGCTCGTTGCTGGTAGCGACCGCCCCGGACGGCGGAGTCGAGGTGCTGTCGGCGGCGTAGGCCCTGAACGTATGTGGCGTGCCGCCGAGGTAGTTGAAGGTGATCCCGGCGTTGCACTCAGCGCCGCTGTCGCAGAACCCCACGAGCGACCCGTTCGTCACGTCGTAGACGAAGATCGCGTACGGCGCACCATTGACCGGCACGTTCGTCCTCGCCGTGAGCGTCGCGCTTTCCGGGCTCGTGACCACGGTGCGGTCCGACGACAGCGTGACCGACGTCGGTGGTGGCGGTGGATCCGCGTGAACGGCCAATTGCGGCAATCCGAAGGCCGCGACCGCACCCACCACAGTTACTGCCACAACCTGGAACAGGCGTCGTCTAACGACCCGACCTCGCATGAGCCCCCCAGCCCCCCGCCCGTAAGGTCGCCGTTACGCAGCGGATAGGGGCAGACACGCAACGTAACTAACCAACTGCGCCATGGGAAGAGCCTGATCACGGCGGCCCGCGGCGATTAGGGACGAACCGCCCACAGCGCACGCTCATGCGCCGTTACGACGCGGATGGTCGGTTGCGTTCGC
>CAZYXZ010000111.1:0-6377 GCA_964651395.1 uncultured Frankiaceae bacterium
GAGTCGGTGTTGTTCTTGAACAGGTAGATCTGTCCGGCGATGCCCTCCTCGTGCAGGCGCTGCTCCGCGGAGGCCAGCAGCGACTCGAGGATGCGCTCCCCCGCCTTGTCGTGGGCGACCAGGTCGAGCAGCGAGTCGCACTCCGGCGTGGCGTACTCCGGGTGGCTGCCCACGTCGAGGTAGAGCCGGGCGCCGTTCTCCAGGAAGACGTTGGAGGAACGCCCCCAGGAGACCACCCGCCGGAACAGGTAGCGGGCTACCTCGTCCGGCGACAGGCGGCGCTGGCCGCGGAACGTGCAGGTCACGCCGTACTCGTTCTCGATCCCGAAGATGCGGCGGTCCATCGGTCGATCGTAGGCCGGGACTCCCCGCTTGGCGCCCGGACAGGGCCAGACGCCGTACATTGAGCGCGGAGGCGCGCCGGGCTACGGCCGCGGCGGGGTTTGGGGTCCCCGCTTCGCGGAGGAGGCGCGGGTTGGGGTGCCCGCGCCGGGGATGTGACAGAGAGGCAAGGGCGGATGTTCGGACGGAAGAAGGCCAAGGCGGAGCCGGTAGGGGTCGCGGCACGCCCGGCCGGCCCGGCGATGCACCAGGGCGTCGTCATCGAGCCCGAAGAGGGCGACAAGCTTCGCGTGAGCTCCGCCGCGGACATCGACCCCAACGTGAAGGCCCGTGGCCTGGACGGGATCCCGCGCGGCGACGCGGGCGGCTACGGCGGGGCCGGCACCTCGTCCGGCTGATCCGCACGGTTGACCACCCCGCTGCCCGGGCAGTCGTAGGGGCATGGAGATCAGCCTCGGCCTGGCCCTGCCCCGCGACGAGCTGACCGTGCCGGTCGCCCGGCGCATCGTCGACACCTCGCTGCGCGCGGTCGGGGTGGCCGAGGATTGCCTCACCGACGTGGCGCTCGTCCTGACCGAGGCGTGCACGAACGTGGTGAAGCACTCCGGGCCCGGTGACGAGTACCTCGTGCGGGTCACGCTCGACAACACGGCGTGCAGCATCGACGTCGCGGACGTGGGGCACGGCTTCGACTTCGCGAGCCTGAGCGAGGACGGGGCGGAGGGCGACGCCGAGCGCGGTCGCGGCGTCCAGCTCATGCGCGCGCTGATGGACTGCGTGCAGTTCACGTCCAAGCCGGAGGCGGGCAGCATCGTCCACCTCGAGAAGCAGCTGGAGTACGCCGACGACTCGCTGATGGCGAAGGCGGTCGCCGCCAGCAGCGGCTAGGTCGCCTCGTCGTCCTTCGCGGCGGCCTTGCTCGCCTTGCTGGCCTTCGCGGGGGCCGCAGCGGCCGCGCCGTTCGTGGGCATCATGGGGCGGACCTGCGCGTCGGAGAGCCGCTTGAACTTGCGCCGCGGCCGGGTGCGGTCGAGGACGGCGACCTCGAGTGACTCGACCGCGAAGTCGCGCTGGTCCTGGCCGCCCAGCGCGCGGACCGCGACGGCCATCGCGTCGGCCAGCGGCAGACCCTCCTGGTGGTGCTCCTTGAGGTAGGCGGACAGCTCCTCCGCCTGGCCGCCCATGGCGACGTAGCCGTGCTCGTCGGCGACCGAGCCGTCGTAGGTGAGCCGGTACATCTGGTCGTCCTCGGCGGTCTCCCCCACCTCGGCGACGACCAGCTCGACCTCGTAGGGCTTCGACTCCTGCGTGAAGATCGTGCCGAGGGTCTGCGCGTAGGCGTTGGCCAGCGCGCGGCCGGTGACGTCGGCGCGGTCGTAGGCGTAGCCGCGCAGGTCGGCCAGGCGTACGCCGGCCACCCGCAGGTTCTCGAACTCGTTGTACTTGCCGACCGCGGCGAACGCGATCCGGTCGTAGATCTCACTGACCTTGTGCAGGGCGCTGGACGGGTTCTCCGCCACGAAGAGGATCCCGTCGGCGTACGAGAGCGCGAGCACGCTGCGGCCGCGGGCGATGCCCTTGCGGGCGTAGTCCGCCTTGTCCTTCATGAACTGCTCGGGCGAGACGTAGAACGGCGTGCCCACTTCTCAGCCTCCCGGGTTGGCGCGTCGCTCGGTGAGGATCTCCTCGACGTACGTGGACACGGTGTCCTGCGGAACCCGGGAGAAGCCGTCGGCCGTGACCGCCACGACGACCGGGTAGATGTGGCGGATCAGGTCCGGCCCGCCGGTGCCGGCGTCTTCGTCGGCGGCGTCGTAGAGCGCCTCGACCGCCATGCGGATCGCCTCGGCCTGCGTGAGGCCCTCGCGGAAGCGCTTCTTCAGCGACCCGCGCGCGTGCAGCGAACCGGAGCCGACCGAGTGGTACGAGAGCTCCTCGTAGCGGCCGCCGGTGACGTCGTAGCTGAAGATGCGGCCGAGGTTGCCGTCGAGGTCGAAGCCGGCGAACAGCGGTACGACGGCCAGCCCTTGCATCGCCATCGGCAGGTTGCTGCGGATCAGGGTGGACAGGCGGTTGGCCTTGCCCTCGAGCGAGAGCGTCGACCCTTCGAGCTTCTCGTAGTGCTCGAGCTCGACCTGGAAGAGCCGGACCATCTCGACTGCCGGGCCCGCCGCGCCGGCGATGCCGACGCAGGAGAACTCGTCGCCCTGGAAGACCTTCTCGATGTCGCGCTGCGCGATGGTCATGCCCATCGTCGCCCGCCGGTCGCCGGCCATGATGACGCCGCTCTCGCAGGTCACCGCGACGATCGTGGTCGCGTGCGGCACGCTGCCGACGGCGCCGGGCAGCGACCGGCCGCCGGGCAGCAGCTCAGGCGCGTGCACGCCCAGGAAGTCGGCGAACGAGCTGTTCCCCGGAGTCGTGAAACTCTCCGGCAGCCGCCCCGCGAACAACCCCGTCACGCGCTCTCCCCTGCCTAGTAGTAGTTAGTAAGACCGGCTTACCTACTGCCCCCCTTTTTGTACGTAGCCCCTCACAAACTCCTCGGCGTTCTCCTCCAAGATGTCGTCGATTTCGTCGAGGAGGGCGTCGACGTCGTCGGTCAGCTTCTCGTGGCGCTCGCGCACCGCCTCGGCGGCGGTCGCGTCCTCCGCGACCTCCTCGACCTCGGCCGACTTCTTCGACGAGCGCTGCTGGCCGCCCGACGTGTCCTTGGTCGCCATCTGCTGTGCCTCCGAAGCATGGGGAGCTGCCTTCGTGATCGAGCCTAGTTCATACGTGTGACGGGTGAGTCCTCGCGGGTAACAGTTCTCCACACGCCCGATTCGCGACGGAGGAGCTCCCGGATGATGCGCAGGCTCGGCTGGAGAATCGTGGGCGCCGGCGCGGGCGTCGCCGCCGCGGCGCTCACCCGCAAGGCCCTCACCGCCGCCTGGCGCGGCACGAAGCACGCCGACCCGCCGGCCAACCCCGCCAACCCGTCGACGTCGTGGGGCGAGGCGATCGGCTGGGCCACCGCGACCGGCGTGGCACTGGGTGTCGCGCGGCTGGTCGCGCAGCGCGGCGCGGCGGCCGGCTGGGAGAAGGCCACCGGCGAGCTGCCGCCGGGTCTGGAGAAGGTCGCCTAGCCCGCCAGCGGGTGTAGCCCGTCGCGCACGATCACCTTGCGGCGGTCCCACGGCCCCTGGCCGCGCCCCCGCTCGAGCACCGTGATGTCGGTGCCCGCGACGCGGAAGTACGTGTACGCCGTGTTGTCGTTCTCGTTGGACTCCTGGATGACCCCGAGCGCGTCGGCCGTGGAGCGGATGACGTAGTGCCCGTCGCCGCCGGGCCAGTTCACGTAGTTGCCGTCCTGCTCCCAGCTGTAGAGGTCCACCCATCCCGCCGACAGCCCCATCGACGTACCCGTGGGGTCGTTGTGGCCGCTGCCGGCCGCCTGCGCGACGCACCCCGAGTTGGCGCTGTTCTGCGGCTCGTTCCGGCCGCTGAACCAGTCCGCGATCATCACGTCACCGGTGCAGAAGCCCTGCTTGGGCCCGTTGCTCACCGCGGTGAACGTGCCGTGCTTGGCGTCCGAGACGCGCAGCAGCTCCAACGTGCCGAAGCCCGTGTGGTGATAGTGCATGTGCGTCTTGTGGTACAGGAACTCGCCCGCCGCGCGCTCGGTCGTCCGGCCGTCGGACCAGTGGACGACCTGCTTCGCCTGCCCCGGCGTGACGAAGCCCGCGCCCTCGCCGGGGAACACCAGCTCCATCGGTCCGGCGCCGACGTTGGACGGGCCCAGCGAGAAGCGCAGGCAGCTGGTCGACTGCTGCTCGAGGGTGTCGTCCGGGGTGCACGAGCTGGGGCTGCCGGAGCCGACGCTGACGAACCCGCCGAGGCTGCCCAGGGTCGAGTTGAACGTGAGCTCGTACGGCGGGACCAGCTGCAGGTTGGGCAGCAACGCCACGGCCCGGGACGACGCGGCCTTGAGCGCACCGTCGAGGATCGCGCGCAGCCGGAACTCCTCGTAGTCCGCCGGCACCTGCGCCTTCACGACCCAGGTGCCGGCACGTGGCTTGTCGATGCGCACCTCGGCGCTGTTCCATCCGCCGCCGGAGGCGACCTGCTTGCCGTCCGGGTCGAGCACCTGGAGGTTGAAGAAGACCCGGAAGTCGGGGTGGTCGAAGCCGATGCGCAGCTGCCGGCCGCCGCCGGCGACGCGGATGGGATACGTGTGCACGCCGTTCGCGTCGCCGGGCCGGGCGGTGCCCGCCCAGAACGCCGGACGGCCGAGGCCGACCGACGCGAGCGCGGGATCCGGTGCCGCGCGGACGACACCGGAGAGGCCGGGCAGCGCGACGGCGACGGCGACGAGGAAGAAGCGGGAACGCACGACGACCCCCAGGGGAGGCGCTGAGTCTGGGCGCTCAGTGCCCGCCGGAGAGCTTGTCTACCAGATCCGCGGCGTTCTCGGCCGTATCCAGCAGCTGCCCGACGTGCGCCTTCGTGCCGCGCAGCGGCTCCATCGTCGGGACCCGCTGGAGGGAGTCCCGGCCGACGTCGAAGATGACCGAGTCCCAGGACGCCGCGGCGATGTCGCCGGCGTACTGGGCGAGGCAGCGGCCGCGGAAGTAGGCCCGCGTGTCCTCCGGCGGGTTGGTCATCGCGTCGACGATCTCCGGCTCGGAGACCAACCGGTTGACCCGGCCCTTGGCGGCGAGCTTGTTGTAGAGCCCCTTGTCGTGGCGCACGTCGTGGTACTGCAGGTCCACGAGCTGCAGTGTGTGGTTCGACCAGTCGAGGCCGTCGCGGCTGCGGTAGCCCTCGAGCAGCTGGAGCTTGGTGACCCAGTCCACGTCGCGGGTGCAGGTCATGGGGTCGTCCTCGAGCCGCGTCAGCACGTCTTCCCAGCGGGCCAGCACGTCGGCGGTCACCGGGTCGACGTCGGTGTCCTTGACGAAGGTCTTGGCCAGCTCGAGGTAGGACAGCTGCAGCTGCACCGCGGTGAGCTTCTTGCCGTCGCGCCGGGTGAGCAGGTGGCGCAGCGTCGGGTCGTGGCTGACCGCGCGGACCGCGGCGACCGGCGCCTCGATCGAGAGGTCGACCTCGAGGAAGCCGCTCTCGATCATCGACAGGACCAAGGCGGTCGTGCCGAGCTTGAGGAACGTGGAGACCTCGTTCATGTTCGCGTCGCCGATGATGACGTGCAGCCGCCGGTACTTCTCCGGGTCGGCGTGCGGCTCGTCTCGGGTGTTGATGATCGGGCGCTTCAGCGTCGTCTCGAGGCCGACCTCCACCTCGAAGAAGTCCGCGCGCTGGCTGATCTGGTAGCCCGCGTCGCGGCCGTCGACCCCGATGCCGACCCGCCCCGCGCCGCAGAACACCTGGCGCGTGACGAAGAACGGCGTGAGGTGGCGCACGATCTCGGCGAACGGCGTCGCCCGGGCCATCAGGTAGTTCTCGTGGCAGCCGTACGACGCGCCCTTGCCGTCGGTGTTGTTCTTGTAGAGCTGCACCGGGCTCGTGCCCGGCACGGCGGCCGCTCGGCGAGCCGCCTCCTCCATGACCCGCTCCCCCGCCTTGTCCCAGCGGACGGCGTCGAGCGCGTTGGTCAGCTCCGGGGTGGAGTACTCCGGGTGCGCGTGGTCGACGTAGAGCCGGGCGCCGTTGGTGAGGATGACGTTGGCCAGGCCGAGGTCGTCGTCGCTCGGCGGCTCGGCCGTCTCATGCGTGAGCTCGAAGCCGCGGGCGTCGCGGAGGGGGTTCTCCTCCTCGAAGTCCCAGCGGGTACGCCGATCGCGGTTGGGCGCGTAGGAGTTCACGACGAGCGAGGACGCGACCATCGCGTTGGCGCCGGGTTGGCCCGGGACGGAGATGCCGTACTCGGTCTCCGTGCCCATGACCCGCTGAGCGGTCATGGTCTAAAGGTACTGCCCGGTGTTGGCGATCGTGTCGATGGACCGGCCGGCCTCGTCGCCCTTGCCCCCGGTGATGAGCGTGCGGATGTAGACGATGCGCTCGCCCTTCTTGCCCGAGATCCGCGCCCAGTCGTC
>CAZYXZ010000112.1:0-6199 GCA_964651395.1 uncultured Frankiaceae bacterium
CTCGCCGGCGCGATAGCCACCGGGCCCGACCAGCCACTGGTCGGGCGCCGTGGCCACCTCGGCGCCGGCGGCGCGCATCATCGCGACGGTCATCGCCACGTGCGGCCGGCTCGGCAGCGCGCGGCCGGCGTGCCGGAGGTCGAGGCCGTGCTCGAACCGCGGCGCGGCCAGCAGCAGCCCGGAGACCAGCTGGCTGGACTGGCTCGCGTCGAGCGTGACGGCGCCGCCCTCGACGCGGCCGGTGCCGCGGACCGTCACCGGGATGCGCCCGTCCGTGCTCTCGAGCTCCACGCCGATCGACCGCAACGCCTCGAGCAGGGCACCGAGAGGGCGTTCCCGCATGCGCACGTCGCCGTCGAAGGTCACCGCGCGGGTCGCCAGGGCCGCTACCGCGGGCAGGAACCGCGCCACCGTGCCGGCGTTGCCGACGTCCACCCGGTCGGCAGCAGGGGACAACGACCCCGGGCAGCCGGTCACCACCCAGTCCGCACCCGCGTCGGCCACGTCGACGCCGAGTGCGCGCAGCCCGTCGGCCATGAGGTCGGTGTCGCGGCTGCGCAGCGGCGACCGCACGGTGGAGGAGCCGTCGGCGAGCGCCGCGATCAGCAGCGCGCGATTGGTCATCGACTTCGAGCCGGGCAGCGGCACGACGGCGTCGACCGGCGCGGCGGCCGTCGGCGCGCTCCAGCGCGTCTCGTCGTGGCTCATCAGGACAGCGTCTCCAACCTGCGGTTGGCGTGGATTGTCGCGCAGGAGGCCCGTACGGGCGGCCACGACTTATCCTTGACAGCCCCAACCCCTCTCCCGGATCGCGGTGTCGATTGCGCAGGATCAGCCGCGTGGCAGGCGTCGTGCTGCTGTCGGTGACCGCGCTGGCCGCCTGCGGCAACGACGGCGGGACGGTGGCCGCGACACCCTCGGCCACGCCGGCGCCGATCGGCTCGCCGCCGCCGTGCCCGTCGCCCACGACGCGCGCGATCACGTGGCCGAAAGAGGTGCCGGCGGACATGCCCAAGCCGCCGGGAGCTGTGCTGGAGAAGGCGGAGTACACACCGAACGGCATCTACACGGTGCGGTTCACCACGCCGCAGTCGCTGAACGAGAGCGTGCTCTTCGTCGTCCGGTCCATGCCGAAGACCGGCTTCGTGATCGGCCGCGGCGACGCCGAGTCGTTCGAGGCCGACGCGCCGTTCGAGCGCGGCGAGCTCCGCGGCCTCATCAAGATGCTGGCCGGCGCGCCCTGCCGCACGCTGTGGCTGCTCGCGTTCGCCTCGGCCAACCGGTTCCGCAACGGTGCGCCGTTCGCCCCGAACTACTCCCCGCCCGCCTCGTCGAGCCCGCTGCCCTTCGGCTGAGCTCGCAGCGCTTTAGTCTTCGCCCATGAGCGCCGCGGTCGCACTGCAGGCGGTGTTGTCCGGCTTGGCGTTCGGAGCCGTCTACGGGTTGCTCGGCGTGGGCTACACGTTGATCCACCGGCTGACGCGCATCCACCACCTCGGCTACGGCGACGTCGTCATCGGCGCCATCTTCGTCGCACTGCTCACGAGCGTGGGCCGCCAGCCCGTCGTCATCGCCCCCGGCGCCCTCGCGAGCGTGGCCCAGGTCTTCGTGGCGCTCCTCGGGGGTGCCCTGCTCTCGGCCGCCGTGTACGCCACCGCAGTCCGCCCCGCGCTCCGCGCGACCCGGGCCGACTCGGCCGTGGCCGGATGGGTGGTCGGCGTCGTGCTCGCCGGGCTGATCGTGCGCGAGGCCCTGGCGCTGGTCTTCCCGCGCGAGTCGTCCGCCGTCGCGGACCCGCTGCGGCTGGACCGGATCACCGGCTCCGGTCTGCTCGAGCTGCCCGGCGGGCAGTCGCTGCCGGTGCGGTCGCTCGGTGTCTTCGCGGTCGCGCTGCTCGCGGGCATCGCGGTCGAGCGGCTGGTCACGCGCACCCGGTTCGGGCGCGCGCTGCGCGCCGTGGCCGACGACCCGGACACGGCCGCACTCATGGGCATCGACCGCGAGCGGATGGTGCTGGCCGCGTTCGCCCTGGCCGGCCTGCTCGCCGGGCTGGCCGGTCTGCTCGCCGCGCCGAGCCTGCGGCTGACCGTGGGCGGGGGAGTGCTGCTCGGCTTGAAGGCGGCGGCTGCGGCGCTCGTCGGCGGACTCGGCCGCCCGGCCGGAGCCCTCGCCGGAGGGCTCGCCATCGGCGTTCTCGAGGCCCTCGCCGGGGCGTCGACGGCGCTCGGTCCGGCGTACGTCGACGTCCTGCCGCTCGCGCTCCTCGTCGTCGTCCTCGCGCTGCGGCCGGAGGGACTCGGCACGAGGGCGCAGCCGGTGCCGCGATGACAGGAGCTGAGCTCGCGGCGGACCTCTGGCTGCTGCTGGCCGCGATCGGCCTCAACCTGCCGGTCGGCTACCTCGGCCTCCCGGTGCTCAGCCAGGGCGCCTTCGTGGCCGGGGGCATGTTCGGCACGGTGCTGCTCGCCGACCGGGCCGGGTGGCCGCTCGGGGTGGCCGCTGCGGCCGCGACCGCTGCCACGGCGGCCACCGCGTGGCTGCTGGCGCGCGGGTCCGCCCGGCTGCGCGGTGGGCCGCTCGCACTGGCGACGTGGGCACTGGCCTGGCTCGCGTTCACGGTGCTCCGGTCGTTCCCGGGTCTCTTCGGCGGCGACCAGGGTCTGGTCCGGCCGGCTCCGGCGCGAGTGGTGTCACGGTTCCTCGGTGTCGGGCTGACGTTGACTCCCGCCGTGCACGTCGGCCTGGCGGCGGCACTGTGCGCGTTGGCCTTCGCCGGGACCTGGTGGTTGCGGCGCGGGGCCTTGCGCCTCGACCTGGCCGCGGTGCGCGTCGGACCGGAGGTGGCCGCCTCGACCGGCGTGCGGGTCGCCTCGCTGCGTGCGGGTGCGGTCGCCGCCGGCGCTGCGCTCGGTGCGCGGGCCGGCGCGGGCCTCGCCGTGCGCGGCGGACTCGCGGCGGCGTCGGCCGTGTCGCCGCTGCTCTCGCTGCAGCTCTACGCCGCCGTCCTGCTCGGCGGCACGGCGAGCGTCTTCGGCCCCTTGCTCGGCGTCGCCCTGCTCGCCGCGCTGCCGCACGCCGCCGACGCCCTCGCGCGCGCGACGGACATCGACCCGGTGCACAGCCAAGGACTCCTCACCGCGCTGCTGCTGCTGCTCGCGGTCGCCGTCCGGGAGCCGCTCGCCGCGGCCGTGCGCGGGTTGCTCCCGCCCTCTGCGGCGGTGCAGGACGAGCCCGCCGAACCGCCCTCGGCGGCACCGCGGGAGGCACCGGCCGGACCGTCGCTGCTCCTGCGCGAGCTGCGACACCGGTACGGCGGCACGGTCGCGCTCGACGGAGTCGTGCTGGAGGTACGACCGGGCGAGGTGCATGCCCTGGTCGGACCGAACGGCAGCGGCAAGACCACCACGCTGCGGGTCGCCGCCGGCGCGCTCCGCCCGGACGGCGGAGCCGTCCGCGTCGGCGAGCACGTGCTGTCCGGCGGTGAGGCGGCGCACGTCCGCGGCGGTGTCGCGCGCACGTTCCAGCAGGCCGAGCTGCTCGCGGGTCTCAGCGCCCACGACCAGGTGGCCGTCGGCGCCCGGCTGACGGAGTGCGGCGGCAGCGCGCTTCGCGCCGTGCTCGCGACTCCGCGGTGGCGGGCGGGGGCGATCGGCTCCCGGCGCCGGGCGCGCGAGCTGCTGCAGGTCGCGGGGCTGTCGCCCTCGGCGGACCCGGACCGGCTCAGCTACGGCGAGCAGCGGCTGCTGCCCGTCCTGCGCGCGGCCGCGACCGGTGCGCGGTTCCTGCTGCTCGACGAGCCCGCAGCCGGCCTGTCCGTCGCCGAGGTGGAACGGCTGGCGGCCGTGGTCCGCCACCTCGCCGGGAACGGCGTCGGGGTGCTGCTCGTCGAGCACAACATGCGCCTGGTGGCCCGGCTCGCCGACCGCATGACGGTCCTCGCGGAGGGCCGCGTGCTGGCCGCCGGCTCGGTCGACGAGGTACGCCGGGACCCAGCGGTGCGCCTGGCCTTCCTGGGCCCCGAGGCGCTGGCCGGATGAGAGCGCACCGGCTCGTGGCCGGCCTCGCGCTGATCGGCGCGGCCGTGGGCTGCGCGGACGAGCCGCGCGGCAGTGACCTCGTCGTCTACGTCAGCGCGCCGGTGACGGCGGCGCCGTGGCTGGCGACGGGGTTGGAGCGCGGTGCGCGGCTGGCCGTGGAGGAGGTGAACGCCGCGGGAGGGCTCGGCACGGACCACCGGCGGCTGCGGCTCGTGGTCGGGGACCACCGCAACACCGTGCAGGGCGCGCGGGACCGCGCGGCGGACGCCGTGCGCGAGGGTGCGGTGCTCTTCCTCACCGACGGCGTGGGAGTCGTCAAGGCGAGCGAGGTGACCGCTGCCGCGCACATCCCCACGGTCATCACCTTCGACGGCGGCGAGGGGCTGCTCGACGAGGACCGCCGGCCGCACGTCTTCCGGCTCGCGCCGGCGAACCGGCCCATGACGCGTCGGCTGGCCGACTACCTCGCGGAGCTGCGGCCGCGGCTCGCCGTGCTCCACGACGACTCGTCGTACGGCGTCGACGGCGTCGCGGACTTCGCGCGTGGCCTGGCCACGAACCGGCTCGCCCCCGTCGTGACCGTGCAGATCCCGGGCAGCGCGGCGGACGTCGCCCCGCAGATCCTGCGCGCACGGCGGGCGGGCGCGGACACCGTGGTCGTGTGGGCTCGCGCACCGGTCGTGGCCGCGGTCGTGCGCGCGATGCGCGGTACGGAGTGGGAGGCGCCGATCTACGCCGGTCCGACGGCGGAGGACCCGCTGGTCCGCCAGCAGGTGGCCGACCACCCGGCCTGGCTCGACGGGCTGACCTTCGTCTCGTTCCGGATCACCTCGGAGGTCGGGCCGGCGCCGTTCGCGGCGTTCCGCGCGGCGTACGAGAGCCGCTTCGATGTACCCGTACGACGCGGTGCGGCTCCTCGCCGCGGCGTACCCGCGTGTGGAGACCGCGGGCAAGCCGCTGCTCGACGCGTTCGGCACGGTCACCATCACCGGCGCGAACGGCGACGAGCGCGGCTTCACCCCCGGCAACCATGAGGGCGTCTCGCCGGACGACATGTACTTCGCGCGGTTCACGAACCTGCGCTTCCTGCCGGTCACCGACGACTCGCTGTCGAAGAACCTGCCCGCCGTACCCCAGTAGGGTCGCGAGGCATGTGCGGTCGGTACGCCTCGTCGCGGCGCCCGGAGGACCTGGTCGAGCACTTCCGGGTCGACGAGGTCGTCACCGAGACGTTGGCCGAGAGCTACAACGTCGCGCCGACCGATCCGGTCTACGCCGTGCTCGAGCGGCGCGGGACCAGGCAGCTGCGGTCGGTGCGCTGGGGTCTCGTGCCGTCGTGGGCCAAGGACATCTCGATCGGCAGCCGGCTCATCAACGCGAAGGCCGAGACGGTCGCGGACAAGCCGGCTTTCCGCGCGGCGCTCGCGTCGCGGCGCTGCCTGCTGCCGGCGGACGCGTTCTACGAGTGGTTCAAGGACCCCGCGGGTGTCCGCAAGAAGCAGCCGTTCGCCATCCGGTTGCGTTCGGGCGACCCGATGGCCTTCGCCGGGCTGTTCGAGATCTGGCGCGACCCGGCCGGCCCGGCAGACGCCCCGCTCGTCTGGACGGCCACCGTCATCACGACCGATGCGAACCGCGCGGTCCGTCACCTGCACGACCGCATGCCGGTGGTGCTGCCGGAGAAGCACTGGGTCCCGTGGCTGGAGACGGCCAACGACGACGTGGCCGGTCTGCAGGCGATGCTGGTGCCCGCGCCGGCCAAGCTGTTCGAGGCGTATCCGGTCAGCACGCAGGTGAACAGCGTCAAGCACAACGGACCGGAGCTGCTCGAGCCGCTCACCGCTGAGGACGCCGAGAACGCTCTCTTCTAGTCGCGGGGCACGTCGTGGCCGAGGTCTCGCAGCAGCTCCGGCGGGACGTGGTCGGCGATGTCGAGCTCCCGCGCCGGCCGCAGGGCGCGCAACCGGCGCCGGTACACGAGGACCAGCAGGGTCAGCTGGAGCGGCAGGCCTGCGACGACGACCAGCAGCAACCACCATCCGGTGTGGTCGTGCGAGGTGATGACCAGCAGCAGGCCTGCGGTCATGGCGGCGGTGACGGCGAAGAGCGCCCACCGCGGCCCGTTCATGCACCCAGCCTAAAGCCGTCGCCAGCCCATGACA
>CAZYXZ010000113.1:0-6080 GCA_964651395.1 uncultured Frankiaceae bacterium
GGGGTGCGGCGGGCTTCTCGGCGACCGGCGGTGCGGCGGGCTTCTCGGCGACCGGCGGGGGAGTCGGCGCCGGTGGAGCGGGCGGCGGGGGCGCCTCGACGACCGGAGCCGGCGCGGCCGGAGTGTCGACGACCGGCGCGGGCGCCGGCGACTCGGGGGCGGCCGGGGGAGCAGGTGCCTCAGCGACCGGAGCCGCTTCGGGAACCGACACCGGCTCGGGCACGGCAGCGGTGACCGCCTCGACGGCAGCCGGCGCGACCGCGGCAGCCGGAGCGGCCGGGTCGACCGGGTCGACCGGCGCCGCGGGCTCGGCGGCACCGGGTGCGCCCGGTGCGGCGGCGGCGAGGTCCGCAGGGGTGGGCCGCGGCTTCGGCTTGCGCTTGCGCTTGGCCTTGAGCGCGGCGTTCGCCTCCGGGTCGCCGCCCACCATCGCCTTGCGCGCCACGGCCGGACGGATCGGGCGCGGCTTGCGCGGCTTGCGCTGCTTCGGGACGTCGTCCGGGTGCGTCTTGCCCCACTCGGCGGTGATCGCCTCGCGCACGACGGCCCAGCCGTTGCGGACGGCGTCCCAGTCCGTGTCCGGGGCGCTGGCGTAGCGGGCGGCGATCGAGTCCCACGCGCGCAGCGTTGCGACGGAGTAACGGCGGCCGCGCAGCAGCTGGTCGATCATCTTGCGCCCGCCGGCCTGGTACTCGGCCCAGCCTTCCGCGGCCTCGCCGGCGGCGATCAGCTCCGCCTCGCCCTCGCGGGGTGCGGGCTTCTCGCGCGCCGGGCGCGGGGGGCGGGCCGGGCGGTCGGGGCGCTTCTCGCCGGTCGCGGACGGCGGCCCTTCGCGCTTCGCGTTCTCCTGGAGCTTCTCGTTGAACCGCATGATCTCGCGGTTCTCCGCGATGACCGACCGGTCGAGGAACGACACGCGCTGGCTCATGCCGGTTGCCTTCTTCTTTGCCACCTGCCGTCCCGCCCTTTCGGTCCCCGCGCTCCAGCCGCTAACCCTCTCACGAGATGGCCGGGCAAGATGAGCCCTGTGCTGCTGGCGACCTGGAACGTGAACTCCCTCACCATGCGGCTACCCCGCGTGCTCGAGTTCCTCGGCACGCATCGGCCGGACGCCTTGTGCCTGCAGGAGACAAAAGTCACCTCCTCTGCCTTTCCGCACGACGCCCTGCGCGAGGCGGGATATGCCGCCGTCGAGCACAGCGCGGGCCGTTGGGCCGGCGTCGCGATCCTGGGCCGCGTGGCGGACCCGCCGGTCGAGGTCGGCCGCGGACTTCCGGGGGAAGTGCGCGACGACGAGGCCCGCTGGGTGGAGGCGACGGTCGGCGGCGTCCACGTGATCAGCGTCTACGTGACGAACGGCCGCGAGCTCGACACGCCGACGTACGACGAGAAGCTGCGTTTCCTCGACGCGATGGCCGCGCGGGTCGCGGCGCTGCCGGACCGCTCCATCTATCTCGCCGGTGACTTCAACATCGCCCCGGCGGACGTCGACGTCTGGGACCCGTCCCTGTTCGTCGGTACGACGCACACGAGCGCCCCGGAGCGCGACCGTCTCAGCCACGTTCTTGGTCGCGGGCTGATTGACGCGTTCCGGCACCTCGAGCCGGAGGGCGCGGCGTACACGTACTGGGACTACCGCGCCGGGATGTTCCACAAGACCCTGGGCATGCGCATCGACCTCGCGCTGGTCACCCACGACCTCGCCGCGCGCGCGACGCGCTGCGGCATCGACCGCAACTTCCGCAAGGGCCTCAAGCCCAGCGACCACGCGCCGCTCCTGCTGGAGCTCGGCGACTAGGGACCGGGCGGACCGGGCGGCATGGGCGGCATGGGCGGGCCGGGCGGCCAGCCGAGACCGCTGGTCGGGCCCTCCTGCGTCGGGGGTGGCTGCGCGCCCGGCCAGCCGACGCCGGGAGCGACCGGGCCGGCCGCGTGCCGGCCGGGTGGCGGCCCGACGTCGTTGAGCGGCTTGCGCAGGCCGTAGATGCCGAGCAGGCCGAGCGCGACCGCGCCGCCGGCCGCCAGCAGCCAGACCAGGCCGGAGAAGCCGCTGTCGTCGCTCGACGCGACACCCAGCTCGGACTGCGGCGACTCGGAGCTGGTCGCGTCGTCCGGTGTCGTCGACACCTCCGTCGGCGACGGGCTCGCCGATGCGGACGCCGACTCGGTGGCGGGTTGCGTCGCGGCCGGGGTGGGGACGCCACCGCCGCCGCCCGTGGTGGGCGCGGCGGATGAGGGCGGTCTGGACGGTGCTGCCACGATCCGCCAGGTCCGGGTCGCCGGCGTCGGGTCGGTCTCGCCGTCGGCGCTCGTCGCCTGCACCGCGAAGGTGTGCGTGCCGAGCGACAGCCCGCTGTAGGACTTCGGCGAGGTGCACGCCGCGAAGGCGCCGCCGTCGAGCCGGCAGCGGAACTTGTCGCCGGACGCCGTCCCGCGGAAGGAGAACGATGCGCTGCGGGCCGTCGTGTCGCCCGAGGGGCCGGCGGTGATGAACGTGTTGACCGGCGGCCCGGGTTGCTTGCGCACCGTGATGCTGCCGCGCATCCCCGGATGGATGCTGCAGTGGTAGGCGAACGTGCCGGTCGCCAGGAACTGGTGCGTGAACCGCTCGTTGTGCGAGAGGTTGCCCGAGCTGCCACCGGAGTCGAACGTGACGGTGTGGTCGATGCCGTCGTAGTTGTGCCAGGTGACCTTGTCGCCGGTGTAGATGCCGTCGTTGTAGTTGGCCGGCGTGTACGAGCTGTTGGAGATCGCGACGAACCCGTTGGCGGCCAGGGCCGGTCCGGCCAGCGTGACGGCGGAGCCGCCGAGCAGCGTGGCGACCAGCAGCAGGCGGCGTACGACGCTCATGGGGGCAGCCTATTGCCGGACCGCCCGGAAGGGGATGAACCGATCCGCGTGGTCCCTGCGACAGTGAGGGTGTGCAGGGGGCTGCGGACGACCGGGCGGACGGCGCGCTGCTGGCCGCCGCGGCCGAGGGCGATCGCACGGCGCTCGAGACGCTCTACGCACGACACGCCGCCTGGCTGACGCTCCGGCTGTCCCGCCGCTGCAACGACGCCGGCGTCGTGGACGAGGTCCTGCAGGACACGTTCGTGGCCGTCTGGCGCTCCGCCGGCCGCTACACGGGCGAGGGCGCCGTCGGCGCGTGGATGTGGGGCATCGCCGTACGCCGGCTGGTCGACGCGCTGCGCCGCCGTCCACCGGCCAGCTACCCGGTGCCTGAGGAGATCGGTCTCGTCGCGAGCGCCGAGGAGGTCGTCCTGCTCGGTGTCGAGTACGGCGACCTGGCGGGCGCGCTGAACCGGCTCTCGCCGGAGCTGCGCGCCGTCGTCCAGGCGACGGTGCTCGACGGGCTCACCACGCGTGAGGCCGCGCGCCTGCTCGGCATACCAGCGGGGACCGTGAAGACACGCATGATGCGCGCCCGCGCGCTGATGCGGGAGGAGCTCGTATGACCTGGCACGCGACGAGCGAGCAGCTCACGCGGTACGCCGACGGCGCGGTCGACGCCGCGAGCGCGGCCTCCGTCGAGGCGCACCTGCTGACCTGCGCGGTCTGCCGAGCCGCGGTCGCACCGGCCGTCGACCCGACGCGGCTGGCCGGCATCTGGCACCGGATCGAGGACCGCATCGACGACCCGCGCGCGGGAGTGGTGGAGCGCACGATGCGCGTCGTCGGCGTACCGCCGCACGTGGCGCGCCTGCTCGCGGCGACACCGAGCCTGCGGCTGTCCTGGTTCGGCGCGCTGGTCGCCGTCCTCGCCTTCGCCCTCAGCGCGGCACACAGCGCCGACGAGGGCGTGCGGATGTTCCTCGTGATGGCGCCGCTGCTGCCGCTGGCCGGTGTCGCGGTGGCGTACGGCCCGGCGGTCGACCCGACGTACGAGATCGCGCTCGCCGCGTCGTTCTCCGCGGGACGGCTGCTGCTCCTGCGGTCGGCCGCCGTGCTGACTTGCACCATCGCGATCGCCGGCGTGGGCGCGGCACTCCTGCCGAGCGTCGGCTGGGTGGCCGCCACCTGGCTGCTCCCTGCGCTGGCGATGGCGGCGCTCGGTCTGTTGCTGGCGACCCGCATGGACCCGGTGCTGGCCGGTTCGTCGCTGGCCGCGTGCTGGCTCCTGGCCTCCGTCGCGGGGTTCCGTGCCACTGGCGAGCTGGTCGTCGAGGTGACACCGGGCGCGCAGCTGTGCTGGCTGGTCGTCGCCGTCGGTGCGGCCATCGCGCTCTACCGCAACCGTGCACGTCTCGAGGAGGGGAGAGTCCGATGAGCACCGTCTCGGTGGCGGACGTCGTACGCAGCTTCGGGAGGTCGCGCGCACTCGACGGCGCGAGCCTCGAGCTCGAGACCGGTGTGACCGCACTGCTCGGGCCCAACGGCGCGGGCAAGACCACGCTGTTGCGCATCCTCGCGACGGTCCTCGCGGCGGACAGCGGGCGGGTCCGCGTCCTCGGCTACGACCCTGCGTCGCGCACCGAGCGGGTCGAGATCCGCCGCCGGCTCGGCTACCTCCCGCAGGAGCCTGGCTTCCACGCCGGGTTCACCGCGTTCGACTTCGTCGACTACGTGGCGATCCTCAAGGAGATGACCGACCGGCCGAGCCGGCACGACGAGGTGCGCCGGGTGCTCGACCTGGTCGGCCTCACCCCGGTCATGAGCCGCCGGATCTCCGTGCTGTCCGGCGGGATGCGCCGCCGCGTGGCGCTCGCGCAGTCGCTGCTCGGCGACCCGGACTTCCTCGTCCTCGACGAACCGACCGCCGGTCTGGACCCGCAGCAGCGGCTGCGCTTCCGTGAGCTGGTCTCGGTCGTCGCCGAGTCGCGCACCGTGCTGCTTTCGACGCACCAGACCGAAGACGTGCGCGCGCTCGCCGGACACGTGGTCGTCATGGATGCCGGGCGGTCGCTCTGGCAGGGAACGCCGCAGGCGCTGGCCGAGGAGGCGCGCGGCCAGGTCTGGACCTCCGCGACGCGCCCCGACGACGCCCGGTTGTCCTGGCGCAGCGGGGACGGTGTCTACCGCAACCTCGGCGGGGCGCCGCCGAAGGCGAAGCTGATCGAGCCCACGGTCGAGGACGGCTACCTGCTGGTCGTCGGCGACCGCGCGCTGGCCGAGGTCGCGGCATGAAGCGCGAGTGGGGCTGGACCCTCGCGCTCGCCGCGGTCGGCATGCTCATCGTCGGTCGCGGCGGCGCCGTCGCCGGCGCGATCCTGCTCATCACGGCCGTGGTCGTGCAGCGCGCGAACCTGCTCCCGGACCGGATGCGCTTCCCGTCCATGCGGGCCGTGCCGGCCACGGCGACCGGCTGGTCCGGTCCCGTGTGGCGACCGGCGTCGGTCTCCCGTACGCGCGGCGGATGGCGCCCGGTGCTGGCCCTCGCGCGGGTCGAGGCCCGCAAGATGCTGCTCAGCGCCCCCGTCCTCGTCGCGGGCATCCTGATGACCGGCAGTTACATCGCGACTCGCAACGACAACGCGACCGACCGGTACGGCAACCTGACCGGCAGCGCGATCTGGACCGGCGTCATCGTGTTCGTGGTCGCGCACCTGGCGGTCACCCGACCGCGCCGGTCGGGCGCCGTCGAGCTCGAGGACCACACGCCGACCGACCTGCGCGCGCAGACCACCGCCATCAGCCTGGCCGTCGGCGTCACCGCGCTGGCCGCCCTCGTCGTCGTGCTCGGCGGCACCCTCGCCTACCACCTGTTCCTCGAGTGGGACCCGGTGGTCGGCCCGCCCACGTGGGCGGAGATCGCGGCCGGCCCCCTGTCGGTCCTCGGCGGCGGACTGTTCGGCGTCATGCTCGGCCGCTGGGTGCCGTTCCGGATCGCGGCTGCCGTCGGCGTCGTCGCGCTCGTCTTCGGCACCATCGCCGTCTTCAACATCAAGGGCTCGGAGGGTCTGTTCAGCCCGTACCCCGACTGGGTCGACTACGAGACGCACGTCCGCAGGCCGGCCATCCCGTCCGACGGCGCCGAGTGGCATGCGCTGTACCTGTTCGGGCTCTGCCTCATGGCCTTCGTCGGCGCGCAGCTGCGGCACCGGGAGCAGCGCGTGCGCTGGCTGGTCGCGGGCGCGGCC
>CAZYXZ010000114.1:0-5900 GCA_964651395.1 uncultured Frankiaceae bacterium
ACCTCGCCGTGCTGGAACGGGTTCATCGTCCCGGGGTCGACGTTGAGGTAGGGGTCGAGCTTCTGCATCGTGACGCGGACGCCGCGCGACTTGAGGATGCGGCCGAGGGAGGCGGCGGTGAGGCCCTTGCCGAGGCTGGAGGCGACGCCGCCGGTGACGAACAGGTGCTTGGGCAATGCGTCTCCCGGGTCTGCGTGGCGGGGAGGGTTCCCGCTCACTCCACGGGAGTTCACGGTAACACGCGACGACGGCGCCCCCACCCGGCACGCCGGGAGGAAACGCCGTCGCCGGTGAAAGCCCGCGAGCGGAGGCGGGAGCTAGAGAGCCGCGCGGTCGCCGGTACGGCGGAGCAGCAGCACGAGCCCGATGGTCGTGAGGAGGGCGAGGAAGAACCCACCCGGACGCCCGAAGATTGCCTCGCCGACGAGGCCGCCGATCAGCGAGCCGACGATGCCCAGAACCATGGTGCCGAGGACGCTCATCGGGTCGCGACCGGGAACGAGCAGCCGGGCGAGCGCGCCGATGATCAGTCCCATGACGATCAGTCCGATGATGAAGCCGACCACTGCGTGTGCCTCCTCGTGTGACGGTGCAAGGGGTTGACGTGTGCCCCGAGGGCTACCCGCGGTGGATCACCGTCAACCTGGCGGAACGGTTATGCCGGGCGTCCCAGCCGGTCCGCCCAGCGCAGGACCGCGGTCCGCTCGATCACGTCCGTGAAGCTGGCCAGCTCGCCGGCCACGGTCAGCGCGACCACCGCCAGCGCCACGAGGACCGCCGCCGCAGGCGCGGCAGCGAGCACCACCGCGGTGCCGAGTACCGCCCCCAGGGCGTTGGCTCCGCCGTCGCCGAGCATCGCCCGCTCGCGCAGGTCGGGACCGAGGAAGCCGAGCGCCAACCCCAACGGTGCGGCGCACATCGGCACGCCGAGGAACGCCACGGGGACGCCCGCGAGGAGCACACCCTTGACCGCACGCCCGGGCCTGAGGTCGAGCAGGTTCACGAGGTTCGCCGTCCCGGCGACGACCAGCGCGTCCACCGGCCAACGCCATGCCGGACCGCTGCGCAGGACGAGCGCGACGGCCACGCCGACCAGCACGAGACCGGCGAACTTCGCCGCACCCGGAGTCACGCGGCCGTGCCGGAGCGGACCGAGATGGCCACGCAGGCCCTTCGTCGTCGGGTCGCCGTACAGGTCGTCGAGGATCCCGATCACGACGGCGGCGAGCGAGGCGAGGGCGACCGCGAGCACGCTGCGGTCGGGGCGGTACGCCGCGCCGGCCACGACGGCCGCGACCGTCCCCCCGCCGACGGCCAGGCCACCGCAGAGCACCACCGCGCGCTGTCGGTAGTTCTCGCGCAGCAGGACGGCCGGCCGGGCGGCCACCAGAGCGGCCGCAGCGGCGGCGGTGCCGACCAGGCCGGTGGCGGCGACCGCCGCGGGCCAGCCGGTCAGGGGTCAGCCGTCGGCGTCGGGGACGGCGAGGGGACCATCGCCTCGGCGCCGCCGCCTTCGCCGAAGTGCCCGACCGTCCCGGCCAGCTGCTGCTCGAGCGCCAGCACGAGACTGATCTGGCCGGCCGTCGTGTCCGCGTTGTCGACGGTGGAGACCCCCTTCGCCAGGGTGGGGTCCTTGCGTACGGCGGCGAGCGCCGTGTCCTCGGCCGCACCGAGACGCGGCGCCACGACCAGGACCGGGCGACCGGTCGCCTGGAGCGCGCGGACCAGCGCCAGCTCCGCGGAGTACGGCGTCACGGCGGAGGACGGCGACTCGGGGGCCTTCGGTGCCGGGTCCTTCGGCAGCACCACCACGATGAGGGTCGCCGGCAGCGGCATCGAACCGTCGACCGAGAGCATCCCCGCGGACGACAGAGCCGTGAGCGCGGTCGTCACCTCGGCCGGCTTCGCGGCCCGCCGGTCCGCGTCCACCGGCCGGACCAGCAGCGCGGCCAGGAGCAGCGCCGGGCGGTCCGTGGCCGAGGCGATGTCCGGGAAGCTGAAGCCCGGCGGCAGCAGGTCCGGGTCGGTGACCAGGTCGTCGAGCTCGGCCTGCACGGCCGGCGTCGGGTCGGCGTACTTGCGGCTGAGCCGGACCCCGCCGACGGAGGTCCCCGGCGAGCTGGCGACCTCCGAGCCGGCCAGCTGCAGCATCCGCACGACCTCGTCGCGCACGCGACGGTCGGCGTCCGGAGCGGCGATCACCGTCGTGCGCTGCCCGCTGAGATGGCCACGGACCACGGGGCCGGCGATGGCGCGCTCGAAGTCGTCGCGGTGGTCGAGCTGGCGCTGCAGGTCCTCCGCCTTCGCCTGGTAGGCGATGCGGTCCCGGCGCTCCTGCTCGTAGGTGCCACGCACCTGGTTGAGGAAGACGTCGTCGAGGGTCGTCGACCCGAGCACGATGCCGGTGCCCAACGCCAGGAAGACGGCGATGATGGAGACGACGTGGTAGCGGAAGTCGACCATCAGTCGGTCAGCCCGCCGAGCCAGTGCACGAAGTCGTGCCAGTCGTCGCGGATGAACTCCCCGTAGAGACCGGCGACCGGCGAGATGGACATGGCCGCGAGCATCGTCGCGAGCGCCGCGACGACGAGCAGGACGAGCGAACCGGTGCGGATGCGGCTGCGGTAGAGCCGGCTGACCCCCTTGGCGTCGACCAGCTTGCCGCCGACCCGCAGGCGGGTCAGGAACGTCGAGGCCATGCCGGCGCGGCCGCGATCGAGGAACTCGACGAGCGTCGCGTGGCTGCCGACGGCGACGATCAGGCTCGCCCCGCGCTCGTCGGCCAGCAGCATGGCGATGTCCTCGCTCGTCCCGGCCGCCGGGAACACCACGTGCTCCAGCCCGAGGTCGGCCAGCCGCACCTCGCCGGGGGCCGTGCCGTCCGGGTACGCGTGCAGCACGAGCTCGGCGCCGGCCCGCAGCGCGTCGGTCGAGACGGAGTCCATGTCACCGACGATCAGGTCGGGCTTGTAGCCGGCCTCGCGGAGCGCGTCCGCGCCGCCGTCGACGCCGATGAGCACCGGGCGGTACTCGCGTATGTAGGGCCGCAGCGACGCGAGGTCCTCCTGGTAGTCGTAGCCGCGCACCACGATGAGCGCATGCCGGTCCTGGAGGTCGGTCTTGAGCACCGGCACGCCGACGCCGTCGAAGATGAGGTCGCGCTCCTTGCGCAGGTACTCCATCGTGTTCGTCGCGAACGCCTCGAGCTGGGAGCTGACGCCGGCCCGCGCCTCGTGCATGAGCGCGGCCACCGTCTCGGCGGTCTGCCGCTCGCCCTTCGCCACCAGATCGTCCCCGACGAAGAGCTCGTCGCCGTCGAGGCGGACCTGGTCGCCTTCCTCGACGGTCGCGAACACGGCCTCGCCGACGGCGTCGAGCAGCGGGATGCCGGCCGCCACGAGGATCTCCGGTCCGAGGTTGGGGTAGCGGCCGGAGATGCTGGGGGCGACGTTGACCACGGCGGAGACCCCGCAGGCGACCAGTGCCTCTGCGCTGACCCGGTCGAGGTCGACGTGGTCGATGATCGCCACGTCCCCCGCCGCCAGCCGCCGGGTGAGGTCCTTCGTACGACGGTCGAGGCGGGCCACGCCGCCGGTGCCGGGGACCGCGGTCGGCGTCCTTCGGCGGAGCGTGGCCAGTCTCACCGGCTCAGTCTCCCTTACTGGCCGCAGCAGCGGCGAGGAGCTCCTCCGCGTGGCCGCGGGCGAGCTCGCTGCCCTCGAGGCCGGCCAGCATGCGACTGAGCTCCTGCAGCCGCTCGCCGTCGTCGAGCACCGCGACGTCGCTGCGGGTCACGGTGCCGTCGTCGGACTTGCTCACCCGCAGGTGACTGTCGGCGAACGCCGCGACCTGGGGCAGGTGCGTGACCACGATCACCTGGTGGCTGCGGGCGAGGCGGGCCAGGCGCCGGCCGACCTCGACCGCCGCCTTGCCGCCGACGCCGGCGTCCACCTCGTCGAAGACCATCGTGGGGACGGGGTCGGCGGCCGCGAGCACGACCTCGAGCGCCAGCATGATGCGCGAGAGCTCACCGCCCGACGCACTGCGGGCGAGCGGCCGCGGCGCCGCGCCGGCGTGGGCGGCCAGGGTCAGCGAGACCACGTCGACGCCATCGCGCGTGAAGCCGGACTCGACCGGCTCGACCTCGACCCGGAAGGTCGCGTTGGGCATGGCGAGCGCAGCCAGCTCGGTGGTGACCGCGTCGGAGAGCGTGGTCGCCGCGGCGCGCCGCGCAGCCGAGAGCTCCGCGGCCAGCTTCCTGAGCTCGCCGTCGAGCGTCGTGACGCGCGCGGACATCTCGGCCACCCGCTCGTCGTCGCCGTCCAGCTCGAAGAGCCGTCCGGACGCCTCGCTGAGCCAGGCGAGCAGCCCCGCGCTGTCCGGCGCGTAGCGCTTCGTGAGCCGAGCCAGGGCGCTCTGCCGCTCCTGGAGCGCGGCGAGCCGGTCCGGGTCGACCTCCAGGTCTCCGAGGTACGCCGACAGGTCGGTGACGAGGTCGGCGACGAGGTACCCCGCCTCGGCGAGGCGCTGCGTCAGCTCGTCGAGGCGGGCGTCGACGCCGTCGAGCGCCTTCAGCGCGGCCTGCGCCTCTCCGATCGTCGTCAGCGCGTCGCGCGGCTGCGGGGAGTGGTCCTCGCCGAGCAGGTCGTGCGCCGATGCGGCGGCGCTGCGCAACCCGTCCGCGTGGGCGAGCCGGGCCACCTCGGCGGCGATCTCGGCCTCCTCCCCCGGCACCGGCTCGACGGCGGCGACGGCGAGGACTCCCTCCCGCAGCTCCTCGGCCTCGGCCGCCCTGGCCTGCTGCGCGGCGACCAGCTCGGCCAGTGCCGCGCTGGTCGAGCGCCACGCGTCGTAGGCCGCCCGGTAGCGCTCCAGGGGCCCGGCGACGTCCGCGCCGCCGTAGCGGTCGAGCAGGTCGCGCTGCTCGGCCGGGCGGGACAGCCGCTGCTGGTCGTGCTGGCCGTGGACGACCACGAGCGAGGCGGCCAGGTCCGCGAGGACCCCGACCGGCACGCTGGCCCCGCCGGCCTGGCAGCGGGACCGGCCGTCGGCGCTGACCACCCGGCTGACCAGCAGCTCCGACCGTCCGGGACCGCCTTCGTCGAGCACGGCGCCCGCCTCGACGGCCCGCTTGGCGGCGTCGGAGCCCTCGGCCAGGACCAGGCGCCCCTCGACCGAGGAGCGCTCGGCTCCCGGGCGCAACAGACCCGAGTCGAGCCGGCCGCCGCAGAGCAGCCCCAGCCCCTGCAGGACGAGGGTCTTGCCGGCCCCGGTCTCGCCCGTGACCACGGTCAGCCCGGGGTGGAGGACGAGTGCGGCGTCGTCGATGACGCCCAGCCCGCGGATGCGGATCTCCTCCAGCATGCGGCGATGCTACGGCGCGCCGTGGTTAACATGGCCGCCATCGGCTGGAGCATGTGGGCCGGTCTTCCGATACGGGCAGGACATGCTCTTCCCAACGATCCAGTTCGCCGTGTTCTTCACGGTGGTGTTCACCGCGAGCTGGCTGCTCATGCCGCGCCCGCTCGCGTGGAAGCCGTTCATCCTCGTCGCGAGCTACGTCTTCTACGGCTACACGGCCGAGCTGCGCCCGTTCGTGCTCCTGCTGTTCGGCTCGACGGTGTTCAACCAGCTCATGGCGGAGGTGGTCCACCGCGCCCGCGGGCGGCTGCGCAGCCGCCTCCTCGCGGTGGCGGTGGTCGGCAACCTCGGCATCCTCGGCTGGTTCAAGTACTACAACTTCTTCCTCGACGCCGTGACCAACCTCCTGGCCAAGGTGAACCTGGAGGCGCCGCTCCCCCTGCTTCAGGTCGCGCTGCCGATCGGCATCTCGTTCTTCACGTTCCAGGCGCTGAGCTACGTCATCGACGTGTCCCGGCGGGCCATCGAGCCGGCCAAGC
>CAZYXZ010000115.1:0-2668 GCA_964651395.1 uncultured Frankiaceae bacterium
GACGTCGATGCGAGCGGCCTCGGCCGCGCGGGTGAGTGCGAGCACCCGCTCGAAGGCCGCCGGCGCGGCCGCGTTCTGCGCGGCGACCTCGTTGCGCCGCTCGGCCAGCACCGACTGCTGCGAGACCACGGACGCACGCGCGTCGGCGATCGCGCGTGCCGCGTCGCTCTGGTGCGAGATGGCGGACTGGAGATAGGCGATGCGGTCCACGAGGTCCTGGGGTGACGCGCTGTCGAGCAGCGCCGCGGCGTACCCCGTGGGCCCTCGCATGTACGCCGCGCGGGCAACCGCGGCGATCGTGCCGCGCGCGATGCGCAGCCGCTCCTCCGCCCGCGCGGTCGCCCGCTCAGCGGTGCCGAGCGCGACCTCGGAACCGCGCAGCCGGGCCTGCACCTCGAGGTAGGCCTCCTCCGCGGCGCGCAGCTGGCTGCGCGCCTGGGCCAGCCGGATCTGCGAGCGCGACAGCTCCGCGGCGATGATGCGCATGGACTGGTAGGTCGCGTGGACGCGTGCGGTCGACTCGGCCAGGTCGTCGTGCTGCGCCGCCAGAGCGCGGTCCGTGCGCCGCTTGCGCTCCTCGGCCGTCTCCGCGCCGGCGCCGGGCAGCGGCAGCAGCAGGAGTACGACGAGCGCCGCAAGCAGGCGGCTGGCTCGGGGGAAGGTCATGCGGGAAGCCCCCTGTGGCCGGATAACACCAGCCTCATGCATAACACGAGTAACGGGGTGGCGCTAGCCGACAGGCCGCGGCGTCAGACGCGGAGGTACCGGCGCAGGGTGATGAACGAGGCGAGGGCGGACATCCCGATGCCGACCAGGATGAGCACCGGCGTGATCGCGGCGACCGCCGCCCAGCCGATGAACGGCGTGAACTCGAACGCCTCGCGCAGCTGGCCGTCGATGAAGAACTGGTAGATCGCCGAGAGCGCGACCACGGCCAGCCCGGCGCCGATCAGGCCGGCCAGTGCGCCCTCGAGCAGGAACGGCAGCTGGATGTAGAGGTTGGACGCGCCGACCAGCCGCATGATCCCGGTCTCCCGGCGGCGGCTGTACGCCGCGACCCGGATCGTGTTCGAGATCAGCACCGCCGCCGCGATCAGCGCGAAGATCGCGATGAACAGCGCGGCGAACTGGAAGCCGTTGAGCACGCGGAAGAACTTGTCGAGGATCGCCCGCTGGTTGAGCACGGTCTGCACGCCGGGCCGCTGCTCGAACGCGCTGGCCACGACCTCGAACTTGCGCGGGTCCTTGAGCTTCACGCGGAACGACTCGGGCAGAGCGTCGGGGGTGACGTTGTCGATGATCGCGGGCGAGTTCTTGAACTGCTCCTTGAACCGCTCGAACGCCTCTTCCTTGCTCTCGTAGAAGACCTCGGCGACCTCAGGCAGGGCGTGCAGGTCGTTCTGGATCCCTTGACGCTGCGCCTGGGTGACGTTGTCCTCGAGGAAGATCGAGACCTGCACCTTGTCGTACCAGAAGTCCTTCATCGTGTTGACCTGGCTGCGGATGAGCAACCCGGACCCGAAGAGGGCGAGCGAGATCGCGACGGTGACGACGACCGCGACGGTCATCGTCAGGTTGCGACGCAACCCGATGAGGATCTCCGAGACGACGAACTGGGCGCGCACGGGGCGACTCCCTTACTTGGTGTAGCCGTAGACGCCGCGGGCCTGGTCGCGGACGACGTGGCCCGCCTCCAGCTCGACGACGCGGCGACGCATGGAGTCGACGATGACCTGGTCGTGCGTGGCCATGACGACCGTCGTACCCGTCCTGTTGATCCGGTCGAGCAGCTTCATGATGCCGATGCTGGTGGCCGGGTCGAGGTTTCCGGTCGGCTCGTCCGCGATGAGGATCATCGGTCGGTTGACGAAGGCACGCGCGATGGCCACGCGCTGCTGCTCGCCGCCGGAGAGCTCGTTGGGCATGCGCTGCGCCTTGCCCTCGAGACCGACCAGGTCGAGCACCTCGGGGATGACCTTGACGATGTGCGAGCGCGGCCGGCCGATCACCTCGAGCGCGAAGGCGACGTTCTCGAAGACCGTCTTGTTCGGCAGCAGGCGGAAGTCCTGGAACACGCAGCCGATCTGGCGGCGCAACTGCGGCACCTTCCAGTGCGACAGCCGGGAGAGGTCCTTGCCGGCCACGTGGACGGTGCCCGCCGTCGGCATCTCCTCCTTGAGGAGGAGGCGCAGGAAGGTGGACTTCCCGGAGCCCGACGAGCCGACCAGGAACACGAACTCGCCCTTGTCGACGTCCACGCTGACGTCCTGCAGGGCGGGCTTCGTGCCGGTCGGGTAGACCTTCGTGACGTGGTCGAGACGGATCACGCGAGCGCCAGGTCCTTCGCTAGGGGGTTGGCCCGAGTCTAACGGGCGTACTCGGGCCTACCCCCTAGGCGGGCACTACCGGTGTCGGCCTGCGGGCGTCAGGCCGCGGAGTCCTGTCCCGATGACCACCAGTACTGCCCCGATCAGGGCCAGGATCCCGATCGGCGCCCCCGTGTTGGGGAGCGGCTTCGTCACCTTGACGCCCAGGACCTCCGCGCTGAGCGACGGCGAAGGGCTGGCGTCCGTCGTCGACTGCGCGGACGCGCTCGGCGACCCGCTCGGGCTCTCGCTCGGCGACTCGCTGGGGCTCGGGCTCTCACTCGGGCTCTCACTCGGGCTCT
>CAZYXZ010000115.1:2768-5645 GCA_964651395.1 uncultured Frankiaceae bacterium
CGCTCGGGCTCTCGCTCGGGCTCTCGCTCGGGCTCTCGCTCGGGCTCTCGCTCGGGCTCTCGCTCGGCGACTCGCTGGGGCTCGGGCTCTCGCTCGGGCTCGGGCTCTCGGATGGCCCGCAGTCGACCTTGAAGACCTTGTGCTTGGGCGCCCCGT
Organism: uncultured Frankiaceae bacterium; assembly: GCA_964651395.1. Taxonomy (GTDB): domain Bacteria; phylum Actinomycetota; class Actinomycetes; order BP-191; family BP-191; genus CAZYXZ01. The sequence goes on from CAZYXZ010000115.1 coordinate 2,925, forward strand.
GCTGGCCGACGAAGGTCCAGAACAGCTTGTAGTGCTCCTCCGGCAGGGTGTAGTTCTCGGTGTGCCCGGAGCCGTCCGCACCCGCGGTGATCACCCCGTCGAGGGCATGCGGGCCGGTCCAGGGCTCGCCGCCGATGATCCACCACGTGACCTGCTCGCCCGCGTCGAAGTTGAACGCGTCGAGGTAGAAGACGCAGACCTTCGGCTCGTCGCGCTGGTCGTCGTACGGCGTGGTCGACTCGTGCGTCTTGACGTCGCCGTTGTCGCCGCCGGTCAGCCGCTCGATCCCGCCGGTGCCCGGCAGGTACTCCGCGTTCGCCGTGCCGGCCGGCACGAGGTAGAGCGCGATGACACCGAGCGCGATGCCGGCCAGGCCGACTCGAGACCGCGCACGAGAGCTGTGGGGAGAGCGCATGTCCACTGCCTCACCTCGAGGTTCGAGGTGGGTCTCACCACTGGCTCCCCGCGACCCGTAGGCGGTGACCGGACAAGTGCTGGTCGCGGATCAAAGCTCCCTCGGTGCCTGCTGGGCACTGCCGTGAAGATCCCAGCGTCAAACCTCGAGCACCTGACGAGTCCGAGTCAGATTTGGCGCCCATCGGGATGTGGTCCCGCCCGACTTATCCGTCCTTGGACTGCTTCATCCACCGGACGCCGGCCTCGACGTAGTCGTCGATCTCGCCGTCGAGCACGGCGTTGACATTGCCGGTCTCCACGTCCGTCCGCAGGTCCTTGACCATCTGGTACGGGTGCAGCACGTAGTTGCGGATCTGCGAGCCGAAGGCGATGTCCGGGCGGCTGCCGCGCAGCTCCGCCATCTTCGCCTCCTCCTCCTGGCGCCGCCGCTCGAGCAGCCGGGCCTGCAGGATCATCAGCGCCGTCGCCTTGTTCTGGAGCTGGCTGCGCTCGTTCTGGCACGTGACGACGATGCCGGTCGGTAGGTGCGTGAGGCGCACGGCGGAGTCCGTCGTGTTGACACCCTGACCACCTGGTCCGGACGAACGGTAGATGTCGACGCGGATGTCCTTCTCGTCCACTTCGACGGCGTCCGTCGCCTCGACGACCGGAGTGACGTCGACCCCGGCGAAGGAGGTTTGTCGGCGCTTCTGGTTGTCGAACGGGCTGATCCGCACCAGCCGGTGGACGCCGTGCTCTCCCGCCAGCATCCCGTACGCGTAGGGCGCCTTGATCGCGAACGTCGCGGACTTGATGCCCGCTTCCTCGGCTTCCGACGTCTCGTAGACCTCGACGCCGTACTTGTGCCGCTCGCCCCAGCGCAGGTACATGCGCAGCAGCATCTGCGCCCAGTCGGCCGCGTCGACGCCGCCCGCACCGGCGCTGATCTGCACCAACGCGTGCCGCGCGTCGTACGGGCCGGACATGAGGGTGCGGACCTCGAGCTGGGCGATGTCCGGCGCCAGCTCGGCGAGCTCCTTCGCCGCCTCCGCCAGCGTGTCCTCGTCCGCCTCGGCCTGGCCCATCTCGAGCAGCGTCGCCGCGTCGTCGAGCCGCCGGCGCAGGCCCTCGACGCGGGCGATGTCGCTCTCGAGGGAGGAGATGCGCGACATCAGCTGCTGCGCGGCGTCCGGGTCGTCCCAGAGGTCGGGGGCCGCCGACTGCTCCCGCAGCTCCGCCAGCTCCGCGCCGATCTTGTCCAGGTCGAGGAACGACTCGACCGATCGCAAGGTCGCGTCGAGACGCTTGACCTCCTCGGCCGGTTCGACTGCCACGCGCTACACCCTAGTGAACGATGTGGCCATGCCCCGCGCCGTCGTCGCCCTGCTGGCCGCACTGGTGCTGGGCTCCTGCGGGACCGCCGAGACCCCGGCCGCGAAGCCCCGCCCGGCGAGCCCGAGCGCGCCTGCGTCCCCTGGCAGGCCGCCGCTGGGCGCGCCGGTCGCCGTCCTGCTCATCCACGGCTACGGCGGCAGCTCGGCGGAGATGAACCTGCTCTCCGGGAGGTTGCGCGCGAACGGTCAGCAGCCGGTCGTCGTACAGCTGCCCGGGGGCGGCCGCGGCGACATCGACGCGTCGGCGGCCGTCGTGGACAGCGTCGTCCGCGGGCTGCCGCGCGGTCCGATCGACCTGGTCGGCTTCTCGCTCGGCGGGGTGATCGCCCGCGCGTGGGTGCGTCGGTACGGAGCCGACCGCGCGCGCGTCGTCGTCACGCTCGGCTCGCCGCATCACGGCGTGCGCCTCGCCGGCGCCGTCCGCGACTCCGGCGCCGCCTGCCCGGCCGCCTGCCAGCAGCTGATCCCCGGGTCCGCGCTGCTCACCAGGCTCAACCAGGGCGACCCGACGCCCGGCGGGGCTCGCTGGGTGAGCGTCCGCACCGACGACGACGAGGTCGTCGAAGGCGAGTCGACCCGGCTGGAGGGCGCGCTCGGGCTCCGGCTGCAGGCCGTGTGCCCGGGACGACGGATCGGTCACGGGGCGCTCGTCCGCGACGCGCTGGCGGTCGGCGTCGTCGTCCGCGCGCTGCAGGGCCGGCTCCCGGGCGCGCCGCCGCCGGCGCAGTGCGCCGCCGTGGTGCAGGAAGGAAGTGCCTAGGCCATCGGGGTGAGGAGCGCCTGGTAGCGCCCGCCCAGGTGCTGCCAGTTGTACTCGAGCGCGGCGCGCTGGGCGGCCGCGTCACGCCAGGCGGCGAGCTCGCCCGGTCCGAGCTGGGTGGCCCACTGCAGCAGCGCGGTGAGCTCGTCGGCGTCGGAGTAGTAGCGGACG
>CAZYXZ010000116.1:0-5622 GCA_964651395.1 uncultured Frankiaceae bacterium
TCGTCCGGCACGACCGTCGCCCCCAGGCCGGCCAGCGCGGCGGCGGCGCGCTCGTCGTTGGAGACCACGACGACCCGCTCCACCGCGGGACAGGCCAGGGCCGCGCTGACGACGTCGCAAGCCATCGCAAGGGCCAGGTCAGCCCGGTCGGCGGGGGCGAGATCGACCAGCCGGCTCTTCGCCACGGCCAGCGACTTCACCGGTACGACGACCGCCCACCGCACCGCGCTGCTCCTCACGTCGTCACCCATCGGGTCGACAGCGTCCCACCCGACCGGCGAGGATCGCCCACGTGTCGCGTCGGGAACGGGCCGGTGGCCAGCGCGCGGAGCCGTGGTACCGGCTCGCCGTGCTCATCATCAAGCCCGTGGTCGGCCTGCTCTTCAAGCGGGACTTCCGCGGCCAGGACCGGATCCCGCGCACCGGGGGCGTGATCGTCGCGATCAACCACATCTCCTACGCCGACCCGTTCATCGCGGCGGTCTACGTGCACAACGCCGGCCGGCGGCCGCGGTTCCTCGCCAAGATCGCGGTGTTCAAGATCCCGCTGCTTGGACGGATCGTCCGGGGCGCGCACCAGATCCCGGTCTACCGCGAGACCGCCGACGCGGGGCAGGCGCTGATCGCCGCCGTCCAGGCCGTGCAGGACGGCGAGTGCGTGGTGGTCTATCCCGAGGGCACCGTCACCAAGGACCCGGCGTACTGGCCGATGCACTCCAAGACCGGTGTCGCGCGCATCGCGCTGGCGACCGGCGCGCCGGTCATCCCGGTAGGGCAGTGGGGCGCGCTGTACTTCAGGGGCCGCGACCAGACGCCGCACCCCTTCCCGCGGAAGAAGGGGAGCGCCCGCGCGGGCGCGCCGGTGGACCTGAGCCGCTGGGCCGGTGCGGAGCTCACGACGGAGACGCTGCGCGACGCCACCGACGCGGTCCTGGACGCCGTCGCCGCGCAGGTGTCGATGATCCGCGACGAGCCGGTGCCGTCGGTGCGGTTCAAGCCGGGTGGGCGCGCGGACGACGGCGACGCCGGCGCGCGGCGCAGCGCGTGACGCGCGCCGCCGTCCTCGGCACGGGATCGTGGGGCACCGCCTTCGCGGCCGTCCTCGCCGACGCGGGCACGGACACGACGCTGTGGGCCCGCCGGCCGGAGCTGGCCGAGGCGGTGCACGTCCGGCACGAGAACCCCGACTACCTGCCCGGCGTGGAGCTGCCCACGTCCCTGCGCGCCACGAGCGACGCGGCCGAGGCGCTCGACGGCGCGGACTTCGTGGTGCTCGCCATCCCGTCGCAGCAGCTCCGCGACAACCTGGCGGCCTGGGCGGAGCTGCTGCCAGCGGCCTCGGTGCTCGTCTCGCTGATGAAAGGCATCGAGCTCGGGACGACGAAGCGCATGAGCGAGGTCATCGCCGAGGTGGCCGACGTCCCTACCGAGCGCGTGGCCGTCGTCAGCGGCCCGAACCTGGCCAAGGAGATCGCCCAGAAGCAGCCGGCGGCGACCGTGGTCGCGTGCACCGACGCGGACACGGCGGAACGCCTGCAGCAGGCGTCGCTGACGGGCTACTTCCGCCCGTACACGAACCTCGACGTCCTCGGCTGCGAGCTGGGCGGCGCTGTGAAGAACGTCATCGCCCTCATCGTCGGCATGGCCGAAGGGATGGGCTTCGGCGACAACGCCAAGGCTTCGCTGATCACGCGCGGGCTGGCCGAGACCTCGCGGCTCGGCGTCGCGCTCGGCGCGGATCCGATGACCTTCGCCGGTCTCGCCGGTCTCGGTGACCTGGTCGCCACGTGCACCAGCCCGCTGTCGCGCAACCGCACCGTGGGGGAGCAGCTCGGCAAGGGCCGGACGCTCGACGAGGTGATCAGCGAGATGCGGATGGTCGCCGAGGGCGTGAAGTCGAGCCGGTCGATCCACGACCTCGCGCAGAAGCACGACGTCGACATGCCGCTCACCGCCCACGTCGTGCAGGTGCTCTACGAGGGCATGACGCCGCGCGAGATGGTGCGCAGCCTGATGGCTCGCGAGGCGAAAGCCGAGTGACGGACGACCGGACGCCCGGCATGTCGACGCGGGCCGTGCACCTGCCGCCGGCGAACGTGCCGGACCAGCAGCCGCTCGGGCTGCCCACGTACCGCACCGCCGCCTACCGCTTCGAGTCGGCCGAGGAGTTCGCCGACCTGCTGGCCGGCCGGCGCGCCGGATACAGCTACTCCCGCATCGACAACCCCACGGTCGAGGCCTTCGCGTCCGGCGTCGCGCACCTCGAGGGCGCGGCCGCCGGCCAGGCGTTCGCCTCCGGAATGGCGGCCATCTCGACGACGTTCCTCACCTTCCTCAACGCCGGCGACCACGTCGTCGCGCAGAGCGCGCTGTACGGCGGGAGCTACAGCGTCCTCGCGCACGTACTGCCGCGGTTCGGCATCGAGACGACGTTCGTCGAAGGCAGTGACCTCGACGCGGTGGCCGCGGCCTTCCGGCCGACGACGAAGCTGCTCTACGGCGAGACGCTGGCCAACCCGAGCATGGCGGTCGCCGACCTGCCCGGGCTGGCCGAGGTCGCGCACGCCCACGACGCGCTGCTCGCTGTCGACTCGACCTTCGCCTCACCGGCCGTCTGCCGGCCGGTGCAGTGGGGAGCCGACCTGGTCCTGCACTCCGCGACCAAGTACATCGGCGGCCACTCCGACGTCACGGGCGGCGTCGTCGTCGGTGCGGCCGAGCTCATGGCGCAGATCCGCGCCCTCCGCATCGACCTCGGCGGCTCGCTCGCGCCGGACGAGGCCTTCCTGCTGCACCGCGGCCTGACCACCCTGCCGCTGCGCGTCGCGCGGCACTGCGCGAGCGCACTTGCCCTCGCCGAGGCCGTCGTGGCGCACCCCGCGGTCGAGAGCGTCGACTACCCAGGTCTCGCCGACCACCCGCAGCACTCGCTGGCCGGCAAGCTCTTCGATAGTTCCGACGGACGCACCCAGTACGGCGGGTGCGTGACGATCGCGCCGCGTGGTGGCCGCGAGGCCGGCCTCGCCTTCTGCAACGCCCTGCGGCTGGCGGAGAACGCGTCGAGTCTCGGGGGCACCCACACCGTCGTCAGCCATGTCGCCTCGTCCACGCACCGGCAGCTCGACGACGCCGCGCTGCTCGCCTGCGGCATCGCGCCCTCCGCGGTGCGCATCAGCGTCGGCCTCGAAGACGTGGCCGACGTGATCGCCGACGTGGTGCAGGCCCTGGACGGCGTGTGAACAAGACGCGCGTGGCGGTCGTCTTCGGCGGCCGCAGCTCGGAGCACGCCGTCTCGTGCATGTCGGCCGGCAGCGTCATCGCCGCGATCGACCCCTCGGCGTACGACGTCGTCACCATCGGGATCACCCCGGAGGGGCGGTGGGTGCGCACTCCGGGGGCGGTGGAGAGCGTGACCCCGGAGTCGGGCTCGCCGGTCGCGCTGCCGGGTGAGCCGGGCGGCAGCCTGGCCGACGTCGACGTCGTGTTTCCGGTGCTGCACGGGCCCTACGGCGAGGACGGCACCATCCAGGGCCTGCTCGAGATGGCCGGCATCCCCTACGTCGGCAGCGGCGTGCTGGCCAGCGCGCTGTGCATGGACAAGGAGTTCATGAAGCTCGCGCTCGCGGCGCGTGGCCTCCCGGTCGAGCGGTACACCGTGGTCACGGAGGCGCAGTGGCAGGCGTCGCGCGCCGACTGCCTCGCGCGCATCGACGCGCTCGGCCGGCCGGTCTTCGTCAAGCCCGCGCGCGGCGGCTCGAGCATCGGCATCTCGAAGGTGCCGGACGGCGACGACGTTGCCGCCGCCGTCGAGGTCGCGCGCGAATACGACGGGAAGGTGATCGTCGAGGCGGCGGTCGTCGGCCGGGAGATCGAGTGCGGCGTGCTCGGCACGCTCGGCGGCGGGCTCCCAGCGGCCAGCCGGCCGGCCGAGGTGCGCGTCGCCGGCGACTTCTACGACTTCCAGGCCAAGTACGTCGAGGACGCGACCCAGTTCGACGTTCCGGCCGACCTGTCCGACGACGACACCGCGGCGGTGCAGCGGCGGGCGGTCGAGGCGTTCGAGGCGCTCGGCTGCGCCGGTCTTGCGCGGGTGGACTTCTTCCTCACCGACAACGGTCCCGTGCTCAACGAGGTGAACACGATGCCCGGCTTCACGCCGATGTCGATGTTCCCCAGGATGTGGGCGGCGTCCGGGCTCGCGTACCCGGCGCTCGTCGACCGGCTGATCAAGCTCGCCCTGGAGTCGGGGACGGGCCTGCGCTAGCCGCTGGACGTGAGCGGCTGCGCGGCCCGGGCCGCGTCGGAGAGCAGGACCAGCAGCTCACCGCGGTACGCCGACGGCACGCGCACCTCGATGTCCACGAACGCGGTGGGCATCGAGTACACGACTGCCCCGTCGGCCTGCTCCTCGGGGAACCAGCTCACGCCGGCGGCGGTGAAGGCCGGCCCGCCGGCCTTCCAGTTCGGCGAGTGCGGGACGCCGCAGCGGATGACGACTGCCGGGTCGCCGTACGCCGCGAGCCGCAGCTCCGCGGGATCGGTCCGGCGCCGCTTGAGCTCCACGTCCTTGCCGATCTTGAGCGACTTCGGCAGCGCGGCCGCGAACCGGACGCACCCCTTCTCCACCGCCGGGCTGGCCGACGGGACGGGGGGCACGGGAACCGGCGGCAGGCCGGAGCGGCCGCATCCCGACATGGCGAGGACGGCGACCGTCAGCCCCGGCAGCAGGCGACGGACCGCCGTCCTCATCTCGCTTCTTAGAGGTGGACGACCGGGCAGGTCAGCGTGCGGGTGATCCCGTCGACCGACTGCACCTTGGCGACCACGAGCTTGCCGAGCTCGTCGACGTTCTTCGCCTCGGCCCGCACGATCACGTCGTAGGGCCCGGTGACGTCCTCGGCCTGCGTGACGCCCTTGATGTCCTGGATCGCCTTGGCCACGTAGGCGGCCTTGCCGACCTCGGTCTGGATGAGGATGTAGGCCTGAACCATCTGGCACCGTCCTAGCTGTCTCGTACTCGTGCCCGGCCGCGCATGCGACCAGGCAGAGCCGCGACGCTACACGACGAATCGGACACGCGGCACGTCGGTGGTGCGCACGTAGGGTGTCCCGATGCCCGCCGACCGCCGCCGCCTGTACGGCGCGCTCCTCGCCGTCATGTCGGCCGTGAGCTTCGGCGTCACGATCGTGGTGCAGCGAACACTGGCCCGCGACGGCCTGCCGTTCACGAGCGCGCTCGGCGTCCGGTTCGGCAGCGCCGCCGTGCTCCTGGCGCTCCTGCTCGCGCTCACCGGCGGCCCGCTCGCCCCGGTGCCGGGCGAGCGGCTGCGCGCGGCATTGCTGGGCGTCGTCGGCTACGCGACCGAGGCGGGCCTGTTCTACCTCGCCCTGGCCCGCGGCAGCGCCGGCGCCGTGGCGCTCCTCTTCTACGCGTACCCGGCCCTCGTCGTGCTGATCGAGGTGGCGCTCGGCGACGACCGGCTCCGCCTGGTCACGGTGTCCTCGCTGGCGCTGTGCATCGGCGGCGCGGTGCTCGTCGTGCTCGCGGGCGGCGAGGTCGTCATCTCTGCGGCGGGCGAGGGCTTCGCGCTCGCGTCGGCCGCCTGATTCTCCGTCTACCTG
>CAZYXZ010000117.1:0-5581 GCA_964651395.1 uncultured Frankiaceae bacterium
CGTCCAGGACGCCGCCGGCCGGGTCGTCCCCGCCCTCGGCGCGGACGACGTCCTCCTCGGGCCGGAGGATCTCGCGGACCACGAGAGCCATCAGCACGACGAGCGCGATGTCGCGCACGAGGATCGCGAACAGGAACCAGTCCTGGTCCACGCCCTTGCCGGCGTGGTCGATCGAGTAGAAGTAGTAGAAGCGCGTGAACAGCACGAAGCACTCGGTCAGCTGCCAGGTGAGGAACGCGCCCCACCGCGGACGGGCCAGCGCCGCCAGCGGGATGAGCCAGATCGTGAACTGCGGCGAGTTGACCTTGTTGCACAGCAGGAACGCGGCGATGGTCAGGAACAGCACCTGCGGAACCCGCGGCCGGCGCGGCGCCTTGAGGATCAGCACGGTGATCAGCGCGAGGGCGATCGCGAAGGTGATGAACACCAGCAGGTTCACGATCTCGACGCTGTCCAGATCCGGTGTGAGGAAGCGGAGCACGCGCGCCGGCGGGCTCTCACCCGAGCTCCAGCGATGGATCAGGAACCACAGCGAGTCCCAGTCCGCCCCGCGAGTGCGGTTGAGGCGGAAGAAGCGGAAGATCGACAGCTCGCCGTCCGGGTCGCGGACGAAGCCCCCGTTCGCGACCTCCGTGAACCTCTCCGCGTTGAGCGCCGCGACGCCGTAGACGAACAGGAAGGCGCCCACCGCCGCGACCGCCGTCTTCCACCACGCGCGCCACACCCCGGCCCGCCAGCACAAGACCAGCAACGGCGCGAGGAAGAGCACCGGGTAGAGCTTGGTCGCCGCACCGAGCCCGATCAGCGCGCCGGCCAACCACGGTTTGCGCTGGGCCCACGCCAGCATCGCCAGACCGGCGACGCCCGCGGCGAGCAGGTCCCAGTTGGTGAGCCCGTGGATCACCAGACCGGGTGCGAAGGCGACGAGACCCGCGTCCCACGGCCGACGGGGGCCGGCCAGGTACACCGTCGTCGCGGCCGTGACCAGGGCCGCACCGAGCAGCATGAAAGCGGTGACGTCGTAGAAGCGCGTCGTGCGCTGCGCCGCCGGCTGGTCCGACACGGCCTTCGCGGCCAGGCCCATGGCGCCGCCGATCACGACCGGGTACTCGACCGGGTGGTCGCGGTAGGGGCGTTTGCCCTCGCTGAGCCCTTCCGCGCCGTACAGCGCGAGGACGTCGGTGTAGCAGAGCCGCGTGTACGCGTACTGGTCGGCCCACTTGCCAGGGTGCCGGCACGGCGCCTTCTGCGCGTAGCCCAGAGCGAACGTTCCCGCGGTGGCGAGCAGCAGGACGAGCAGCACGGTGCGGACGCCGCGCGGTCGGCCGTACCGGCCCAGCGGACCCCCGAGCAGCTGCGCCGCCCCACGGACGACCGGCTCCTCGCGCGACGGGACCACGGGATCGGTCGACATGGCGGTCATCGTGGCACGACGAGCAGTGGCTATGGCGGAGCGGTCGGCGCCTGAGTCGGTTGCTGCGTGGGTTGCTGGGTCGGGTCCGGAGACTTGGTCTTCTTGTCCTCGGTCGGGGACGGGGACGGTTCCTCGGTCGGCTGGTCGGTCGGCGGCGCGCTGGACTCGCCGGGGTCGGTCGGGAGAAGGGTCAGGGACGGCGTCGGCGTGGGAGTCGCGGTCGCCGTCGGCGAGGCCGTCGTCGTCGCGCTCGACGTCGGGCCCGGCCGCTGGCCCCCGACGTAGGCCGGGGGCGGGAACTGGTCGACGGGCGTCCCGCGCAGGGCGCCGTCCATGAACTGCTTCCAGATCCGCGCCGGCAGCGTGCCGCCGGTCACCTGGCGGACACCGTGGATGCCGCGCAGCGGCCGGCCGTCGTCGTGGCCCATCCATACCGCGGCGGACAGCTTCGGCGTGTAGCCCACGAACCACGCGTCGCGGTTGTCCTGCGTCGTGCCGGTCTTGCCGGCCGCCGGCCGGCCGTCGAGGCGCGCCGCGCCCCCCGTCCCGTCGTTGACGACCTGCTGGAGCGCGAAGCTGACGTCGGCCGCGACCTCCTCGTCGAAGGCCTGCCTGCGGCTGATCTTGGCCTCGTACTCGACGTCGCCGCCGCGGCGCACCTGCGCGACGACGAACGGCTTCGCCGCGACGCCCTTGCCGGCGAAGGTGGCGAAGGCCACCGCCTGGTCGATGGGGTGCACGTCGGAGGAGCCGAGCGCGAGGCTGCCGTCCTTGGCCAGCTCGACCGGGTGGCGGAAGTCCTCCTCCTCGCTCGGCATGCCCGCGTCGTGCGCCGCGGAGATCACGTTGTCGATGCCGGCCTCGAGAGCGAGCGGCACGTAGACCGTGTTGACCGAGTGGGCCGTGGCGTTGACCAGGTCGATGCTGCCGAACTGCTCGTCGCCGAAGTTCTCGACCGGCTTCGAGTAGCCCGGCACCTCCTTCGGCGAGTGGCCGTCGTACCGGCTCTGGATGCTGATGCCCTCGCGGATGGCGGCCGCGAGGACGAACGGCTTGAACGACGACCCGGCGGCCCGGCCCGGCTCGTCGATGGCGTTGTTGAACTGGCGCTTGAGGAAGTCGCGTCCGCCGTAGAAGGCCTTGATGCGTCCCGTTCCCGCCTCGACCGCGACCAGCGCCGACTCCGGGTCGGCCGGGTCACTGAGCACCTCGCTCATCGCCTTCTCCGCGGCCTTCTGCGCCTGCGACGAGAGCGTCGTGCGGATCTCGTAGCCGCCCGTGAGCAGCTCCTTCGGCTCGAAGCCGCGCGCCTCGAGCTCCTGCTGCACGAGCGTGATGAGGTGCCCGGTGTTGCCGGCCAGCCTGTTGCTGCCCTTCGCCTCGGAGCGGGGTCGCACCTTCGGAAAGGTCATGGACTTGGCCTTGGCGGCGTCGACCCAGCCCTCGTCGGCCATCGTGTCGAGCACCCGCTGCCACCTGGTCTTCGCCAGCTCGGGACGCTTCTCCGGGTCGCCGCCCTCGGGAGAGCGGATCAGCGCGGCGAGCATCGCGCCCTGCTCGACCGTCAGCGCCTTCGTCGGCACGCCGAAGTAGGTGCGCGAGGCCACCTCGATGCCGAAGGCGCCACGGCCGAAGTAGATGGTGTTGAGGTACAGGTTGAGGATCTCGTCCTTGCTGTACTTGCGCTCCATCTTGAGCGCGATCACGGACTCCTTGATCTTGCGAGCGAACGTCTTCTCGTGGCTCAGGAACGCGTTCTTGGCGTACTGCTGGGTGATGGTCGACCCACCCTGCTTGAGCCCGCCGCCACGGATGTCCGCCCACGCCGCGCGCGCGAGGCCGCGGACGGAGATGCCGCCGTGGTCGTAGAACCCGCGGTCCTCCGCGGCGAGCACGGCCTGCCGGACGTGCTCGGGCACGTCCGACAGCGGTACGTCGACGCGGTTCTCCTCGCCCTGCAACGTGCCGACGCGGGAGCCGTCGTCGTACAGGATCACGGAGGTCTGCGCGTTGGTGATCTCGTCCGGCAGCGGGATGCGGGCCGCCGAGTAGACGTACCAGCAGAAGACGAGGAAGAGCAGCGCCAGGCCGCCCGCGACGATGCCGACGATCTTCTTGCCGCGGGGCGTGAGCCGGTTCCACCGACGCCAGAACCACTGCGGCCGGCGGGCCGACGCGGGAGCGGAGCGCCGCGCGCGAGCCGGGCCGGCCGTGCCGGCGGAGGGGGTGGACATGCGTGAGGGCTGCCCGCTCGCTTCGGCTTTGTAACTAGCGGCTCTGGGCGCGGCGGCGGGCCGGGACCTGGCGGCCGATGACGTAGCTCGTGTGCAGGTGGTTCCAGCCACACGTCTTGCAGACCTCGACGACGTAGACGTGGAGGTCCTCGTGCTCGCGCTCCAGCGCCGCCAGCTCGGCGGTCGCCCACACGTGCCCGGAGCTCTGCTTGAGCTCGTCGCCGTAGACGTAGGTGACGTGAGTCAGCGGCTCACGCTTGCAGACCGGACAGGTGCGGTCGCTGGGCTCGCCGTGGTACTTCGCCGCGCGCAGCAGGTAGGGGTGCGCGTCGCAGACCTCGAGGGCGGTGGCCCGCCCCGCGAACAGGTCGGACAGCAGCGCGCGCTTGGCGAGCGCGTAGTCGATGACCTGCCGCTGCGTCCTCATCGTGCGAGCCAGCCTACGCGGCGATCGCGCGGTCGGCAGGTCGAAACGACAACCTGTTGGCGCGGTGAATTGACAGTGCCTCCGGCGCCTGCCTATCGTCTCGATGTATCGGCTCGATACATCTACTCGATGCATCGGACTGATGTACCACAACCGTCCAGAACGTCCAGAAGGGAGGCAGCCGTGGTGCTCGAGTTCGCCATCCTCGGCCTCCTCCACGAGTCGCCGCTGCACGGCTACGAGCTGCGGAAGCGGCTCAACACCATGCTCGGGCACTTCCGGGCGTTCTCGTACGGCTCGCTCTACCCGACCCTCGCCCGTATGGAGGCCGCCGGCTGGCTGGCCAAGGACTCCAGCGGCGAGGTCAAGACCGGCAGCCGTCGCAGCCGGGTCGTCTACAAGCTCACGGCCGAGGGCAAGGAGCGCTTCCAGGAGCTCCTCGCCGAGGCCGGTCCTTCCCAGTGGGAGGACGAGAGCTTCGGCGTGCACTTCGCCTTCTTCGCCCACACCGACGCCGACACCCGGCTGCGGATCCTCGAAGGCCGGCGCAGCCGGCTGGAGGAGCGGCAGGAGGGCTTCCGGGCGTCCCTCGCCCGGGCCCGCGAGCGGCTGGACGCGTACACGCTCGAGCTGCAGCGGCACGGCCTGGAGTCCGTGGAGCGCGAGGTGCGGTGGCTCGAGGAGCTCATCCGCGGCGAGCGCGACGGCACGTTCGAACCACCGCGCACTTCCCCGACCACGAAGAAGAAGCGCTCGGCCGGTACCCCGGCCAAGAGCCAGTAGCTCACCCACCTAGAAGGAGCACCCGCATGACCTCGGTCCGAGTCGCGATCGTCGGCGTCGGCAACTGCGCCTCCTCGCTCGTCCAGGGCGTGGAGTACTACCGCGACGCGGACGCCCAGACGACCGTGCCAGGCCTCATGAACGTGGAGGTCGGCGGGTACCACATCCGCGACGTCGAGTTCGTCGCCGCCTTCGACGTCGATGCCAAGAAGGTCGGCCGTGACCTCTCCGAGGCGATCTTCGCGAGCGAGAACAACACCATCAAGTTCGCCGACGTCCCGCCGCTGAACATCGAGGTGCAGCGCGGCCACACGCTCGACGGGTTCGGCAAGTACTACAAGGAGATGGTCGACGAGTCCGACGCGGACCCGGTCGACGTCGTCGCCGCCCTCAAGGCCGCCGAGGCCGACGTACTGGTCTGCTACCTGCCGGTCGGCTCCGAGGACGCCGCGCGCTTCTACGCGCAGTGCGCCATCGACGCCGGCGTGGGCTTCGTCAACTGCCTGCCGGTCTTCATCGCCGGCACGCCCGAGTGGGCTGCCAAGTTCGAGGCCGCGGGCGTGCCGATCGTCGGCGACGACATCAAGAGCCAGGTCGGCGCGACCATCACGCACCGCGTGCTCGCCAAGCTGTTCGAGGACCGCGGCGTCATCCTCGACCGCACGATGCAGCTCAACGTCGGCGGCAACATGGACTTCAAGAACATGCTCGAGCGCGAGCGCC
>CAZYXZ010000118.1:0-5400 GCA_964651395.1 uncultured Frankiaceae bacterium
GACGACCACCGCGGACAGGCCGAGCGTCGCGGCCGGGTACTGGCGCATCGTCGTGATCGCGCCGTCGAAGATCTCGCCCATCGCCAGCGGGCGCAGCGGCACGACGCCGGGCTTCGGCGCGCCGTACCCGTAGCCGGGGGGCATCCCGTACGCCGGGGCGGGCGGGCCCCAGCCGGGCTGCGGCCCCCACTGGCCGGGCGGGGGCGGCGGCGGGCCCCACTGGCCGGGCTGCGGGGGTGCCGGTGGCGGCGCCCACTGCCCCGGCGGAGCGCCGGGACCCCACTGCAGCGTGGGTGGCGGCGCGGCGGGATCCGGGGGAGTCCAGCCGGGTGGCTCGGTCATCGCACCCCTTCTCACGGTTCGCCGCGCTGCATCGTGCCACGCTTGCCGGGTGCCGGGTCCCGCGCCGATCGCCGCCGTCCGCTGGGACGGCCGTGCCGTCGTGCTGGTGGACCAGACCCGGCTGCCGCACGAGGAGGTGGAGCTGCGCTGCACCACCGTGGCCGAGCTCGCCGACGCGATCCGGCGGCTGGTGGTCCGAGGCGCTCCCGCGCTGGGCTTGGCCGGCGCGTACGGGATGGCGCTCGCTGCCGCGACCGGCGCCGACCTCGGCGAGGCGGCGGCGCTGCTCGCCGGCACCCGGCCGACGGCCGTGAACCTGGGCGACGCCGTGCACCGCGCTCACCTGGCCGCGCTCGCGACGCCGGACGGGCCGCTCGAGGCGGCGCTGGCCGCGGCGGACGCGCTCAGCGCCGAGGACGCCGCGGCCGCGTCGGCCATGGCCGTCCTCGGGGCGGCGCTGCTGCCCGAAGGCGCGCGCGTCCTCACGCACTGCAACACCGGCGCGCTCGTCTCGGCCGGCTGCGGTACGGCGTTCGGCGTCGTCGCCGAGGCCTACCGGACCGGCCGGCTCGCGCACCTGTGGGTGGACGAGACCCGGCCGCTGCTCCAGGGGGCCCGGCTGACCACCTGGGAGGCGGCCCGGCTGGGCATCCCGCACACGCTGCTGGCCGACAACGCCGCGGGCTCGCTGCTCGCCGCCGGCGCGGTGGACGCCGTCCTGGTCGGCGCGGACCGGGTCTGCGCCGACGGGACGGTCGCCAACAAGGTCGGCACCTACCCGCTCGCCGTCCTCGCCCGGGTGCACGACGTGCCCTTCTACGTCGTCGCGCCGACCACCACGGTCGACCCGTCGGCCGTGGACGGCAGCGCGGTGGAGATCGAGCAGCGGGACGCGAGCGAGGTCACGTCGTACGCCGGGCAGGCGGTCGCCCCGCCGGGGACCCCGGCGTACAACCCGGCGTTCGACCTGACACCGGCCCGGCTGGTCACTGCGCTGGTCACCGAACGTGGGGTGCTGGCGCCGGTCACCGCCGACGCGTTGGGCCGGCTGCGCCGCCCGGTTGCCGTGACATCCGACGGATCCACGGGTGCCGGGCCACAATGAGCGCATGAGGGGACGTGTGCTCGTCGTCGACGACGACCCTGCTCTGGCGGAGATGCTCGGCATCGTGCTGCGCGGCGAGGGCTTCGAGCCGTCGTTCGTCGCGGACGGCGACCGGGCGCTCGCGGCCTTCCGCGACACGAAGCCGGACGTCGTGCTGCTCGACATCATGCTGCCGGGGCAGGACGGGCTCGACGTGTGCCGGGCGATCCGCGCCGAGTCCGGCGTACCGATCGTGATGCTGACCGCGAAGAGCGACACGATCGACGTCGTCCTCGGGCTCGAGTGCGGCGCCGACGACTACATCGTCAAGCCGTTCAAGCCCAAGGAGCTCGTGGCCCGTGTCCGCGCGCGCATCCGCCGCAACGAGGACGTCGCGCCCGAGACGCTGCGCATCGGCGACATCGAGATCGACGTCGCCGGCCACCGGGTGATCCGGGACGACACGCAGCTGCCGCTCACGCCGCTCGAGTTCGACCTGCTCGTCGCGCTGGCCCGCAAGCCGCGCCAGGTGTTCAGCCGTGAGGTCCTGCTCGAGCAGGTCTGGGGCTACCGGCACGCCGCGGACACGCGCCTGGTCAACGTGCACGTGCAGCGGCTGCGCGCGAAGGTCGAGCGCGACCCCGAGCACCCGGAGATCGTCCTGACGGTGCGCGGGGTCGGCTACAAGGCAGGACCGCCCTGAGCCGGTTGCGCTCTCTGCTCGGCCGCGCGGTGCGCTGGTGGCGCCGGTCGCTCCAGGTCCGCGTCGTCTCGTCCGCGCTGGTCGCGTCTCTGCTGGTCGTCGCGCTGGTCGGGCTGCTCCTGCTCGACCAGGTGGCCAACGGCATCTTCGAGGCACAGCGCCGCGCCGCGGTGGCCGAGGCCGACTCGGGTCTGGAGTTCGCGCGGTCGTCGCTCGGTGACCTGCGCTCCGCCGACCCGCGCGACCAGGTAGACGCGCGGCTCGGCGTCCTCACCGGCAACCTGGCCAGCCGCGGCGGTCAGGCGGGGACCTACGACATCGTGCTGGTCCTCGCCAACAGCGAGGCCGGTTTCGCCTCCGGCCAGCCGGAGGCGCGGAGCGTGCCCGCCGGGCTACGGCGGACGGTCTCCGGCAGCCGCGCGCTGGCCTGGGCGTACTGGCAGGTGGACGGGCAGCGGCAGCTGGTCGTCGGCGCGCCGCTGGACTCGCCGGTGGGGCTCTACGAGATCTACTACTTCTTCCCGCTCACCTCGCAGGTGGCGACGCTCAAGCTCGTGCAGCGGACGCTGCTGGTCGGCGGCCTCGCGCTCGCGGTGCTGGTCGCGGGCGTCGCGGCACTCGTGGCGCGGCAGGTGGTCTCGCCGGTCCGGCTGGCGGCGCAGACCGCGGAGCAGTTCGCCGGCGGGATGCTCGAGACGCGCATGGACGTGCACGGCGACGACGAGCTGGCCCGGCTCGCGGAGGCGTTCAACGGCATGGCCGCGGGGTTGCAGCAGAAGATCGGCGAGCTCGAGACGCTGTCACGGGTCCAGCGCCGGTTCGTCGCCGACGTGTCGCACGAGCTGCGGACGCCGCTGACGACGGTGCGGATGGCCTCCGACGTCCTGCACGAGGCGCGCTCGGACTTCCCGCCGGCCATCGCGCGGTCGGCTGAGCTGCTGCAGACCGAGCTCGACCGGTTCGAGTCGCTGCTCGTGGACCTCCTGGAGATCAGCCGCTTCGACGCGGGCGCCGCGGCGCTCGACACCGACGTCGTCGACCTCGGTGGGATCGTCGACCGGGTCGTCGAGGCGCTCGCGCCGCTGGCCGACCGCCGCGAGACCGAGGTGTCGGTACGCCGGCCGCCCGAGCCGGTGCTGGTCGAGGCGGACCAGCGGCGGGTCGAGCGCATCCTGCGCAACCTGATGGCGAACGCGATCGAGCACAGCGAGGGCCAGCCCATCGTCGTCGCGCTCGGCCAGGACGACGCGGCGGTCGCGGTGTCGGTGCGCGACCACGGCGTCGGCCTGCAGCCGGGCGAGTCGGCGCGCGTCTTCAGCCGGTTCTGGCGCGCCGACGAGTCGCGCGCGCGGCACACCGGCGGCACCGGGCTGGGACTGTCCATCGCGATGGAGGACGCGCGCCTGCACGGCGGCTGGCTCGAGGCCTGGGGCAGCCCTGCGCAGGGCGCCGTCTTCCGCCTCACGCTGCCCAAGTCCGTCGGTGGCGAGCTCGACGGCTCGCCGCTGCCGCTCGAGCCGATCCCGGCGGTGACCGGTGGCTGACGTACGCCGGCGCGCCCTGCCCGGGCTGCTCGTGCTGATCGCGCTGACCGCCTGCTCGGGCACGCCGCGCGACGGGCAGGTGACGACCGTGCGCCGCGTCGACCCGCCGGACGTCGACGCACCCGACGACCTCGACCGCCTGCCGCGGCAGCTCTTCGACGGCCCGACGGTGGACATGGCGCCGGACGAGATCGTGCGGCAGTTCCTGGACGCGCAGACCGACGGCCGCAACAGCCACGAGGTCTCGCGGCGTTACCTGGCGAGCACGACGGAGTGGGACGACAGCGAGCGCGCGGGCATCACGGTCTATCGCGGCGTGGAGCGCAACATCAGCACCGGGCAGGAGCGCGCCGGGCGCACGTCGGTCACCGTCGTGGTCGCGCGCCAGGCGCTCGTGACCGGCGGTTCCTACCGGCCCGCGCCGGTGGCGGCGTACCCGATCCAGTTCGGGCTCACCAAGGTGCAGGGCCAGTGGCGGATCAGCACCGTCCCGCCCGGGCTGCTGCTGTCGGAGAATCGGTTCACCACCGCGTACACGCGGGTGGTCCGCTACTTCCCGGACCCGCAGCGGCGCACCCTGGTCCCGGACCCCACCTTCGTCGCGACCGAGGCGCCGCTCGCCCACCCGGCCGTCGTGTCGTTGCTGGCCGGACCCGGGCCCGCGCTGCAGGGTGCGGTCCGGTCTGCGATCCCCGCCACCACCCGCCTGCTCGGAGTGACGACCGCGGAGGACGGGGTGGTCACGGTCAACCTGTCGCGCGAGGTCACGGGCGCCGGCACCGAAGCCGAGCGCAGCGCGCTCGTCGCGCAGCTGGTCTACACCGTCACCGGGCCGGAGGTGGGCGCGACCGGCGTACGGCTGCAGGTCGAGGGCCAGCCGATGCGGCTGCCGCGCGGGGACGGGCAGCGCCCGCAGACGCGCGCCGACTGGCCGGAGTACGACGCCGAGGCGCCCGCCCCGGACCTGCGGCTGTTCTACCTGCGCTCGGGCCGCCTCTACGGGCTGGTCGACGGCCGCGAGAGCGTCGTCCGCGACGCCCCGGGGCTGACCGCCGTCGCGGTCGACCGCACCGCGACCGCGCTGGCCGGCGTACGCCAGACGTCGGCGGGTGCCGAAGTCGTGGTCGGCAGCATGGCCGGGGAGCTGCGCAGCCGCGTGACCGGCTCGTCGTTCACACGGCCGTCGTGGGGACCGACCGGGGCCTGGACGGTCCGCACGGCCGGCGGGCGGCAGTCCGTCGTCGTGCTCGGCCCGAGCGAGGACTCGCGACCGGCGACGGTGAGCGGGGTGCTCCCCGGTCAGGTGACGGCGCTCCAGCTCTCCGCCGACGGCTCCCGGGTCGCCATGACGGTGCGCCGGGACGCGCAGCGCAGTGACCTGTTCGTCGCGCGCGTCGTCGTCACGGAGGGACGGCTGAGCCTGGCCGGCGCCACCGCGGTCGCGCCGTCGATCGGCAACGTCACGGCCTTGGGTTGGCTCAGTGCCGGGCGCCTGGTCTTCACCGAGGCGCGCGGCGCCGCGATCGCCGTGTACCGCGTCGAGGTGGACGGCTTCGGGCTGGCCGGTGCGGGCGAGGCGACCGGGTTGCCGCAGGCGCCGGTCTCGCTGGTCGCGGCGCCCGGGCGCACCCTGATCGGTGAGGTGGCCGGCCGGCTCTACCGCGCCGAGACGGCCGGCTGGCGCGCGATCGCGACCGGCGGCGCCCCGGCCTACGCGCGCTGACCCG
>CAZYXZ010000119.1:0-5039 GCA_964651395.1 uncultured Frankiaceae bacterium
AGCAGGCTGCGGAGCTCGCTCGCCGACACGGTCAGCACCCCGACCACGAGCCGGCCCGCGAGCCTGCGCAGGGCGCGCTCCCGGGGGGCGGCGCACAGCGCCGGCGAGCGAGCCACGTCGAAGGACAGCTCGGCCCTTGTGTCCGACGTGTTCACGTGCTGCCCGCCCGCGCCACCGGATCGGGAGAACCGCCAGGACAGCTCGGACTCGGGGATGACCAGGCGCGGCGCGACCCGCAGGCCGTCGGACATCAGGCCGGGCAGTGCGCGCGGCGGTAGTTGCCCACGCGCTTCAGCGACGCGGTGAACGCCTGGCCGGAGAGCACCTTCTTCTGCTCCGGGGTCAGCTTGGTGTAGTCGTAGCCGACGGCGGCGATCGCCTGGGCGAACGGCACGTACGTCTCGGCGACGAGGGTCGTGTCCGCCTTGATCTCGGCCGGTGCGTGCGTTCGCGCGGCGACGATGGCGTCGCGGGCCAGCACGATGCCCTTGGCCAGCTGGTCCTTCGTCGCGTCCGACCGGAGCGCGGCGGAGTTGTAGCGCGCCATCTCCGCGCAGAACCTCTCGAGGGAGCCCACCGGCGCGCTCGCGTTGGGGGTGACCTTCGGCGTCGTCGGCACGTCGTCCCCGCAGCCGGTCAGCACCGCCGCGAGGGCGATGACCGCGGCGCCCACCGTGGTTCTCATGAGCTCGACTATGCCAGCGCCACGAGGTCTGCGAGGTCGTCCGACCACGTGTCCTCCACGCCGTCCGGGAGCAGCAGCACCTTCTCGGGCGCCAGCGCCGCGACCGCGCCCTCGTCGTGCGTGACCAGTACGACGGCCCCGCCGTACGACGCGAGGGCGGCGAGGATCTCCTCGCGGCTGGCCGGGTCGAGGTTGTTGGTCGGCTCGTCGAGGAGGAGCACGTTGGCGCCGGAGACGACGAGGGTCGCCAGGGCCAGCCGGGTCTTCTCTCCGCCGGAGAGCGTGCCGGCGGGCTGGTGCACCACGTCGCCGGAGAAGAGGAAGGATCCCAGCACGCGACGCGCCTCCGACTCGGCCAGGTCCGGGGCCGAGGAGCGCATGTTCTCCAGCACCGTCCGGTCCGTGTCGAGCGTCTCGTGCTCCTGCGCGTAGTAGCCGAGCCGCAGCCCGTGCCCCGGCTGCACCTCGCCGGTGTCGGGGAGCTCGACGCCCGCCAGGATCCGCAACAGCGTCGTCTTGCCCGCGCCGTTGAGCCCGAGGACGACGACGCGAGATCCACGATCGACAGCCAGGTCGACGTCGGTGAACACCTCGAGGGAGCCGTAGCTCTTCGACAGCTCGCTCGCGGTCAGCGGCGTCTTGCCGCACGGCACGGGGTCGGGGAAGCGCAGCTTGGCGACCCGGTCCGCCTGACGTGTGGCGGCCAGCCCGGAGAGCAGCCGCTCTGCGCGGCGGTCCATGCCCTGCGCCGCCTTCGCCTTGGTCGCCTTCGCGCGCATGCGGTCGGCCTGGGCCTTGAGGGCGGCCGCCTGCTTCTCGGCGTTCGTCCGCTCGCGACGCCGGCGGCGCTCGTCGGTCTCGCGCTGCTTGAGGTACGCCGTCCAGCCGACGTTGTAGAGGTCGAGCGCCGTGCGGTTGGCGTCGAGATGGAAGACCTTGTTCACGACCGCGTCGAGCAGCGCGGCGTCGTGGCTGATGACGACGAGACCGCCCTGGTGCTTGCGCAGGAAGTCGCGGAGCCACGTGATGGAGTCGGCGTCGAGGTGGTTCGTCGGCTCGTCCAGCAGCAGCGTGGTCGCTCCCGAGAAGAGGATGCGCGAGAGCTCCACGCGGCGCCGCTGGCCACCGGAGAGCGTCCCCAGCGGCTGGTCGAGCACGCGGACCGGCAGCCCGAGGTTGGAGCAGATCCGCTCCGCCTCGGCCTCGGCTGCGTAGCCGCCCAGCGAGGTGAACTGCTCCTCGAGCCGGCCGTATCGACGGACCGTCTCGGCGCTGTCGCTCTCGCCGAGCTCGACCTGCAGCTTCTCCATGCCGCGGACGACCGCGTCGAGGCCGCGCGCGGAGAGCACGCGGTCGCGGGCCAGCGTGTCGAGGTCGCCGGTGCGCGGGTCCTGGGGGAGATAGCCGACCTCGCCGACCCGGGTCACGCGACCGGCGGCGGGCAACGACTCGCCCGCGAGCACGCGGGTGAGCGTCGTCTTGCCGGCGCCGTTGCGCCCGACCAGGCCGATCCGGTCGCCGGGCTGCACGCGGAACGTGACCGGCTCGAGCAGCAGGCGCGCGCCGGCGCGCAGCTCGAGGTCGGTCGCCGTGATCACAACCCAGGGTAACTGCTCGGCGAAACCAGGATCGCTACGGTGATCCGGTGCCGAACAAGTTGGCTGCAGAGACGTCGCCCTACCTGCTCCAGCACGCGGACAACCCGGTGGACTGGTGGCCGTGGGGTCCGGAGGCGTTCGCGGAGGCGCGGCGCCGCGACGTGCCGATCCTGCTCTCCGTCGGCTACTCGGCCTGCCACTGGTGTCACGTCATGGCGCACGAGTCCTTCGAGAACGCCGACGCCGCGGCGGTGATGAACGAGTTCTTCGTCAGCATCAAGGTCGACCGCGAGGAGCGGCCGGACGTCGATGCGGTCTACATGGAGGCCACGCAGGCGATGACCGGGCACGGCGGCTGGCCGATGACCGTGTTCATGACCGCCGACGGCGAACCGTTCTTCTGCGGCACCTACTACCCGCCCGCCGACCGGCACGGCATGCCGGGATTCCCGCGCGTCCTGCTCTCGGTGGCGCAGGCCTGGCGCGATCGCCGCGACGAGCTCACGGAGGCGGCGAAGGACATCGTGTCCCGGCTGGGTGCCCGCTCGCCGTCGGCGACCGGCACGCCCATGACGGCCGCCGTACTCGATGCCGCGGCGGAGGCACTGGGCGTCGAGTACGACGAGCAGCTCGGGGGGTTCGGCCGCGCGCCGAAGTTCCCGCCCTCGATGTGCCTGGAGTTCCTGCTGCGCCATCACGCGCGCACCGCAAGTCCCACCTCGCTCGCCATGGTGGCCGGCACTGCCGAGCGGATGGCGCGCGGGGGTCTCTACGACCAGCTCGGCGGCGGCTTCGCGCGCTACTCCGTCGACGCCGCGTGGGTGGTCCCGCACTTCGAGAAGATGCTCTACGACAACGCGCTCCTCCTCCGCGCCTACCTCCACTGGTACCGCGCGACCGGCGACGGGCTCGCGCTGCGCGTCGTGCGCGAGACGGCCGGCTTCCTGCTCCGTGATCTCCGCACCGACGAGGGCGGCTTCGCGTCCGCGCTGGACGCGGACAGCGAGGGGGAGGAGGGCAAGTACTACGTGTGGACGCCCGAGCAGCTGGCCGACGTACTGGGCGAAGCGGACGGCGCCTGGGCCGCGCAGGCGTGGGCGGTCGGCCCGGCCGGCACGTTCGAACACGGCGCGAGCGTTCTCCAGCGGCTCGACGAGCCGGCCGACCTGGAGCGCTACGAGCACGTGCGGGCCGCGTTGCACGCGTTCCGCACCGCCCGCCGCGTGCCACCGGGCCGCGACGACAAGGTGGTCTCCGCGTGGAACGGGCTGGCCATCGCCGCGCTGGCCGAGGCCGGCGCCCTACTGGATGACGCGGAGATGGTGGCGGCCGCGGTCGGCGCTGCGGAGCTGTTGCAACGCCTGCACTGGTCCGGCGGGCGGCTGCTCCGCACGTCGCTCGGCGGCCGGGCCGGTCGCCATGCCGGCGTCCTCGAGGACTACGCGGACCTGGCCGAGGGGCTCCTCGCCCTGTTCTCCGCGACCGGCGACGGCCGTTGGACTGTCTGGGCGCAGGATCTGCTCGAGGTCGTCCTCGACCACTTCGCCGATCCGGTCACCGGTGAGCTCTACGACACGGCGGCGGACGCGGAGCGGCTGGTGCGCCGGCCGCAGGACCCCACGGACAACGCCACGCCCAGCGGCCCGTCGGCCGCGGCCGGTGCGCTGCTGTCGTACGCCGCCCTGACCGGGTCGGCCCGCCACCGGGCGGCGGCGGAGGCGGTTCTCGCGGCGGCGGCTCCCCTGGCCGGCCGGCACGCGCGCTTCTTCGGCCATGCGCTGGCGGTCGGGGAGGCGCTGGCCGCCGGGCCGGTCGAGGTCGCGGTGGTCGGCCCGGCGGGCGACCCGGCGACCGCCGAGCTGCTCGCCGTGGCCCGGCGGAGCACGGCGCCCGGCCTTGTCCTGGCCTGGGGGGGACCGTCTGGGGAGCCCGCCGTGGCCCTGCTGAAGGACCGTCCCCTGCTCGCGGGCCGCCCCGCGGCGTACGTCTGCCGTGGCTTCGTCTGCCGCGCCCCGTCCGCGGGGCCGGAGGACCTCGCCAGAAGTATCGCCCTGACGTAAGGCGGGGCGCGTTGCATGATCCGCGCCGGCCCCACTAGTCTGCGCAGGTTCGTACTCGTTCCAGCACGTCCGTGACAGGGGAATCTGGATGGCGCGCATGCTCAACGCACGGATCGCAAAGGCGGTCTTCGTTGCGACGGTTGGCCTGGCCAGCTCGGTAGCACTGGCCGTTCCCGCTGACGCAGCGCCCATCTTCGGGCCCTCGTTGATCATCAACATCACCGGTCCGACCGGCCCTGCCGGCCCGACCGGTCCGGCCGGTCCCACCGGCCCGACCGGTGCCGTCGGCCCGACCGGTCCGTCCGGCACCGGCCCGACCGGCCCCGCCGGCCCGACCGGCGCCGGCGCGACCGGCCCGATTGGGCCGTCCGGTCCTTCCGGCCCGGTCGGCCCGACCGGCCCGACCGGCGCGGGCGTCACCGGCGCCACCGGCGCGACCGGGCCCTCGGGCACCGGCCCGTCCGGTCCGGCCGGCGCGACCGGCGCGACGGGTGCGGCTGGAGCGACCGGCCCGAGCGGCGGCGTGACCCAGATCATCAACCTCGGTGGCGGTAGCGGCACCACCGGCCCGACCGGGCCGACCGGCCCTGCGGGCACCGGCCCGACCGGCCCTGCCGGCCCGACCGGCGCCGGCGTGACCGGCCCGACCGGCGTGGTCGGCCCGACTGGTCCGTCCGGCACCGGCGCGGTCGGCCC
>CAZYXZ010000120.1:0-4966 GCA_964651395.1 uncultured Frankiaceae bacterium
TACACGACCGGGACGATGGCCCCCGTGGCCGCGATCGGCGCGACGACGGTCATCCGGCCGATGGCGAGCGCCCGGTAGAAGGCCGTGACGGCCAGGGCACCGACGGAGCCCGCGGCCGCGCCCCACCACAGGTAACCGCCCACCGGTGCACCCCAGACGAGGAAGACCGGCACCATGACCAGGAGCCCGAACGCCTGCGAGAGAAGCACCACGCGCAGCGCCGGCAGGCGCCGCGACAGGACGCCGCCGAGGTAGTCCGCCGTACCCCAGAGCGAGCTGGAGAGGAGCGCGAGCACGGCGGGCATCCGGCCACCCTAGGAGTAACGCGGACCGTCGGCGCGCCGCGCCACCGGCCGCAGGTGGCCGACCTACATTGCGTCAGTGACGCCCGAGCCCGCGAAAGCACCCGCCGCCTTCCGGCGCGCGGTGGCTGCGCTACGGGCGACGACGGTCGACCCGGCGATCCTCGTCGAGGAGATCGGCGCGCCGGTGCGGCTCGCGCCCCATGCCTTCGCGCTGGCCGCCGAGGTGGACCACGGCGACGCCGAGCTGGCCAACGGCCGGTTCATCCTGCTGCACGACCCCGGCCGCCCCGAGGCCTGGGACGGCGACACCCGCGTGGTGATCTTCGTGACGGCGCCGGTCGAGGCCGAGCTCATCGCCGACCCCCTCCTGCCGGAGGTCGGCTGGGCGTGGCTGCTCGACGCGCTCGCTGCCCGGGGCGCTGCGCACAGCGCGGCCGGCGGCACGGTCACGCGGACCTCGTCCACGCGGTTCGGCAGCATGGCCACGGAGCCGGACACCACCCAGGTCGAGCTGCGCTGCTCCTGGACGGTCACCGACGGGGAGCTCGGCGCGCACCTGCTCGCCTTCGCCGACGTGCTCTGCGCCCTGGCCGGCCTGCCCCCGGCCGAGCCCGGCGTGGCCCGCCTGCCGATCGGCCGCGGCCACCGCTAGCGGCCCTCGCGGGGGCTACTTTCCGGCTACAGGTACCTGCCGCGCAGGCCGAACTACTAGGCATGACCACGGCTACGGGGGCGCTGCAGCCTGCCACCGGCGTGGCGTTCACCGCGCTCGTCGTGGACCCGCACCCGTTCATCCGCGAGGCGATGGCCCGCCGGCTGCGCAGCCTGGGCGCGTCCGAGGTGTGGGAGGCCGCGACGGTCACCGAGGCCCGCCTCGTCGCCGCCGAGCACGCCGGAGACGTCTGCATCCTCGACCTCGGCTTCCCGGACGGCTCGGGGGTCGACCTGCTCGGCGAGCTGAAGGCGGCCGGCTGGTCCAAGCTCGTAGTGCTCTCCGCAGAGGACGAGCCGCACGCCGTCCGCTCCGCATTCGTCGCCGGCGCCCAGGGCTACCTGCTCAAGTCCTCCTCCCCCGCCGTCGTCCTCGACGGCGTACGCCGGGTGCTCGACGGCGGCGTGTACGCCGACCCGGCACTCGCCTCGCTGCTGGTCAACGTGCGCTCCGGACTCGAGCCCGGCCGCGACCTCTCGCACCGCGAGATCGAGGTGCTGCAGCTGGTCGCCGACGGCCGGTCCAACAAGCAGGTCGGCGAGCTGCTCGGCCTCTCCGCCCTCACCGTGAAGAGCCACCTCGCGCGCATCGCGCGCAAGCTCGGCACCGGCGACCGCGCAGAAATGGTGGCAACCGCGCTCCGCGCGGGCCTCATTCGCTGATACTCGGCGCATGAGAATGCGGCGGCTGGGACTCGTCGCGCTCCTGCTCTCCTTGGTCGCGTGCACGACCAGCTCGCTGTCGCCCAGCGACGAGGTCCACCTCGTCGGCACCGTGACCGACGACTCCGCCCGCCCGTTGGGTGACCGCACGGTCTTCGTGCGCAAGCTGCTCTCCGAGAACGAGCTCGAGGGCCGGCTGCAGTCCGCGCTGTCGTCGGTGCAGCTGGCGTGCGTCGTCGACCGCGCCCCGGGCGCCTGCCGGCGGGCGCACTACTCGCACACCGCGGAGACCGGCGACGACGGCCGCTACGACGTGGAGCTCAAGGGCCAGGACACGCAGACGACACTCGGCCTGCAGGCGAGCCCGCTGCAGGTGGCCGTGTCGGGACCGCGCGGTCCGTACGTCGCGGGCCCGGCGTCGAGCCTCGCGACGTACGTCCAGGTGAAGCGGCTCTCACTGCCGCCGCTGCGGCTCTGGACGTCGGCACCCACCGTCGCGGCGACCAGCGGCGGCGGCCGGGTCGGCTGGTCGCCGCTGCCGCTCGCCCTGGCCGGGAGCCCGGCGTACCGCGTGCTCGTCGACGACGGCGCGGCCGGCCTGGTGTGGGACAGCGGTCCGCTGGCCGGCAAGACGGCCTACGACCTCGACGCGCGGTTGCTCGAGGACATCGACGGCGCCCTCAGCGTGGTCGCCACGAGCAACACCCGCACGACCGGCAGCGGTGTCGACCTGGCCTTCCGCTCGCCGCGCGTGCATGTGAAGGGCGTGGCCGGCGTACCGCTCTCGCGCGGACGACCCTGCACTGTCGGCAGCGGGTTCGAGACGACCTTGTCGGCATCGCCGTGCCCGTTCACCGACGGCGACTTCGACAAGGCCGGCCGCCAGACCCAGCTGCGCGAGGCGCTCGCCGCCCGGTGCCCGACGCCCGAGGACACCGTTGCGTGCGGCGCGGCACGGGCGTGGTTGCAGGTCGACCTCGAGGCGACGATCTCGCCCACGTTGGTCGTCCTGCGCGGCTGCCCCGCGAGCTGTCTGGTCGAGACGTCACCCGACGGCGGCACCTGGGCCGTGCTGGGGACCGCCTCCGGCCCGGACGCGACACTCCAGCCGCGCGTTCCCGCGCGCTGGGTGCGTGTGACCGCGGACGGCAACCAGCTCGCACAGATCACCGAGCTCTCGGTGTGGCCCGCGCGGCCGGGACAGCGCCTCGCGGCTCCCGGCACCGGGCTGTCGGTCTCCCCCGGCCTTCCCGCAGACCGCTCCGCTCCGGACCGCACCGTCCCGCTCGCCGTCGCCGCGGTCCTGGCCCTGCTGGCCGTCGGCGGTGTCGGCTTCGCGCTCGGCCGCAGGTGGTGACCCGGATCACAGCCGAGTTCCTTGACGGATTACCTACGCCTCCGTAACCTACGTCTCAGTAACCTACGCCTAGGTAAGTTACTCAGACGTAAGGAGGCCGATCATGCAGAGCACCGAGCTGAACCTGCTCACCGAGCTGGAGCCCGTCGTTGCCGCCGAGATCGACCGTCACCAGTCCGTGGCCAAGGAGTGGATGCCGCACGAGTACGTGCCGTGGCAGCTCGGCCGCGACTTCGTCGAGACACCGTGGGACCCGTCCCAGTCGCGGCTCGACCCGGTCACGCAGCTGTCCTTCGAGGTGAACCTGCTCACCGAGGACAACCTGCCCAGCTACCACCGGGCGATCGACACGGCGTTCGGCCGTGACGGCGCCTGGGGCAGCTGGACCGGCCAGTGGACGGCGGAGGAGGGCCGGCACTCCCTCGCGATGCGCGACTACCTGCTGCTCTCCCGCGGCGTCGACCCGGTGCAGCTCGAGCGCGACCGGATGCAGCAGATGAAGCAGGGCTACCAGGGCGACCTGGGCAAGGGCCCGCTCAACGTGCTCGCATACGTCTCCTTCCAGGAGCTCGCGACGCGGATCGCGCACCGCAACACCGGGATGGTCAGCCAGGACCCGGTCGCCAACAAGCTGATGGCGCGGATCGCGGCCGACGAGAACCTGCACATGATCTTCTACCGGAACCTGGTCACCGCGGCGCTCGAGATCGACGCGTCGGCCATGGTCGAGGCGATCGTCGGCGAGGTCGTGAGCTTCGAGATGCCGGGCACCGGCATCCGCGACTTCCAGCGCAAGGCGCTCGAGATCGCGCGCGCCGGCATCTACGACCTGCGCATCCACCACGACGAGGTCGTGTGGCCGCTGCTGCGCCACTGGAAGCTGTTCGAGATCGAGGGCCTGACCGGTACGGCGGAGCAGGCACGGGTCGAGCTCTCGGCGTACCTGACCGGTCTGGACGCGATGGCGACCACGTTCGCCGAGCGCCAGAAGGCCTACCACGAGCGCGAGGCCGTCTCCGCCTGACCCAACGTCACGTCCAGGGCGGGTACGGTCAGGGTCGTGTCGGAAACCGTCGAGACCGAGCTGGACGTGGCCGAGGACCTCGTCGAGGCTCCGGTCCTCCCGCTCCTGGAGCTCGCCGACGGAGCCCCCGAGCTGGTCGACACGGCCGCAGCGCTCGCACCGGCCATCGCCCGCATGGCGGCCGGCGCCGGCCCGGTCGCCGTCGACGCAGAGCGCGCCTCCGGCTACAAGTACAGCCAGCGCGCGTACCTCGTGCAGCTGCGCCGCGAGGGCAGCGGCACCGTCCTCATCGACCCGATCGGCTGCCCCGACCTCAGCGAGCTGGGCGCCGTGATCGGCGACGCCGAATGGATCCTGCACGCCGCGAACCAGGATCTCGCGTGCCTCGCGGAGGTCGGCCTGGTGCCGGGCAGCCTGTTCGACACCGAGCTGGCCGCGCGGCTCGCCGGCTTCGAGCGCGTGGGCCTCGCGACGATGGTCGAGGTGGTGCTCGGCCGCCGGCTGGAGAAGGGCCACTCCTCCGCCGACTGGTCCAAGCGGCCGCTGACCGAGTCGATGCTGAAGTACGCCGCACTCGACGTCGAGGTGCTGCTCGAGCTCCGCGCGCACCTCGAGGAGGTGCTGCGCGAGCAGGGCAAGTGGGAGTGGGCGCAGGAGGAGTTCGCGACCGTGCTGGCCGCTCCCCCGCCCCCGCCACGGATCGACCCGTGGCGGCGTACGTCGGGCATCCACCGGATCCGCAACGCGCGACAGCTCGCCGTCATCCGCGCCCTCTGGTACGCCCGCGACGAGCTGGCCCGCTCGCGCGACAGCGCTCCGGGTCGGGTGCTGCCCGACGCCGCGCTCGTCGCCGCGGCCGGGACCCCGGCCGGCTCGGACCTCATGGACGAGTCCGGCTTCACCGGG
>CAZYXZ010000121.1:0-3065 GCA_964651395.1 uncultured Frankiaceae bacterium
ACGCTCCGGCTCGCCGTCCAACCCGGTTGCCTCCGCATCGAGGTCAGCGACCAGGTGGACAGCCAGCTGCCCCGCTCGCGCGCGCCCGTCGACGCGCTGCGCGGCCGCGGACTCGCCGTGGTGGAGGCGCTCGTGGACCGCTGGGGCGTGACCCCGGCCCCGGGCGGCAAGACGGTGTGGGCCGAGATCAGTACGCCGGCCGACCGGTCACGCCTTGCCGAGCCGCCGGGCGCGCCGTAGCTGCCGCTCGGTCAGCGCCTGCACCAGCACGACGGTGGCCAGCACCAGCACGACCGCGAAGATGTCCGCCGCGATGCCGATGGCCACCGCGTTTCGCTGCCCGTGCGACACCTCGTCGAGCACTGTCGGCAGCGCCGCGCTGCGCGCGGCGGCCTGCAGCTGCGGCAGCGCGGCGTCCGCGGCGCCCTTCCAGCTGGCCAGCCGGGCCAGCAGCGTGGTGCCGAGAAGCAGGCCCCACCACACGCCGAGGAACCGGGGCACGTTGGCCTCGCGCCAGGTGGCGCCCTGGTCCCCGGGTGCCTTCGGGTTGCTGGCCCGCCACGCGTCGCTGACCATCTCCAGCGGCCGGGCCAGGTTGACGACCGGGACCAGCCAGGCCCCGACCGCCCAGCCGGGGCCGTGGCGGAGCTGGCGCGCGCCGAGTGCCGCGAGGTTGGCGTAGACGCGGAAGAACCAGACGAGGAAGACGATCGCGATCGCGGCGGCGACGATCAGCTGGAACGCCCCGACGGCGCCGTAGGCGTTGTCGCTGGACTCGAGCACCTCCGGCGGGACCGGACGTCGTTGCAGCTCGCCGAAGCGCGCGTGTCGCTGCGCGCCGATGACCAGCCCGGCGAGGGCCAGGAGCCCGGCCAGGCCGAGCAGGATGATCAGCACCTGGGCGAGCCGCTGGACCGGCAGGAACGCGGGTGCGCCCTCGGGTGCCGGCACGCGGGCCGGCTCCGGCGCGCTGTAGTCGAGCGGGCCTGCGCTCGGTGTGAGGAGGGCGTCGAGCCCGCTCGGCGGCTCGGGCTCGGGCTCGGGCTCGGGCTCAGGATCGGGCTCGGGCTCCGTGGCGACCGGCGCGACGACCCGCGGCAGCTCGTCGGTCGGCGGCTCGTCGTCTGACTGCTCCGCCACGGGATGGGCTTGAGGCTCCGAAGACTGCGGAGCGCTGCGCTGCCGCAGTCGCGAGGTCCAGGTGCTGCCGTCCCAGTAGCGCAGCGCAGGCGAACCTCCCGGGTCGTCGTACCAACCCGGCTCGGGCGCTTCGGTCACTAGTTGCGCGCCTTCACCCGCTCGGAGAAGGCGGGCAGGCCCGGACCCTCGAGCGAGTCGAGGCCGGCCGGACGCCCGGCCATGGCCATGACCAGGCTCTCGCCGGGACCGCGCACCTCGGGACCCTCCCCCACCGCGTGGTCGATGTCGGTGGCGACGAAGCGGAAGCCCTTGACCAGCTTGTTGGACTTGAGGAATCCGCCGATGCGCGGCAGGGCGTCCATCGCGCCGACCAGGCGTTCGCGCGGGACGTCCCGCAGCTTGCCCAGCGGTCGCCGGATGTCCTGCGTGTGCACGAGGTGGTCGGTGAACATCTCGTGCGGCCGGATCACCTTGCCGAGGCCGGCCTTCTCCGGGTGGACGCGCACCCGGTCGTAGACCTCGAGGATCTGCGTCGGCGAGTGCGACTGGCCGAACGCGACCGACATCTCGGCCGAGCCCTTGGCGATGTTGCCCTTGTACTTCACGAGCAGGACCGGGAAGCTCCCGAGCTTCATCGTGTGGCCGACGCACTGGTGGCCGATGACGTCGCGCACCTGCCAGCCCGCGCAGAGACTGGGCACGTTCCACTGCTCGTCGGAGAGCGAGTGCAGGAACTCGCTGGTCTCCGCCATCTCCTCGGTGCACATGCGGATGTAGTCGTGCGTCATGTGTCGATGCCTCCCCAGCAGTCGGCTGGGGACATTCTGTAACTAACGACGGTGGATGGCGACGCCGAGCAGGCCCGGCCCCACGTGCGCACCGATGACGGCGCCGACCTCGCTGGTGTGCAGCGAGCGCAGGCCGGGCACCCGGCGTACCAGCCGGTCGGCGAGCGCCTGGCACTCGTCCTCCGCGGCCAGGTGGTGCATCGCGATGTCGACCTCGGTGCGGCCGGCCTCGTTGACGACCAGCTCTTCGAGCCGCTGGACGGCCTTGTCGCGGCCGCGCACGCGCTCGAGCGGCTCGATCGCGCCGTCCACCATGTGCAGCAGCGGCTTGAGGTCGAGCGCGGTGCCGAGCCACGCGGCCGCGGCACCGATGCGGCCACCGCGCTTGAGGTACTCGAGCGTGTCGACGTAGAGCATGATCCGGGTACGCCGAGCGGACATCTCCGCGGCTGCGGCGACGTCCCAGATCTCGGCGCCGCCCACGGCCTGCTCGGCGGCGGCGATGACAGCGAAGCCGAGGCCCATGCCGGTCATGCGCGAGTCGATGACCTTCACCTTGGCGCGGCCCTCGTCGGCCAGCTCGCGCGCGGCCTGCAGGGCCGCCTCGCGCGTTCCGGAGATCCGACCGGAGAGGTGGATGGAGACGATCTCCTTCGCGCCGGTCGCGAGGTAGGCGGCCTTGAACGCCGACGCGGACGGCGGCCGGGTCGACGCCGTGCGGCCGGGGGCCGTGATCCACTTGGCGAAGTCCGGCGGGGTGAGCTCGATGCCCTCGAGCGAGGACTCCTGGCCGCGGATGACGTGCAGCGGCACGACGGTGATGCCGTACTTCTCGACGACCTCGTCGGGCAGGTACGCCGTGGAGTCGGTGACCACGGCGACCGCGTCGCCGTCGCCCCGGCTGACCGGCTGGCGGACGAACACGACCGCGGGCGGGGTGATCGGCGCCGAGAAGGTCTGGGGCACGGGCGGAGCCATGGCCGCGCCCTGCGGGTGGAAGGTCGTCGGCGGCGGCGGCGCGGAGGCGTAGGACGGCGTCGGCGGAGTCGGCGGCGCAGCGGGCGGCACCGGAGAGCTGGGCTGCGTCCACAGCGGCGCGTCCGGTGGCGTGAGCGGCCGGAACAGGGGAGAGGGCGC
>CAZYXZ010000121.1:3075-4911 GCA_964651395.1 uncultured Frankiaceae bacterium
CGGCCGGCGCGGGCGCGTTGGACTCGGGCGCGACGAGGATGGTGGTCCAGGCGTCACCCAGCCGACCCAGCTGGGCCCGCAGCACCGCCGCGCGCTCCTCGGGGGCGTTGGCGATGGCCGCCACGATCTGGGCGGTGCGGGTGTCGAATGCTTCCTGGGCAGCCGCGAGCGACGCGCCGGCGTCGATGCCGAGCAGCGCACGGGCTTCGTCGATCCCCACCCAGCCCCCTAGCTCCCTGGACGGCCACTCCGTGCTCGTTCATCCACAGGGTAGCCGAACTCACCGGTAACTTGGCCTACCCGGAGTGGCGCGATTCCGGACCGCTCCGCCACAGGTTCGGCGAGTTGGCCGGAACCCCTGCCCCCCGCGCGTACGCGCTGTCATACTGGGCGCGCCGCACCTCCCCACGTGGACCGCCCAAGGACTCGCATGCGCCGCAATTCCCCACGCCGACTCCTCGCCGGCCTGGTCTCGCTTGCCGTCGGTGGTGGCCTGCTGGTCGTCGCCGGCTCCGTGGGATCGAGCGCCACGGCCGCGCCTCCGCCGTCGCCCCGCGCCGCCAAGTACCAGGCGGGCGCACTGCTGGTCACCTTCAAGCACCAGGCCGCGCGTGCCCACCGCAACCGCGCGCACAAGGACGAGGGCGCCGAGGTCGCCAACACGATGGAGTGGCGCGACACCGACGTGGTCCGGCTGCGCCAGGGCGTCGACCCGATGGCCGCCGCCGAGCGCTACCTGCGCAACCCCAACGTCGTCGCGGCCGAGCCCAACTGGGAGGTCACCGCCTCGAGCGTGCCCAACGACGCGAGCTTCGGCTCGCTCTGGGGCCTCAACCAGACCAACGACAAGGACATCGACGCCCCTGAGGGCTGGACCGCGGCCTTCGGCGACGGCGTGTTCCCGTCCGGCGGCGGCGTCCGCGTCGGCATCGTCGACAGCGGCATCGACCTCAACCACGCGGACCTGGCCGGCAAGACGGTGGCCTGCGCCCGCGCGACCACCGGCAGCGGCAACGTCACGGTGAACAGCTGCAGCGACGACAACGGCCACGGCACGCACGTCGCCGGCACGATCGGCGCGCTGGCCAACAACGGCATCGGCGTCGCGGGTGTCGCGCCCAACGCCGAGCTCGCCGTCTTCAAGGCGCTCAACAGCCGCGGCAGCGGCTACTACGCCGACATCATCGCCGGCATCCGCTGGCTGCGAGTCACCGCCGGCGCCAAGATCATCAGCATGAGCCTCGGCGGCCCGGCCAGCTCGTCGCTCAACACCGAGCTCAGCGCCTCCAACGCGGCCGGGGTGCTGCTCATCGCCGCGGCCGGCAACGACGGCAACAGCACGCTCAGCTACCCCGCCGCGCACGCCGACGTGATGTCGGTCAGCGCCACCACCTCGAGCGGCGCGAAGGCCAGCTACAGCACCTGCAACGCCGATGTGGAGATCGCGGCGCCCGGGTCGAGCATCTACTCGACGTACCGGGGCGGC
Organism: uncultured Frankiaceae bacterium; assembly: GCA_964651395.1. Taxonomy (GTDB): domain Bacteria; phylum Actinomycetota; class Actinomycetes; order BP-191; family BP-191; genus CAZYXZ01. The sequence goes on from CAZYXZ010000121.1 coordinate 4,562, forward strand.
GGCTACGCGTCCCTGAGCGGTACGTCGATGGCGACGCCGCACGTCTCCGGTGTCGCCGCGGTCGTCATGGCCAAGCTCGGCCTCACCGGCGCGCAGACGAGGGCGCACCTGAAGGCCAACACGAAGGACTCCGGCAACTGCAACAACGTCGGCGTGGTCAACCTCGGCCGCTCGCTCGGCCTGACGCTGCCGACGCCCAGCGCGCCGCCGCCGACCCCGACGGCGAGCGCGTCGGCCACCAGCAGCCCGACCGGCAGCCCGACCGGCAGCCCGACCGGCAGCCCGACCGGCAGCCCGCCCACGAGCCCGCCGGCCAGCCCGGCCAGCCCGCCGCCGGTGACCAACGGCGC
>CAZYXZ010000122.1:0-4713 GCA_964651395.1 uncultured Frankiaceae bacterium
TGGCCGGCCACCGGGTGGTGCACCTGGCCGTGGGCCTGAGCGAGGCGGTCCGGCGTACCGGGATGGGCACGGGCCGGCCGATGCTCACCCTTGCCGTGAACCCCCGGGCTGCCCTGGCCACCATGCTCGAGGCGCGCCGGCCGCTCTACGCCGCGGTGGCCGACGTCGAGATCGCGACCGACGACCGGGACGCCGAGGACATCGCCGCCGACGTCGTGCGCTGGCTCACGGAGAACGCGGCATGACTCGTCACTCCGTCGGCGGCGGGCACGGCGACATCGTCATGGGCGCGGTCGAGGAGGCCGCGGGACTGCTGCCGCGACGCAGCGAGCGGGTGCTCGTCGTGCACTCCGTCTCGGTGGAGCAGGCGGCCAACCGGGTGGCGACGGCCGTCCGCGAGACGGGCCGCACGACGGCGCTGGCCGCCGTGCCCGACGGCGAGGCGGCCAAGGACATCGGCACGGCGGTCGAGCTGTGGACGGCATTGGCCGCTCACGGGGTCGGCCGGGGTGACGCGGTGGTCGCCGTCGGGGGCGGTGCCGTGACCGACGTCGCGGGCTTCGCCGCGGCCACGTGGCTGCGCGGGGTCGCGGTGGTGCACGTCCCGACCACGCTCCTGGGGATGGTCGACGCGGCCATCGGCGGCAAGACGGCCATCGACGTCCCAGCCGGCAAGAACCTGGTGGGGGCGTTCCACCTGCCGGCGGGCGTCGTCGTGGACGTGCGCCAGCTCGCGTCGCTGCCCGACGCCGACTACGTCGCCGGCCTGGCCGAGGTCGCGAAGGCCGGGTTCGTCGGGGACCCCGCGATCCTCGACCTGCTCGAGCAGTGGACGCCGGACGTGCTGGCGCGCGCGCCGGACGTGCTCAACCAGCTGGTCGAGCTCGCGGTGCTGGTGAAGGCCGACGTCGTGGCCGCCGACCCGCGCGAGGCGGGACAGCGCGAGATCCTCAACTACGGGCACACGCTCGCCCACGCGATCGAGAAGGTGGCGGGCTTCGGCGTGTGGCGCCACGGCGACGCCGTCGCGGTCGGCCTGTGCTTCGCCGCCGCCCTCGGCCGCGTCTCCGGCCGGCTGGACGGCGCGACCGCCGACCGGCACCGCACGCTGCTGCTGCGCCTCGGGCTGCCCACGACGTACGACGGCGCCGCCTGGTCGTGGCTGCACGAGGCGATGTCGATGGACAAGAAGGCGCGCGGCTCCCGGCTGCGCTTCGTCGTGCTCGAAGGCGTCGGGCGTCCGGTCATCCTCGAGGACCCGGCACCCGATCTGCTGGAGGCCGCCTACCGGGAGGTCAGCGCGTGAAGCCGGTCTTCGTGCTCTCCGGGCCGAACCTCGGCCAGCTCGGCACCCGCGAGCCCGACATCTACGGCAGCACGACGTACGCCGACCTGGTGGCTGCCGTCGAGGACGAGAGCGGGCAGGTCGGGCTGACCTGCGAGTGCCGGCAGACCGACGACGAAGCCACGCTGCTCGGCTGGCTGCACGAGGCCGGCGACGCGGCCTGCGCCGTCGTCCTCAACCCGGCGGCGTTCACGCACTACTCGATCGCGGTGCGCGACGCGGTCGCCATGCTCCAGGTCCCCGTGGTCGAGGTGCACCTGTCCAACATCGCGGCCCGCGAGGAGTTCCGGCAGCACAGCGTCGTCGCCGGCGTCGCCACCGGCCAGATCAGCGGCTTCGGCGCCGACTCCTACCGCCTCGGCATCCGCGCCGTGGCCGGACTGCTCAAGCGTGCCTGACATCCACGCCGCCCGGCGCGTGCGGCTGCGCGCGCTGCTCGCGGAGCGCGACGTCGAGGCGGCGCTGGTCAGCGAGCAGCTCAACGTGCGCTACCTCACCGGCTTCACCGGCTCCAACGGCGCGCTGCTCGTCCTGCCCGAGGCCGATGTCCTCACGACCGACGGACGGTACGAGACGCAGTCCGCCGAGCAGAGCCCGGACGTGGAGCGGCTGATCGTCCCCGGCGTGCTGACGGCGCTGGTCGAGCGCGCCCGCGACGCGGGGATCCGACGACTCGGCTTCGAAGAGCATCAGGTCACGGTCGAGGTGCACGAGCACCTGCTGCGCGGCGCGGAGGGCATCGGGCTGGCGCCGCTGCGGCGGGCGGTCGAGCAGCTGCGCGCGGTGAAGGACGACGCGGAGGTCGCCCTGCTGCGACGGGCCTGCGCGATCGCGGACGCCGCGCTGGCCGAGCTGCTCGCCGGGCCGCTCGTCGGCCGTACCGAGCGGGACGTCGGCATCGACCTCGACGCGCGCATGCGGGCGCTCGGCGCAGACGGGCCGTCGTTCGAGACGATCGTCGCGTCCGGGCCCAACAGCGCGATCCCGCATCACCGGCCAACAGCGCGCGTGCTGGGCAAGGACGAGTTCCTCAAGCTCGACTTCGGCGCGCTGGTCGAGGGCTACCACTCCGACATGACCCGCACCGTCGTGCTGGGGACGGCGCAGCCGTGGCAGCGAGAGCTCTACGCGCTGGTCGCCCGGGCGCAGCAGGCCGCGATCGACCTGCTCCGCGCGGGGGCCACGACCGGCGAGCTCGACGCGGCCGCGCGCGACGTGATCGACGCGGCCGGGCACGGCGAGCGGTTCGGCCACTCGCTGGGCCACGGCGTCGGTCTGGAGATCCACGAAGCGCCGACCTTGCGCTCCGGTGGCTCCGATACACTCGCCCTAGGGATGCCGGTCACCGTGGAGCCTGGGGTCTACCTGCCCGGGCAGGGCGGCGTCCGGATCGAGGACCTGCTGGTCGTCACTGACGACGGCGCCGACGCCCTGACCACCACCACCCGCGAGCTGTTGGAGCTGTAGACGTTGGCCACGAGCAATGATCTGAAGAACGGCATGACGCTGGACATCGACGGCGGGCTGTGGAACGTCGTGGAGTTCCAGCACGTGAAGCCCGGCAAGGGCGGCGCCTTCGTCCGTACGACGCTGAAGAACGTGCGCACCGGCAAGGTCGTCGACAAGACGTTCAACGCCGGCGTGAAGGTCGAGGTGGCGACCGTCGACAAGCGGGAGATGAGCTACCTCTACCGCGAGGGCGACGACTACGTCTTCATGGACACGCAGACCTACGACCAGCTGCACATCCCGGCGGTCACGGTCGGCGACATGGCCAACTACCTGCTCGAGAACATGACCGCCCAGGTGCCGATGCACGACGGCGTGGCGCTGTTCGTCGAGCTGCCGGCCAGCGTCGAGCTGCTGATCTCCGAGACGGAGCCGGGCGTCCAGGGCGACCGGTCCTCGGCCGGCACGAAGCCGGCCACGCTCGAGACCGGCGCGGTCATCCAGGTGCCGCTGTTCGTCACGACCGGCGAGAAGGTGAAGGTCGACACCCGCGACGGCCGCTACCTCGGCCGGATCCAGGGCTAGCACCCGGCCGGTGGCCGCACGCAGCAAGGCCCGCAAGCGCGCGCTCGACGTCCTCTACGAGGCCGACCTGCTCGGCCACGACGTCCGGACGACCTTGGCGGCCCGGTTGTCGCGACCTGACCCGCCGCTTCCGGCGTACGCCGTGTCGCTGGTCGAGGGCGTCGTGGAACGACGGGAGCAGCTGGACGAGCTGATCACGCACCACGCGGTCGGCTGGACGCTCGAGCGCATGCCGCCACTGGACCGCTGCATCCTCCGGCTGGGCCTGTACGAGCTGCTCTGGTGCGACGACATCCCCGACGGCGTGGCGCTGGCCGAGGCGGTCGAGCTGGCGTCGCAGCTGTCCACCGAGGAGTCGGCGAAGTTCGTCAACGGTGTGCTCAGTGCCGCGCGTTCGGGGCGCGGCTAGCTGTCGAGGTCGGCCTCGGAGCCGTCGGCGAGGACACCCCAGCTGGTGAGCTGCTCGAACAGCTCCGACTGGGTGCGGTTGTAGACGATGGACAGCGCCCGGATGTCGTCGGCGCGGATCGAGAGCACCCGCCCGTTGTAGTCGCCGCGCATGCTCTGGATGGCTGCGACGTAGCGGCCGAGGACGTCCACCTCGCCCTCGGGCAGCTCGGCCAGCGCCTCGAGGTCGATGACCGACCGCGCGCTGCGGCGGTTGGCGTCGGCGAGGGCCTGGTCCGCGGGCAGCAGCTCGGTGACCGGCACGCCGTAGAACTGGGCCAGCTCGGCCAGCCGCTGCACCGACAGGGCCCGGTCGCCGCGTTCGTAGGACCCGACGACGACGGCCTTCCACCGTCCGTGGGAGCGTTCCTCGACCGCGTGCAGCGACAGTCCCTGCTGCGCGCGGATGGCGCGAAGCCGTGCTCCTACGGCGTTGCTGTACTCCGACACAGGCCGTCTTCCCTTCGTCGGCGCTCATGCTACGGTGATCGAGCATGCCAGTTCTCCTTTAACGACCCGTCCCGTGAGGCGGGGAAGGAGGTGGCTGATGGCGGCGACGGCTGACCACAGCGCCAGCGCGGGGCGGAACCCGCGACCCGTGACCGGCGATCCCGGCATTGCCCGGCCCGTCCTCGAGGCCGACGACGTCGCCCGCGCGCTGACCCGCATCGCCCACGAGATCCTCGAACGCACCAAGGGTGCCGGCGACGTCGTGCTGCTCGGCGTCCCCACGCGGGGCGTGCCGCTGGCCGAGCGGATCGCCGCGCGGATGACCGAGGTCGAGGGCACGCCGGTCCCGGTCGGCTCGATCGACCCGACCCTCTATCGCGACGACCTGCGCCTGCGCGGCGTGCGCCCGCTCGAGGAGAGCCGGCTCCCTGCGGGCG
>CAZYXZ010000123.1:0-1981 GCA_964651395.1 uncultured Frankiaceae bacterium
CGGTGTGGTCGGGGCGCGCCGGGTCGCGGGCAGCATCGTCGCGCCGGCCCGCGCCGAGGTCGTGGCGGTCGGCCCGACCGCCTGGCGTACCCGGCACCGGATCACGGTCTTCGGCGGCGGCGGGTGGCTCGGGCGGCTGCCCGGGGAGCGGCTGCGGGTCACCGGGCGGCTCGGGCCGCCCCGGCACGGTTCGGACGGCGCCGCCGTGCTCCGCGCGCACGGGGCACCGCGGCAGCTGGCACCGGCCTCGGCCGTCGGACGTGCCGCCGGCTCGCTGCGGGCCGGGCTGCGTACGGCGGTGTCGGGCCTGCCCGCGGAGGAAGCAGGCCTCGTGCCCGGACTCGTCATCGGCGACACCGCGGGGCTCGACCCGGCGCTGCGCGAGGACTTCCGGCGCAGCGGCCTGACCCACGTCGTCGCCGTGAGCGGGACGAACGTGGCGGTGGTGCTGGCGGCCGTACTGCTCCTGCTGCGTGGGGTCGGTCTCGGTCCGCGCACGTGCGCCGTCCTGGCCGGGGGCGTGCTCGCCGGGTTCGTGGTGCTGGCCCGTCCGTCGCCGTCGGTGCTGCGCGCGGCGGTGATGGGCGGGATAGCTCTCTTCGCGACCGTGACCGGTCGCGATCGCCACGCCGTCGCCGCGCTCGCCGCGGCGGTGCTCGGCCTCGTGCTCTTCGACCCGGGCCTGGCCCGCTCGCCCGGCTTCGCGCTGTCCGTCGCCGCGACGGCCGGGCTGCTCGTCCTCGCGCCGCCGCTGCGGTCCCGGCTGCCCCGGCGGTGGCCGCGCCCCTTGGCCGACGCCGTCGCGGTCTCCCTCGCCGCGCAGCTGGCCTGCGCCCCGGTGCTGGCGGCCCTGTTCGGCCGGGTCAGCCTGGTCGCCGTCCCTGCCAACGTCCTGGCGATGCCCGCGGTCGGGCTCGCGACGGTCGCCGGTGTGGTGACGGCCGTCCTCGCGCCGGTCTCGATGCCGGCCGCCCGGCTGACGGCTGCCGTGGCCGGCCTGCCCGCCGGCTGGGTGGTCCGGGTCGCGCACCGCTTCGCGGCCCTGCCCGGGGGCCAGCTCGGCTGGCCGAAGGGCTGGTTCGGTGCGCTGCTCGCGGTGCTGGCCGCGGGAGGCTGCTGGTCGCTGCTGCGCCGGCCCGGCGCGCGCCGCGTGGTCGCGGTCGTCGCCTGCGCCTCGCTCGTGGCCGTGGCGCTGGTGCGGACCTGCTGGCCGGGCTGGCCACCCCGCGGCTGGGTGGTCGCCGCCTGCGACGTCGGCCAGGGCGACGCGCTGGTCCTGCGCCACGCCGGAGGGACCGTCGTCGTCGACACCGGGCCGGACCCGGTCGCCGCCGACGCCTGCCTGTCCGCACTCGGCGTACGGCGGATCGGGCTGCTCGTGCTGACGCACCTGCACGCCGACCACGTCGAAGGCCTGCCCGGCGTCCTGCGCCGTCGCGCGGTCGGGCGGGTCGTGGTGGGGCCGCTGGACGAGCCGGCGGAGGAGCACGAGCGCGTGACCCGCTGGCTCGGCCACGCGCGGTTGCGCGCGGAACGAGGGACGCCCGGCGCGGGCTGGCGGGTCGGCGGCGTCCTGGTGGACGTGCTCGGTCCCGCGCGCGCGTTCCGCGGGACGCCGTCCGACCCCAACAACTCGTCGCTGGTGCTGCGGGCGACGCTCGCCGGCGTCCGGGTGCTGCTCACCGGCGACGCCGAGGAGCCGGCCCAGCTCGCCGCGCTGGCGGCCGGGGTGGACCTGCGCGCAGACCTGCTCAAGGTCCCGCACCACGGCTCCGCGCGGCAGCTGCCGGCCTTCCTCGCGGCGACCGGTGCGCGGCTCGCGCTGGTCACCGTCGGGGGGGACAACCCGTACGGCCATCCGGCGCCGGCCACCCTGCGCGCGGTCGCGCTCCGCGGCATGCACGCGTTCCGCACCGACACCGACGGTGCCGTCGCGGTGACCGTCACGCACGGGCGACTGGCGGCGACGGCACGCCGTGGG
>CAZYXZ010000123.1:1991-4556 GCA_964651395.1 uncultured Frankiaceae bacterium
CGCGGTCTGGCGCCGCCCCCACGGTCGGCGATCGGCTTCCGCGCCGGCTCGCCGCTGCTCTGGTGCCCTACCGGCAGCGGGCAGGCGCGGTCGCCCCCGCCGGTCACGCGTGCGATCCTTCCGTCGTGCCCGCACCCACGCTCGCGCCGCTCACCCTGATCACCGGGGACGAGGAGCTGCTGGTCACCCGCGCCGTCACCCGGCTGGTCGACCTCGCGCGGGCGAGGGACGAGCAGGCCGACATCCGCCAGCTCGACGCCGACGCGCTCGACCCGTCGGCACTGCTCGACCTGGCCACCGGGTCGCTGTTCGGCGAGCTGCGTCTGGTCGTCGTCCGCGTTGGCGCGAAGCTGCCCGACGAGATCCGCGACGCGCTGCTCGACCACATCGGCAACCCCCAGGACGACGTCTGTCTCGTCGTGGTGCTGCCCGCGGGCAACACCGGCAAGAAGCTCGGCGACGCCTGTCGCGAGGCGGGCGCCGTCACGATCGCCTGCGCCCGGGCCGAGAAGCTGCGCGACCGGCTGGACTTCGTCCAGCGCGAGTTCGACGAGGCCGGCCGGCCGGTCACCGAGGGCGCGGTCCGCGCCATCGTCGACGTGATCCCGGCGGCGGGAGGACTGCGCGAGCTGTCGGCCGCGTGCGCCCAGCTGGTGGCCGACGTCGCGGAGCCGATCGACGAGTCAGCCGTGGCGCAGTACTTCCGCGGCCGGGGAGAGGGCAGCGGCTTCGCCGTCGCCGACCGCGCGGTCGAGGGCAACCCTGCGGCGGCCCTCGTCGAGCTGCGCCAGGCGCTGCAGGGTGGGCTCGACCCGGTCGTCATCGTCTCGGCGCTGGCCCGTCAGCTACGCATGGTCGCGCGGGTCGCCTCGGCCGGCCGCGGCTCGGCCGAGGCGGTGGCGAAGCAGCTCGGGCTGGCCCCGTGGATGGTCGACAAGGCCCGGCGGCAGAGCCGCGGCTGGAACCCGGAGTCGCTGGCCGCCGCTCACGTCGCGGTCGCGGTCGCGGACGGCGAGGTCAAGGGCGGTGGCACCGACCCGTCGTACGCCGTCGAACGCGCCGTCCTCCAGGTCGCGGCGCAGGGCGTGGGCGCATGAGCAAGCCGGCTTACCCGCGGCTGTTGCGGCTGCGCCACATCCACCCCAACGGCTGGCAGCGTGCGCTGTTCGTCGAAGGGTCGCTGATCGTGGGCTCGGTGGCCGCGCTCACCGACCACATCACCGCCTGGGCCCCCCTCTTGCTGCTGGTCGCCGTCGCGGCGGTCGTGAAGTTCCACGACGTGCTGACCGGCCTGCTGGCCGGCGCGAGCTGGGAGCCGCAGCCGGCGGCTGCGCGGACGCGGGCCGTCACCGTCGAGCGCATCCCGGTTCGCCCGCCCGAGCCCGAGCCCGAGCCGGAGCCGGAGCCGGAGCCGGAGCCTGAGCCGGAGCCTGAGCCGGAGCCGGAGCTCGTGGACGAGACCGAGGACGGCGAGCCGGAGGCCGAGGTCGAGGTCGAGGAGTCCGAGCCCGTGGTCGCCGCGGAGCCCGTAGCCGTGCCCGTGCAACGGACCGCGACGGGACGACGCACCCGCACGCCTCAGGAGGAACGCAAGCTCCTGCTCGAGGCGGTGCTCCGCTCGGCCCGCCAGGACATCACGGCGAACGGGCGGTTCCGCCCGTTCGCGGCGTCACTGGACCGGCGGCTCCTGGTCACGAGCGTCGCTCCGGCGCTCGACGACGACGACATGGTGACCAGCGAGTTCCTGCGCGACCTCTACGAGGAGCTGGCCGTCCGTGCCACGGACCCGGCCATGGTGGCGGCCGCCGTCGTCAGCGTGGGCCAGGTGGCCCGGCCACAGGGCGACATCGCCGCGTCCATCCGCGTCGCGCTGGAGCACCGGGACGGCACGGCCGAGGTCTACTTCCAGCCGTACGTCGGCCGCCGCCGGTCCGGGTACCAGTACGACGCGCCGTTCTCCGTCGCGGGGCGACAGCGGGTGTTCACGCAGACTGCTCCGGAGAACACGAACGGCGCCGAGCCCGTCGTGGGCCGGCGCCGCCGGTAACGCTGGTGTCGGTCTAGCCGAGCGAGCCGGCCTGCTTCGCCATCGCGGACTTGCGGTTGGCGGCCTGGTTCGCGTGGATGACGCCCTTGCTCGCGGCCTTGTCGAGGGCCTTGGAGGCGTCCTTGAGCGCGACGAGCGCGGTCTCGCGGTCGCCGGCCGCGGCCGCCTCGCGGAACCGGCGTACGGACGTCTTCAGCGAGGACTTGACGGCCTTGTTGCGCAGCCGAGCCTTCTCGTTGGTCTTGATCCGCTTGATCTGGGACTTGATGTTCGCCACGAATGAGCCTTCTCAGGTTCTGGCACGAGGCCGCACGGACACCGCACGATTCCCGCACCGGGTGATTTCTTGGGTCGCGCCTCCTGCGAGAGGGCATGAGGCACAGCCACCCAGGCTACCAGCGGCCCCTTCCGCGGCCCAAACCCGTCCGCGGTCCCCACCCGTGGGACCATGGAGGCTACGTATCGATCCGACCCGAGACCGCAGACACTGCGGACGCCTCAAGAATCAGGACCCTGCG
>CAZYXZ010000124.1:0-4100 GCA_964651395.1 uncultured Frankiaceae bacterium
ACCAGCTCCTCGGCCTCGACCGCGACGGCGTGCACAGCGACCTGGTCGGCACCCCCGGGGACTGGGTGTACGCGGGGCGCGGCGCGACGCTCATCGCGCTGCCGCACGACGTGCGCGGCAACCTCACCGCGACCAGCGCCAACACCGACCTGGTCACCCCCGGCAGCGGGTACGAGGCCTGGGGACGGCCGCAAGGCACCAGCACGGGGATCGGCCCGCTCCCACCACTCCAGCCCAGCGAACCGCTACCCGCCTTGGGCTACCGCGGCGAACTACACACCCACGGCCAGATCCACCTCCGCGCCCGCGCCCTCGACCCGACCACCGCCAGCTTCACCAGCACCGACCCCCTCGACGGCACCCCCGGCAGCCCCACCGTCGCCAACCCCTACCCCTACGCCGACAACGACCCCATCAACCGAACCGACCCCAGCGGACTGAGCTCACAAGTCTCCGACCAAGGCATCACCGGCGCCGCGCTTCTGCTCCCTCTGATCAAGTCCAAAGGCTTCGGGTCCAAGACCCCGCTCAGCTGGGAGCACTGCGTCGAGCTCACCGAACCCTTCGGCCCGGACCAAGAGAGGCGGACCACCACGCCACGCGGCTTCTTCGAATGCGAAGCCATCGTCGGGACCATCGGGTGGATCGCAGGCATCATCGTGTTGCTCACCGCACCGGGAGATTCGGTCACACCGACACCAGAAGCGGTGCCCCCGCCGGAGCCGACCTCGACAGCAGTGACACCCCATCCCAACACCGAGAATGATCAGGGCGGCTACTTCAGAGCATTCCGCGGCGTACGAGGTGGCGCCGACTGCCGATCACAACTCAAGCTCTCGCCAGGCGCATTCAGAGTGGATGCGGACGGGGTTTCAGTTTTCGAGCGACCGCACCAGGGCTCGGCTCACGAGTGCTTGATCCCGTTCGACTTCATCAACGCGCGACGCGAGCCAGAGGTCCCGGTGGGTGTCGGAGGGCTGCCGCTCTGCACGGGCAGGTACACGCCCCAGTACGGCAAGGGACACTGGTCAATCCTTTGCATCGGAGATACTGCTGACATTCTTTCCGCCTACTCAAAACGCGTGCGCGACGGAGGGCGTGTGGAGTCGAATGAGCTCTTCGGGACGAACTGATGGCTCCACGGCATGGCTGTTGGCGATTCGGGTTCGGCGATGCGGAACGAGTCTTCGACGGCATTGCGCGTGTTGAAGATCTTTGGTCGGATGAGGTGTCGTCATTCATCGACAGGATTCGAGCAGATCCGTCCCATCGTTCGCATCTGACCATGATGCGCATCCCACCCGATGATCATGAGGTGTGGGAGGAAATCCTCTCGAGGCCTGGACACGACGCTGACGATGGCTTCGTCGTTGCATCCCGCATTTCGCTGTTGTTGATCGGCGTGAGTTCACCAGCCTTGGCGCTCCAGACCGCGCCGTTCTATGTCGAGAGCCTTCTTGGCGCAATCGGCTGGTCTCCGCCTCTCATCGGCAGGGCTATCCGGGGCATCCCCCTCGCGGACTTCTTCGCCGAACACATGCCCCACCTGCGACCCCTGTTGCAGGGGAAGGTGACGTGGATGACGGGTGGCTGGCTCAACGCGGAAGCGTCGGACAGACTCCTTGTTCAGTGCCGTGAGGCTGAACCGTTGTTAGAGACCGCAATTCCGGCTCTTGCAGCAGAACTACATCCGACAACGGATTTGAGCCACGCAGTGATCGAGAAACAACTGCGTGCTGGGCTCCGCGAACTGACCGCGATGCTCGGGCAGACTCAACCCGAGGGTGGGCTTTGGCTGATCCAGGACTAGCTCATCTGCCGCTGACTAGAGGTTCAGCAGGGCGCCTAGTTCGAAGTGCATGGGGTCGGTGGGGGACCAGTCGCCGCCCCAGCGGAAGCCCCAGCGCTTGAAGATCTGGACGACGCGCGGGTCCATGCGACCGCGGGTGCCAGGCATGTTCTCGCGCACGTTGAGGTCGATCGCGATACCCCACGTGTGCAGTGACACGGCGCGGCGCGGGTTGCTCTCGATGAAGCGCGGGACGTAGCAGCCGCCGAAGAGATAGATCTTGTTCGACAGCCCGGCCTTCACGACGTCGTTCAGCGCCGCGCGCAGCTGCGGGAACATCAGCCGGTGACAGCCGATGACCCCGAGCAGCGGGAGGCGCTGGAAGACGATGTTGCGGCGTACCCAGGCGGTGTCCGGCTCGATGGTGCCGTCGGCGTGGTAGCGGTAGCTGAACGCGCCGAACGCGCGCGCAGCGCGGTTGCCGGTTAGGAACGCCAGCGGTGAGTCCGTCGGCTGGCTGAGCAGCTCGACCCGCGCGTCCTTGCCGACGATGTTCTGCACGGCCTTGGCCAGCTTCGCCGGGTCGCCGATGCCGGCGGAGAGCAGCGCGCCGGTCTCCTTCTGCAGGCCGAGCTGGTCGGCGACCTGCTCGTTGACGATCGCCGCGACCTCGGGCAGGCCGGTCGTCGCGATCGCGCCGAGGCGCAGCGGCAGCACGTGCACCTTGCCGACGGACACCGGCTTGCCGAGGACCAGCTTGAGCTCGCGCGCGTGCTCGTGCGCCACGATCAGCTCGCCGCGCGCGACGGCGGTCCAGACCGGCGTCGACTCCGCGGTGCCCTGCGGCGCGAACGGTCGGAACCGGTTCGCGTCGACGCCGAGCACCTCGACCTTGCGCTTGCTGTTCAGCGTGATGGTCTCGACCCGCATCGTGGTGAAGCCGGCGCTGAGCTTGTACAGCGCGTCCACCTGCGCCTTCGACAGCGGCTTGGTCGCGACGACCATCACGTCGGGCCGCACGCGCTTGTCGAGGGGCGCGACGACGGAGGGGCGGTTGGGCGCGCCGCCCGCGACGGCCACCTGAGACGGGTCCATGGACTTGGTGGCCGTGGGCGCGCCGCCGGAGGTGCACCCCGTGAAGACAGCAGCCATCGCCAGGGCTACGGCGGCGGTGCTGTTACGGCGCACTGTCGTCCTGCCCCCGATGGCGTCAGGCCCCGGAAGGGGCCTCGGCGAACGTCCAGATTACGAGATGGCATCGGCACGAAGCGCCGAACAGTGAAGAACGGCGGCTAGCTGGCGCGTCGGCCTGCCCAGACCTCTTCGCGGTCGGACTCGGACAGACCTCCCCAGATCCCGTACGGCTCACGCGTGCGCAGCGCCCAGGCCGCGCACTGGGCCACCACGGGGCAGGTCGCGCAGACCGCCTTGGCGGCCGCCTCGCGCTCGGCCCGCTGCGGGCCGCGCTCGTTGTCGGGGTGGAAGAACATCTCGGTGTCGAGGTCCTGGCAGGCGCCATCGGCGTGCCAGTCCAGCGCTACGAGGTGCCGTGCGTCACTCATGACCGTGCTGCTTCCTGCGGCGGGGTCGGAGCCGCCGGGCGAGCGTAAGACATTGGGCGTAAGTTGTGCAAGTAAGTTCTTCGTAACTTGTGCAATTGCGAATCGAGTCCGATCATCGAGCCCATGCCCGGCCCGGAACCCGCCCTGACGGTGGCCGCCGTCGCCCGCCGGCTCGGCATCGCGCCGTCGACGTTGCGCACCTGGGAGCGCCGCTACGGCCTCGGTCCGGCGGACCGCCCAGTGGGCAGCCGGCGCAGCTACCAGCCGGAGGACGTACGCCGGTTCGAGCACATGCGCCGCCTCACGCTCGAGGGCGTCGCCCCCGCGGAGGCCGCCCGGGTCGCCCTGCACGGCGAGACCCCCCAGCCCGAGCGCACCTCGCCGGGCGGGCCCGGTGGCCGCGTGCTCGCCGTCCCCCAAGCACCCCCGCAGACCCGGGGCCTGGCCCGCGCGGTCAACGCCCTCGACGCCACGGCCGTCGTGGCCATCCTGCGCGGTGCTCTGGCCGAGTCCGGCGTGCTCGCGACCTGGGAGCGCATGCTCCTGCCGGTGCTCGAGGCGGCCCAGGAGCGGGTCGAGGACTCCGGCGCCGGCGAGGAGCTCGGCCGGCTGCTCGGCGAGTGCGCGATCGAGGCGTTCCACCAGCACACCGGGCCGGTCGAGACGCCGCTCAACCATCGCTGCGTCCTGCTCGCCACCGCGCCGGGCGACCGGCAGGTGCTGCCCCTCCACACCGTCGCGGCCGCGCT
>CAZYXZ010000125.1:0-3964 GCA_964651395.1 uncultured Frankiaceae bacterium
CGAGCCCATGCTCGTCACGCGCAGCGCCGACAACCGGGTCCACCTGCTCGACGACCGGCCGGCGCTGGACGTCTACCTGGAGCGGCTCGACGCACCAGAGGCGGCACGCACCGATGCCGCCGCTTTCACGCGATTCGCGCTCACGCATCCGCTGGGCATGAGCCGGCGGGGCAACGAGCCGCAGGTGCGCTTCGTCGCCGAGGCCGACTTCTCGGACCGCTCGCTCGTCTGCATCGCCGAGGTGCCGCAGGGTGGCCTTGCCTGGTTCATGGAAGGCGACGCCGACTCCGTCCTCGCGGCGACGGACGCCGCCTGCCGCGACGCGCTGGCGGCACTGGGCGGCGCCCCCGCGCTCGGCATGCTGGCCTTCGACTGCATCGCCCGACGCGGCGTCCTGGGAGACGCGGGCATCCGCGCCGAGATCGACCGCGTGTCCGGTCACGTCCCGTCCGCCCCGGTCGCGGGCTTCTACACCTATGGCGAGATCGCGCGGACGCACGGGATCAGCGGCTTCCACAACCAGACTCTCGTGGTCCTGGCCGTGAGCTGACGGTGTCCCGCGTCGTCGGCGACTGGGCCACACAACAGCTGTCGGAGTTCCTGGCGGTCGTCTCGTCCGCTACGGACGAGACCGCCGCCGTGCGCGCCGCCGTGGAGCGGGCGGCTGAGGCCTTCGACGCCGAGGTGGGCGCCCTGCTCGTCGGCGCCGACGTCGTGTCCTCGGTGGGCTTCCCCGCCGGGCAGGTGCCGACGGTCGCCCTCGCCTCGGTGCCGGAGGGTGTGCAGGTCGGCGCCTCGCTGGCCGGGCTCGGGTGCTGCACGATCGTCGTGACCGCACTCGACCTGCACCCTGGCGGCCGGCTGCTGCTGGCGCGAGCGGGCGACGACCGGTTCAGCGCGGAAGAGGTGGGCCTGTTCCGCGCGATGGCCCGGGTGCTCGCCCTGTCCGTCGCCGGCCTGCGGACGCTCGCCGAGCAGGTGGAGCGCAAGCAGCTGTTCGAGCACCTGTCGCGGATCCAACGGTCGATCTCCCATCGACGTCCGTTGCCCGAGGTGCTCGACGCCATCACCACCGGCGCCCAGGAGCTGCTCCGCTCGGAGGTCGTCGGTCTACGCCTGCGCGACCCTGAGGACCCGGACTGGCTGCTCACGGTGTCCACCCAGGGAGTCGAGCCCGAGCTCGAGGAACGGATCCGCCGGGTCCACGTGACCGAAGGCGTCGGCGGGGCGGTCGTCCTCCAGGACCAGCTGGTCGTCGTGCGCGACTACGACGACGACGCGCACATGTTGGCCCCGTTCGCGGAGAAGGCGCTCAAGGTCGCGATGGGCGCCCCCGTGCACGAGAACGGCCGGGTGGTCGGCAGCCTCGTGGTCGCCACGTACGCGTCGGACCGGACCTACACCGACGGAGAGCAGGAGGCGCTCATCGCGTTCGCCGAGCACACGAGCCTCGCCCTCAACGATGCCAAGACCGTCGAGGCGATGCGCGAGGCGGACCGGAGCAAGGACATGTTCCTCGCCATGGTCACGCACCATCTGAAGACCCCCCTCACGGTCATCCTCGGCAACGTCCGCACGCTGCAGCAGTACGGTCCGCGCCTGCCTCCCGACGTCGTGGAGGAGATGCTCGCGGCGTCCATCACGCGCGGCCGGGAGCTGGAGCGCCTCATCGACCGCATGCTCCGCGGGGCGCAGGCCGACCTGGCCGGCACCTTGCAGCAGGCCTCGCTCACCCAGCTGCTGGAAGCCGCCGCGGACGCCTGCCCGGCGCCGCAACGGCTGCATCTGGCGGCGGTGGCGAACGTCGTGGTCAGCGTCGACACCACCGCATTGAGCGACATTCTCGGGCTGCTCCTGGACAACGCCGCTCGGCACTCCGTGCCCGGCTCCGGCGTGGAGATCGCCGCGCAGCTGGACCGCGGGCAGGTCTTCGTCCGCGTGTCGAACGAGGGCGCGCTGCCGGCGGAGCTGGACCTCGAGGAGGTGTTCCGCCCGTTCCACCAGGGCAGCGCCTCGGGCCCGGGGGTCGGCATGGGCCTCTACATCGCGGCCCGGCTCGCCGAGTCGATGGGAGGGCGGCTGCGCCTGCGCAGCGCGGCCGATCCGGTCGTGTTCGAGCTCGCGTTCCCGGCCACTCCGCCGCTCGTGCCCCCGCAGCCGGTGGCGAGCCAGGCAGCACGCACGAGGGCCGCCGCGAGATAGCCGTGCCCAGCTCTCAAGTCGGCTTCTGGCGGAGCCGAGAGGAACGGTGCAGCGCCGCGTCAATCTAGGCAAGTGGCCCAAGCCCCGCACTAGGTAGTATCCTCTTAATGCAAAAGGGGGGACGAACCGGGCGTTACGGCCACGGACTCCGCTCGTTGAGTGCTTGTGAACCGGGGGAGGATCGTGTCACCGCATCAGCGTCTCCGTACGCTGCTCGCGACCGCCCTCCTGGTCCCCGCGCTGCTCCTCCCCGCCGCCCCGGTCGTCGCCGGCGCGGGCGCACCCGCTGTCCACGCGACGGTCGACCCCGCTCTCCGGCAGGCGAGCGGTGCGGTCGGCGTCATCGTGCAGGCCCACCCCGGCTCGGTGGAGGCGGTCGCGGCCGCCGTCGAACGACTCGGCGGCACCGTCCTCGCGCGCCTCGCGATCGTCGACGGACTCTCGGCTCGTGTTCCCGCCGACGCGATCGACGCCCTGGCGAGTACGCCGGGCGTCGTCGGCCTGACCGCCAACACCACCGGCACCTTCGCGGGCGTCAAGGACGCGGCCACCTCGGCCTCGAGGTTCGTGACCAGTACCGGCGTCGACGGCCTCTGGTCGCAGAACAAGATCGGCTCGGGCGTCGGCGTCGCCGTCATCGACACCGGCATCTCGCCGATGAGCGACCTGGCCAACCACGTCGTGTGGGGACCGGACCTCTCCGGTGAGGGCACGCTGGTCGACAACTACGGCCACGGCACCGTCATGGCCGGCCTGATCGCGGGCAGCGGCAACGCGTCCTCGACGAGCGCCGGCGGCGGCTACAGCGGCATGGCTCCGGGCGCGACGCTGTACTCGGTGAAGGTCGCGGGACGCAACGGCTCCGTCGACGTCTCCACGATCCTGCAGGCGATGCACTGGGTCGCCGCCTACGCGGCGCCGTACAACATCCGTGTCCTGAACCTGTCGTGGGGCACGCCGTCCACGCAGGACCCCGCGCACGACCCGCTCAACTACGCGGTGCAGCGGCTGTGGCGCCAGGGCGTCGTCGTCGTCGTCTCGGCCGGCAACAGCGGCCCGACCGGCGGCACCGTCCAGAAGCCCGGTGACGACCCGCTCGCCATCACCGTCGGCGCGTACGACGACGCGGTGACGGGCAGCGAGAACGTCCCCGACTGGTCCTCCCGCGGCCCGACGGCGGCCGGCGTGAGCAAGCCCGACCTCGTGGCACCGGGGCGCACGCTGATCGCCACTCGCTCGTTCGGCTCGCAGGTCGAGGCGGACAACCCGGACGCCCTCGTCGCGCCCCAGTACATCAAGGGCAGCGGCACGTCGGAGGCTGCGGCGGTCACCTCCGGAGCGGTCGCGGCGCTGCTCAGCGCCCGCCCCGAGCTCACGCCCGACCAGGTGAAGAACGTCCTCGCGCGGAGCGCCGTCCCGATCAAGGGTGTGGCCGCGTCCGCGCAGGGCTCTGGTCGCCTGGCCGTGGACCGCGCGCTCAAGGCGCCGGCCGGCCCGCAGACCATCCAGACCGCGACCGCCGACGGGCTCGGCTCGATCGAGGGCAGCCGCGGCGGCGTCCACGTCGAGACCGATTGCGGTGACGACGGCACGACCGACGTCATCGAGGGCGAGATCGACGTCATGTGCGAGGCCTGGAACGGCACCGCCTGGACCGGCACCGCCTGGACCGGTACGGCGTGGACCGGCACGGCCTGGACCGGCGCGGCGTGGACCGGCGGCAGCTGGACCGGCACGGCCTGGACCGGCACCGCCTGGACCG
>CAZYXZ010000126.1:0-2989 GCA_964651395.1 uncultured Frankiaceae bacterium
GGCAGCGCCGCGGTGGCAGCGACAGCGAGCGCGAGCAGGCGTCGGGGCATGCACCTGGCGTCGACCCCGCGACCGCCCATGTTGAGCGCGCGGACCGAAGATGACTCGAACGGGCCAGGCCCGGGGGTGAGCCGGGGCTTACGCCTGGCCGGCCGCCGGGGGGGTGGTGCCGAAGTCGACCTTGACCGGCGCCCGTACCGTCTCGTCCTGCTCCTCGAAGTACTCCGCCTTACGGAACCCGAAGAGGCCGGCGATGATCGACGAGGGGAAGGTCTCGGTGCGCGTGTTGTAGGCACGGACGTTGCCGTTGTAGAAGCGGCGGCCCGCGGCGATGCGGTCCTCGGTCTCGCCGAGCTGCTGCTGCAGCGCGGTGAACTGGGTGTCCGCCTTGAGGTTCGGGTACGCCTCCGCGATGGCCAGCAGCCCGCGCAGCGAACGGGTCAGCGCGGTTTCGTCGACCGCCTGCTCGGCCACGGAGGTGCTCGGCGCGGCGGCCTGGTTGCGGGCCTGGATGACAGCGTCGAGCGTCTGCCGCTCGTGGGCGGCGTAGCCCTTCACGGTCTCGACCAGGTTGGGGATCAGGTCGTACCGGCGGCGGAGCTCGACGTCGATCTGTCGCCACGACTCTTCGATGAGGTTGCGTTGCCTGACGAAGCGGTTGTACGTGGCGATGATCGCGATGACCAGGACGACCACGAGACCCAGCACGATCAGCAGCGGCGTCATGCGGGCATTCCCCCTTGTAATGGTTGGTGCGGATCGTATCCGCGGTCCTTCCAGACGAACGCCGGAATGCCCGCGATGAACGTCGACATCTGGGCGGTCCGCACCAGGATCTCCGCCGGGCTGGCCCGTCCCGAGTCGTAGCAGAGCAGGTCGGTGCCCTCGATCCGCCAGGTCCAGGCGTCACCGCGGAGCAGCGACTGCATCGTGCGCGGCGTGAGGACGTCACTCGCGAACTTGCGGTCCCCGCACGTGACCTTGAAGCGCCGGTTGAAGTCCTCGCTCTCAAGCTCGATGTCGTCCATCCCGAGGGCGTTGCCGATCCGCGACAGCACGTTCTCCGGTGTCAGGCACAGCGGCGGCAGGAACGTGGGCAGCCGAAGGACACAGACGTGGACGTGGTAGGTCGTGTCGCTGCGGTTGCCCCGGCTGTCGGTGCTCGACTCGGTGTACTGGTAGTCGAAGGCGACGAAGGGGCGGCTGTCGACGTTGCCGGTCAGGACGTTGGACGCCTTGCGGCTGTGCCCCTTGCCGAAGGGCGCGCCCGTCCAGCGCTCGGCCAACCCGAAGGTGTCGTGCGGGTCGAAGCGCCAGCCCTTGGAGCGCGACAGTGCGATGAGCGCGAGGACCCGCTCCTTGTTCTTGCGCCAGTTCCAGTAGATGCCCACGACCATCAACACGGTTGCGAGCAGGACGAGGCCGACCTCCATGGGCGGCAGCGTGTCAGTTACAGGCCGAGGTCCGCCAGACCATAGGCGGCGCGGAACGGAAGCCCCGTGCCGACCAGCCGCTCGGTGGCCGTACCGCGGTCCACGATGACCGCGATGCCGACGACGTCGGCGCCTGCCTCGCGCAGTGCGTCGACCGCCGTCAGCACCGACCCGCCGGTGGTCGTCGTGTCCTCGACCGCGAGCACGCGTCGACCGGTCACGTCCGGGCCTTCGATCCGCCGCTGCAGCCCGTGCGCCTTGCCCTCCTTGCGGACGACGAACGCGTCCAGGGCGCGGCCCTGGGCGGCAGCGGCATGCAGCATGGCGGTGGCTACCGGGTCGGCGCCCAGCGTGAGGCCGCCGACGGCGTCGTACTCGAGGTCCGACGTCACGTCGAGCAGCACGCGGCCGACCAGCGGCGCCGCGGCGGCGGAAAGCGTGATGCGACGCAGGTCGACGTAGTAGTCGGCTTCAGCGCCGCTGGAGAGGGTGACCTTGCCGTGCACGACCGCGTGGTCGCGGATCAGTGCGCAGAGCTGGTCGCGGTCGCTGGTCATGGCGGGGGACTCTAGCGGGCCACTAACTGGGCAGTACGGCCCGCAGCCGCTCGGCCGCGTCGTCGGGATCGACGGTGTTCACGCGGACGTCCGCGCCGAGCTCGACCCCTCCCCACACCGTCAGGCGCGGGACGACGTGCACGTGCCAGTGACCGACGCCGGAGTGCACGACCAGGTTGTACGGCGAGCCGCCGGTTGCCTCGCGGAGCGCGAGCAGGACCCGTCGCAGCGCCCGGCCGACGTCGAAGAGGACATGCGATCCGGACTGCTCGAACGGGTCGAGGTGTGGGGGTGCGACCAGCACCTCGAAGGGCCAGCCCGAGGCGTACGGCGTGTAGGCGGTCGCGCCCTCGTCGAAGATCAACCGCGGCCCTTCCCGCTCCGCCTCGACCGCCTCGCACACCTTGCAGCGGCCGTCCGGACCGGGCATCTCGGCGGTCAGCGCGGGCGGTGACACCGGCAGGCCGAGGAGCTGGCCGTGCGGGTGGTCGAGGCTGGCACCCGCACCGCGGCCCTCGTTGACGATGAACATGACCGCCGCGACGTCCGGGTCGGCCCGGAACTCGCGCAGCCGCCGCGCCGCCACCGCGAGACAGAGCCCGACCTGCGCGTCCGTGAGGTCGGCCATCTCGGCGTCGTGCTCGGGCGCGAAGACGAGCACCTCGTGCCGGTCGAAGGCCGGGTACTTGTTGCCGAAGACGCGGACCTGCCATCCCGCGGAGTCGGGCTCGCGGCCGGGTCGGCCCTCGGAGTCGACCTCGGCCGGCGTCTCGGCCTCGTGGCCCGGGCAGAACGGGCAGCCGCTCTGCGCGTGCGGTCGCGTCTCGGCGCCGCTCGGCGGGTCGGGCCGGTCCGCCCGCCCGGGCACGACGATGACCTCGACCCCGGTGAGCCCGTCCCGCCGTACCTCGACCACGACTCAAGACCGTAGCCGCGTGCCCGCCCGCCCGCCCGGCGGCCGCCCCGCCGCCCCCCCCGCCGGGGGGGGGGGGGGCGGGG
>CAZYXZ010000126.1:2999-3816 GCA_964651395.1 uncultured Frankiaceae bacterium
ACCTCCACCACGACTCAAGCCCGAAGCCGCTTCCCCCCACCCCCACCCCCCCCCCGACCCCCAACCCCCCTCGGGTTCGTCCACAGATCAGGCAGCGGTGCGCGATGCCAGGGCCTCCCGGACGGCCCGTATGACGCCTGTAGCGTCGCTGACGATCTCGTCCCACGTGAACTCCAGCACGAGCCAGCCGGCTCGGCGGAGCAGGATCCGACGGGCCGCGTCGCGCCTCCACTGGCTGAACGGCGCATGGGCGGACCAGCCCACAGCCTCGACGGCCACAAGGTGCGCCGGGAACGCGAAGTCGATGCGTCGCTCGACGCCGTCGACGGCTACGCGGAACTGAGGGACGTACCTCACCCCGGCAGCCTCAAGGACCCGCGCAAGCTGTTGCTCGGCAACGGACTCCAGACGCGGATCGAGAGCGAGTACGGCGTTCCGCAGGCGGCGTACTCCTCGATGTCCACGCCGGCGGGCGACCAGCCGCAGCAGCTCCTCGGCCGAGGTCGCGCCGGTGTGGATCGCCGAGGCGACCAGTCGCTCCAGCCGCTTGCCACCTGTTATGGCCGCGCACTCGAGCAGCGTCTCCGGCGGCGGGGAGAGCGGCGCCCGATGCACCGGGTCGAGCACCGGCGTGACGTCGACCTCGCTTCGATGCGCTACGAGCTGTCCGGTCCGCACGAAGCGTTCGCTCGGCGTACCGGAGGTGTGCAGCGGGTCACGCTGACCGCCTTCGAACCCATGTAGCCAGGCGGCGGTCAAGTGCGAGAAGCGTGCGCGGCCACCGACGTGGACAAGCGCAGCCCACAGCATCATGGAC
>CAZYXZ010000127.1:0-3786 GCA_964651395.1 uncultured Frankiaceae bacterium
GTCGGTGGGCTTGTCGGAGCGGCCGAAGCCGACGTGGTCCGGCACGAGGCAGCGGAAGCCCGCGTCGCGCACGACCGGGAACACGTTGCGCCAGAGGAAGCTCCACGTCGGCTCGCCGTGGAAGAAGACGACCGGCGGTCCCTCTCCCTCGTCGAGGTAGGCCAGACGCACGCCCTCGTACTCGCGGTAGCGCGGCGTGTAGGCGAAGTCGGGCAGGCCGGCGAAGCACTCGTCCGGCGTACGGAAGACCTCGCTCACGCGGGGGAGAGGGACAGCGACCGGCCGACCAGGCCGCGCGGCTTCGCGAGGTGCTCGGCCACCGAGCGCAGCGCCTTGGAAGCGTCGCAGTCGGGGTCGGAGAGCACCAGCGGCACGCCGGAGTCGCCGCCCTCGCGCAGCCGCACGTCGATCGGCACCTGGCCGAGCAGTGGCACGCTCGTGCCGGTGGCGAGCGACAGCGCGTCGGCGACCGCCTGGCCGCCGCCCTCGCCGAACACGTCGACGTGCTCGCCGCAGTTGTGGCAGTTCATGCCGGACATGTTCTCGACGACGCCCGCGATGCGCTGGCGGGTCTGCAGCGCGATCGTGCCCGCGCGCTCGGCGACCTCGCGCGCAGCGAGCTGCGGAGTCGTGACGATGAGGATCTCGGCGCTCGGGATCAGCTGCGCGATGGAGATCGCGATGTCACCGGTTCCGGGCGGTAGATCACAGAGCAGGACGTCGAGGTCGCCCCAGTAGACGTCGGAGAGGAACTGCTGCAGCGCCCGGTGCAGCATCGGCCCGCGCCACACGACCGGCTGGTTGCCGTCGACGAACATGCCGATCGAGATGACCTTCACCCCGTGCGCGGTGGGCGGCATGATCATCTGCTGGACCTGCGTGGGCTGGCCCTCGACGCCGAGCATGCGCGGGATCGAGAAGCCGTAGATGTCCGCGTCGACGACGCCGACCTTCAGGCCGTTGGCGGCCATCGCGACGGCGAGGTTCGCGGTCACCGAGGACTTGCCGACGCCGCCCTTGCCCGACGCGATCGCGAAGACGCGAGTGAGCGACTCCGGCTTGGCGAACGGGATCTCCTTCACCGGGTTGTCGCCGCGCAGCGTGGTCTGCAGCGCCTGGCGCTGCTCGTCGTTCATGACGTCGAGGACCACGGAGACGCCGGTCACGCCGTCGAGCGGGCTGACGGCGGCGGTGACGTCCTTGGTGATCTTGTCCTTGAGCGGGCAGCCCGCGACGGTCAGCAGCACGGTCACGGTGACCAGGCCGGTGTCGGCGATCTCGACCGACTTCACCATGCCCAGCTCGGTGATCGGGCGGTGGATCTCGGGGTCCTGCACGCTCGCGAGCGCCGCGGTGACCTGCTCCGGCGTAGGCATGACCGTCCTCTTCGTGCGTGGCGGGGGGTTCCGGCGTACACGGCCGGCCTGGGTGTCAATCATACCGGCGGCGGAATCGGACCTTTCCCCGGGGTGAGCAGGAACCGGGGCAGTGGGGGCGAATGACACGAGAGCGCGTGAGGTGACCCACCTCTGTCACGCCCGATCCAGCCGATCCTGGAGAACAAGATCATGAAGTTGCGTGTCCTGACCGCCGCCGCGATCGTCCTGGCCTCCGTGCTCACCCCGGTCGCCGAAGCCGCCACCAAGCCCAAGGCAGTCTGCAACCTCATCGTCGACGCCAAGGGCGATGGCGCCTACGGGGGCTCGCTGGACATCGTGAGCGCGGACATCGCCACGGACACGAAGAAGATCACCGCCGTGATCCGTGTCGCTTCCTTCGCCGAGACCAACTCCCAGGCCCCAACCGGCCAGGAGTGGTACATGCACTTCCAGATCCCGGGCTCGTCCACGGAGTCCTTCCTGTCCTACCTGAGCACGCCGACCGACAAGAGCTTCGGCTACGGCGAGGTCAACGCGGTGACAGGGGTCAACAACGGCCTTGGTGAGGCGACGGGCGTCGCGGACCGGGCGAAGAACGAGATCCGCATCACGGCGCCGATCAGCTCGTGGGCGGGCGCCAAGGCACCTGCGGGCGCCAAGATCACCGCGATCACGGCCGAGGCGTACTGGTTCCAGGGTGTCTCGGTCCCCGGTGTGGTCAGCGGTGGGCGCCTGGATGCCTCTGACGACGGTGCGGCCAAGACGTCGTACACGTCCGGGGCGAAGTCCTGCGTCGTGGTGGGCAAGTAGCCGCATAGGCCCAGCAAGCCCAGCAAGCCCAGCAAGTTCGAGGGTCCGCTCCCGGGGGGCGGACCCTCGGCTTGTTGCGGGACACTTCCGCTCGTGGTCACCTTCGGCGTCGCGCTGCCGCACTACGACCTGTCGACGCCGGGCACCGACCAGGTGACGGCGGCCGAGATCGCCCACGCGGCGCAGACCGCGGAGCGCCTCGGCTTCACGACCGGCTGGGTCAGCGACCACTTCATGCTGCCGACCAGCCGCTACGGCCTGGACCGCGGCGACACTCAGGCACTCGACGGCTGGCTCGCGTTGACGACCGCCGCGATGGCGACGACCACCTTGCGTGTCGGGACGCTCGTCCTGTGCGAGGCGTTCCGGCCGGCCGGTGTGCTGGCCAAGATGGCGGCGACGCTCGACCTGCTCACCGGCGGCCGGCTCGACCTGGGTCTCGGTGCCGGGTGGCACGAGCCGGAGTACGCGGCGTACGGCTTCGATTTCCATCGGCCGGGGGAGCGGCTGCGGCGGCTGGAAGAGTACGCGCAGGTGGTGCGCGCGATGCTCACCGAGTCGCCGGTCACCGCCGGCGGCGCACGCCATCACGTCGCCGACGCGTGGTGCGTCCCTGGCCCGGTGCAACAGCCACATCCGCCGATCTGGGTAGGCGGCTCGGGTGACCAGCTGCTGCGTGTGGTCGCGCGCGGGGCCGACGGCTGGAACATCTGCTGGCGGGTGTCCCCGGAGAAGTTCCGCGAGCGCTCGGCGACGTTGGACCGCGCGTGCGAGGAAGTCGGCCGCGACCCGGGCACCGTCCGGCGCAGCGTCGGTCTCTACTGCCTGGTCGGTCGCGACGACGCCGAGCTACGCACCCGCTTCGAGCAGCTCGCCTCGACCACACCGGGCTGGCCGGCGACGCTCGAGCACTACGCCGAAGACGCCCTCGTCGGCACGACGGCGGAGGTGGAGGACCGCATCGCGACCTTCGTCGAGCTCGGCGCGGAGCACATCGTCCTGACCCCCGGCCCGATGCCCTACTCCTGGCCCGGCGACTGGTGGGCCGAGTCCACGGCCCACCTCCTCCACCTCCACTCCTGATCTTGGTGTCGCGGTGTACGCGACACGCTGTTCATCGCGGCGAATGCGTACACCGACGCACCAAGATCATGGAAAGGGCGGAGGCGGAGCGTTAGTCGTCGGCTTCGTCGCGGCGGCGGTCGGACTCGATGCGGTTGAGCTCGCTGCGCAGGAAGTCGCGGGTCGCGACCTCTCCGAGCGCGATCCGGATCGCGGCCACCTCGCGGGTGAGGTACTCGCCGTCGGCCACCGCCCGGTCGTACTGCGCGCGGTCCTCGTCGAAGCGCACGCGGTCTCGGTCGGCCTGGCGGTTCTGCGCGAGCAGGATGAGCGGCGCCGCGTACGCCGCCTGCAGCGACAGCGCGAGGGTCAGGAAGATGAACGGGTACTCGTCGAAGCGCAGCGGCCAGTCGACGATGTTGACCAGCACCCAGACGATGACGATGCCGGTCTGGATGACGAGGAAGCGCGCGGTGCCGATGAAGCGCGCGATGGTCTCCGAGAAGCGGCCGAACGCCTCGGGGTCGTAGTGCGG
>CAZYXZ010000128.1:0-3653 GCA_964651395.1 uncultured Frankiaceae bacterium
CGCCGGCGCGTTCCCGCCGTGGCTCGCGCCGGTGCAGGTGGTCGGCATCCCGATCGCCGAGAGGCACGTCGACTACCTCGAGGGCATCGTGACGCGCCTGAAGGCGGCCGGCCTGCGTGCCGAGGTGGACGTGTCGGACGAGCGCATGCAGAACAAGATCCGCAAGGCGCAGGGGCTGAAGGTGCCGTACATGCTCATCGCCGGCGACGACGACGTCGCCGCCGGCGGCGTGTCCTTCCGTTACCGGTCCGGCCAGGAGCGCCGTGGGGTGCCGGTCGACGACGCCGTCGCGGAGATCCTGGCGGTCGTGACCCAGCGACTGACCGAGCCGACCGCGCTGATGCCGCCGACGGACGAGGAAGTCTCCGCGCCATGACCGACCACGAGCCGCAGCACGGCGTGGGCGAGCCGGACGCCTTCCAGCGCCTCTACACCCCGCACCGCATGGCCTACATCAAGCGGCACCACGACGACGACGAGCCCAAGTGCCCGTTCTGCGAGATCCCCGGCCTCTCCGACGAGGAGGGACTGGTGGTCGCCCGCGGCGAGACCGTCTACGCCGTCCTCAACCTCTACCCCTACAACCCCGGGCACCTGATGCTCGTGCCCTACCGGCATGTCGCGGACTACACGGAGCTGACCGCCCCGGAGCTCGCCGAGATCTCCGACGCCACCGGCAGCGCGATCCGCGCGATGCGCCGCGTGGCCGCCCCGCAGGGGTTCAACGTCGGTCTCAACCTGGGCACGTCGGCCGGGGCCGGGATCGCGGCTCACCTGCACCAGCATGTCGTCCCGCGCTGGGCCGGCGACACCAACTTCATGCCGGTCGTCGGGCACACCAAGGTGCTGCCGCAGCTGCTCGGCGAGACCCGCGCTCTCCTCGCCGACGTCTGGAACATCGCCGACTGACGGCTCAGCCCCCGCAGCCGCCCGAGCTGATCATCAGCAGCTTTCCGTTGCGCGTCGTGAGGTCGACCGAGAACTCCTTGCCCGCGGCGCGCCGGATCCTCGGCAGTGCGCTGACGCCGTCTTCTTCCGCTGCCTCGCCCAGGAGCACTCGGGTCGCCCGCTCCACGCGGTAGCGACGCAGGCGGGTGTTGCGGTTGCGGTAGTAGTGCATTCCCTCTTCGGGGGCCGGCTTGCCGTCCTCCTTGGCGGCGGCGACCGCAGCCTCGCCGAGCAGCACCTCGGCGCGGTCGAAGTAGATCCAGTCGCCCTCGACGCGCACGAGGTAGCCGAACTGGTAGGACTCGCTCACGTCCTGGTCCGGGGGCGGGACGCTGCTGATCGCGATGTCTTCGACCTTGCCGTCGCGGGTCACGACCCAGAACGTCCGGGCCAGCTTGCCCGGCTCGCCCGTGAGCGACTGAGCGACCTTGACGCGCAGCGTGCTCTTCTCGGCGTCAGGTGGCACGAGGTCCTTCGTGCCGTCGCCCGCCTCGCCGGACGTGAGGACGCCGGTGACCCGGACCGGCTTCGCCGTGGCCGACCGCACGGCGGTCAGCGTCACCGGCGCGGGGTAGTCGGGACGCAAGAGGGCGCGCGGCGTGCAGGGGACGGGCGGCACCGTGGCGGCCTTGCCGGTGACCGGCTCCCCGCGCGCGCCGATGTGCACCGCTCCGTCGGCGACGGAGGCGGCGTACCTGACCAGGCCGCCGATGCCGGTGGCTGAGCGCCCGGTGATGTCGTAGCGCCGACCGCGGCTGGTCGCCTCGAACATGTTGTTGTAGTGGCACCAGCCCACCTCGTCGCCGAGCCGGTCCGGTCCCGTGTAGGCGATGGCGCCGAAGACGTCCACAGTGCCGTCGCGCAGCCCGACGACGAACACCGGCCAGCCGTCCGGGGCGAAGCCGCGGTGGACCCGACCGGGCCCCGGCACGGCGACGGCCAGCGGGTCGGCCGACGCGGCCGCGGACGGCGTCGCCGCGTCGGTGCTCGACGGCGTCGCGGGAGGAGCGGCGCTCTCCGCGCCGCAGCCCGCGACCACGCCGCTCGCGAGCAGCGCGAGCAGAACTCGCTTCACAGGTCCCCCGGGGTCGCTACTTGGCGGCTGCGTCGAGCACCTTCTGGGCGAGGTTCGTCGGCATGGGCTCGTGCCGGACGTAGCTCCGGCTGAAGGTGCCCGTGCCGTGTGACATCGACCGGAGGTCGATGGCGTAGCGGACCACCTCGGTCTCCGGCACCTCGGCTCGGATCATGGTGCGGCCGACGCCGACCGGCTCGGTGCCCGACACGCGACCGCGGCGGCTGGACAGGTCCGACATGACCGCGCCGACGTAGTCGTCCGAGACGAGCACGCTGATCGCGAGGACCGGCTCCAGGAGCAGGATCTGCGTGTTCTTGGCCGCGTCCTTCAGGCCGAGCCCCCCGGCGATCTGGAAGGCCATGTCGGAGGAGTCGACCGAGTGCGCCTTGCCGTCGGTGAGGGTCACGCGGATGTCGACGACGGGGTAGCCGGCCGAGACGCCGTGCTCCATCTGCGCGCGGACGCCCTTCTCCACCGACGGGATGAACTGGTTGGGCACGGAGCCGCCGAAGATCTTGTCGACGAACTCGAAGCCCTCTCCGGACCCGAGCGGCTCGACCTCGATGTTGCACACGGCGTACTGGCCGTGGCCGCCGGACTGCTTCACGTGCCGTCCGAGACCCGCGGCCTTGCCGCTGAACGTCTCGCGCAGCGGGACCCGCAGCTCGACCGTCTCCACCTCGACGCCGTACTTCGACTTCAACCGGTCGAGCACGACGTCCGCGTGCGCCTCGCCCATCGTCCAGAGCACGAGCTGGTGCGTCTCGATGTTGCGCTCGAGCCGGACGGTCGGGTCCTCGGCCACCACGCGGTTGAGGCCGGTGCCGAGCTTGTCCTCGTCGGTCTTGCTCTTGGCCTGGATGGCGACAGGGAGCAGGGGCTCCGGCATCTCCCAGGCCTCGATGAGCAGCGGCTTGTCCTTGCTCGACAGCGTGTCGCCGGTCTCCGCGCGCGAGAGCTTCGCGATGGCGACGATGTCACCGGCGGCGCACTCGGTGACCGGCCGCTGCGTCTTGCCGAGCGGCGAGGACAACGCGCCGACCTTCTCGTCGACGTCGTGGTCCTCGTGGCCGCGGTCGGCGAGGCCGTGACCCGACACGTGGACGACGGTGTCCGGCTTGAGCGTGCCGCTGAAGACGCGGACCAGCGAGACGCGACCGACGTACGGGTCGGTCATCGTCTTGATCACCTCGGCGGCGAGGGGGCCGCTCGGGTCGCAGGTGATGGGATCGCGCGGCGAGCCGTCCGGCGCCGTGACCACCGGCAGCGGGTGCTCCAGCGGCGACGGGAACGCGGAGGTCAGCACCTCGAGCAGCTCCGCGCTGCCCAGGCCAGTCGTCGCGGCGGTGGCCAGCACGGGGTAGAACGACCCGCGTGCGACCGCGGTCTCGAGGTCGTCGATGAGGAGCTTGATGTCGATGTCCTCGCCGCTGAGGTAGCGGTCCATCAGGGACTCGTCCTCGCTCTCGGCGATGATCCCCTCGATCAGCTCGTTGCGGTTGTCCGCGATGAGCGGCAGGTGCTCCGCGTCCGGCGCCCGTTCGACCCGCGTACCGGAGGAGTAGTCGAAGACCTGCTGCGAGAGCAGCCCGATCAGCCCGCCGACTCCGCCGTCGTCGGTGTGCAG
>CAZYXZ010000129.1:0-3589 GCA_964651395.1 uncultured Frankiaceae bacterium
TACAGGGCCGGGTAGCCGTCGATGCGGACGTACTGCCCGGCTGCGATCCGTCGCCCGAGCGCGCCCTCCGACAGCCCCGCCAGCAACGCGTCGGCGTAGTCGAAGACGCCTTGCTGGGCTGCCGCGATGTCGGCAAGACGTGGCGTCACAAGCGCCAGAGCCTGCCTCCGCGATGGCACTGCTACCAGGCGCCGGCGTACACCTGTGGATGAACGGTCCAACCCACTCGTCGAGTGGAGTTCTACCGCCGGAAATGGCGGTAGAACTCCACTCGGCGAAGTGGGGGGGCGGGGGCGGGGGGCTCAGGCGGAGGTGACGGTCAGGGTGTCGCTCGGTACGTCGGCATCGACTCGGACGGTGTCGCCGTCGCGGAGGGTGCCGTCGAGCAAGCCGACGGCGAGGCGGTCGCCGACCTCGTGGGCGATCAGGCGCTTGAGCGGCCGGGCGCCGTAGACCGGGTCGAAACCCTTGCGCGCCAGCCATTCCTTCGCCGCGGGGGTGACGTCGAGGGTGAGCCGCCGGTCGGTCAGCCGCCGGCTGAGCCGACGCAGCTGGATGTCCACGATGCCGGTGAGGTCCTCGACGGTCAGCGCGTCGAAGACGATGACGTCGTCGAGCCGGTTGAGGAACTCCGGCTTGAAGGCGTCGCGTACGACGGCCAACACCGAGTCACGGCGCTGGTCCGCCGTCAAGGTCGGGTCGGCGATGTACGCCGAGCCGAGGTTGGACGTGAGGATCAGGATCGCGTTGCGGAAGTCGACCGTGCGACCCTGCCCGTCCGTGAGCCGGCCGTCGTCGAGCACCTGCAGCAGGACGTCGAAGACGTCCGGGTGCGCCTTCTCGACCTCGTCGAGCAGCACGACGGAGTACGGGCGCCGTCGAACCGCCTCGGTGAGCTGGCCGCCCTCCTCGTAGCCGACGTAGCCCGGCGGCGCGCCGACCAGCCGCGAGACCGAGAACTTCTCGCCGTACTCGCTCATGTCGATGCGGACCATGGCGTGCTCGTCGTCGAAGAGGAAGTCGGCGAGCGCGCGCGCCAGCTCGGTCTTGCCGACACCGGTCGGGCCGAGGAACAGGAAGGAACCCGTCGGCCGGTCCGGGTCGGAGATGCCTGCTCGCGCGCGACGCACTGCCTCGGCGACGGCGCGCACCGCATGCCGCTGACCCACCAAGCGCGAGGCGAGCTCGTCTTCCATGCGCAGCAGCTTCTGCGTCTCACCCTCGAGCAGGCGTCCCGCCGGGATGCCGGTCCACGAGGCCACGACGTCGGCGACGTCGTCCGGGCCCACCTCTTCCTTGAGCATCGCGCCGTCGGCCTGCACCTCGCCCAGCCGTCCCTGCGCCGACTCAAGCTCCTTCTGGAGCTCCAGCAACGTCGAGTAGGTCAGCTCCGCGGCCCGGGCGAGGTCGCCGTCGCGCTCGGCTCGCTCGGCTTCGCCTCGTACCTCCTCGATGCGCGCGTTCACCTCGCCGACGCGGTCGATGGCCTCCTTCTCGATCTGCCACTTCGCGGTGAGGCCGTCGAGCTGCTCGCGCTTGTCGGCGAGCTCGCGCTCGAGCCGCGCCAGACGCTCCTTGGACGCGTCGTCCTTCTCCTTCTGCAAAGCCATGCGCTCGATCTCGAGCCGGGTCACGACGCGCTGGACCTCGTCGATCTCCACCGGCTTGCTGTCGAGCTCCATCTTCAGCCGCGACGACGCCTCATCGACCAGGTCGATGGCCTTGTCCGGCAGGAAGCGCGACGTGACGTAGCGGTCCGAGAGCGTCGCGGCCGCCACGAGCGCGGCGTCCGTGATCCGGACCCGGTGGTGCTTCTCGTAGCGCTCCTTGAGACCACGCAGGATCCCGATGGTGTCCTCGACCGTCGGCTCGCCGACGAGCACCGGCTGGAAGCGCCGCTCGAGTGCCGGGTCCTTCTCGATGTGCTGGCGGTACTCGTCGAGCGTGGTCGCCCCGACCATGCGCAGCTCGCCGCGCGCGAGCAGGGGCTTGAGCATGTTGCCCGCGTCCATCGCGCCCTCGGCCGCCCCCGCGCCGACGACCGTGTGCAGCTCGTCGAGGAAGGTGATGATCTGGCCGTTGCTCTCGGTGATCTCCTTGAGGACGGCCTTCAGCCGCTCCTCGAACTCACCGCGGTACTTCGCGCCGGCGACCATCGACCCGAGGTCGAGCGAGACGAGACGCTTGTTGCGCAGCGACTCGGGCACGTCGCCGGCGATGACGCGCAGCGCGAGGCCCTCGACGATCGCGGTCTTGCCCACGCCGGGCTCGCCGATGAGAACGGGGTTGTTCTTCGTTCGCCGCGACAGGACCTGGACCACACGCCGGATCTCGTTGTCCCGGCCGATGACCGGGTCGAGCTTGCCCGAGCGGGCCTCCTCGGTGAGGTCGCGGCCGTACTTCTCCAACGCCTGGTACGTCGACTCGGGGTCCTGGCTCGTCACTCGCGCGCTGCCCCGGACCGCGGTCAGCGACTTCTCCAGCGCGTCGTCGGTCGCACCCGCGTCACGCAGCAGCGTCGCGACGTCGCCACCGTCCCTGGCCAGCCCGATGAGCAGGTGCTCGGTGGAGATGTAGTCGTCGCCGAGCTTGCCGGCCTCCTTCTCCGCCGCCTCGAGAACTGCCAGCACACCACGGGAGAGGTTCGGCGCCGCGGTCGTCGAGCCATAGGCCTGCGGAGTCCGCCCGAGCAGCTCGTCCACTCGGCTCTTGACCAGCCCCGGTGCGGCGCCGGCCGCGTCGAGGAGCGGGATCGTGGTGCTGTCCGTCTGCGCGAGCAGGACGGCGAGCAGGTGGACCGGCTCGACCTGCGCATGCCCCTGGCCGGCCGCGTTGCGGACCGCGCCGGAGAGCGCCTCGGTGGCCTTGGTGGTGAGTCGATCGGTGTTCATGTGCATCAGTTCCTGGGTCGGCGCGGGCTCTGGTAGACCACGACGCTGGTCTGGGGCTGGTAGGGCACCACCTCGCGGCGGTAGGAGCGGTGGATCTCGGTCGCCTCGGCGAGCGCGCGCGAGTCCCATGCCGCGACCTCGCGCTGCAGCTCCGCAACCCGCGCCTGCAGCGCGGCGACCTGGTTCTGCAGCTCGATGATCCGTTTCACGCCGGCCAGGCTCACGCCCTCCTCCTGGGAGAGGCGGTGCACCTCCCGGAGCAGCTCGACGTCGCGGTCGCTGTAGCGCCGGCTCTGACCGCTGGTCCGTCGTGGCGAGACGAGCCCCAGCCGGTCGTAGCCGCGCAGCGTCTGCGGATGCATACCGGCCAGCTCCGCGGCGACCGAGATCACATAGACCGGGCGGTCGTCAGTCACGTCCGGCCTCCTTGAACAGGTCCGCGCGCGGGTCCATGTCCTCGAGCTCGGCGTACCGCTCCAGCGCCTGCCTCGCCTTCGCCGAGAGCTTCTTCGGCACGGCGACCTCGACGGTCACGAGCAGGTCGCCGCTGCCGCCGGACCGCTTCGGCGCGCCCCGGTCCTTGACCCGGAACGTGCGCCCGCTGGACGTCCCCGCGGGGATGCGCAGCGTGACCGGTGCGTCCAGCGTCGGCACCGTCACCTCGGACTTCTTCGCCAGCCGCCACAACTCCGCCCCGG
>CAZYXZ010000130.1:0-3519 GCA_964651395.1 uncultured Frankiaceae bacterium
GCGCTCGGCGGTCTCGTGCTGGCCGCCGTCCTGCTCGCGGTCGGGGTCGCGTCCTGCCTCGACGACCCGGCGGCGGCCACCCTCGCACCCAGCCCGACGCCGCTCGCGCTGCGCAGGGCGGGCCGTGTGCTCATGGCCGTGGCGGTGGCAGCGCTCGCGTGGTCGGCCGTCACCGTGCTCTCGCTCAGCCTCAGCGCGCAGCGCCCCGCGGTGCCGATGCTCATCGCCGTGACGCTGCTCTCGGGCTGCCTGGCCTCCGCCGCGCTGCTCGGCAGTGACGCGGTGCTCTTCGTCCTGCTCCTCTTCGCCATGGTCGCCGGCCGGCTGCCGCAGCGCTGGGCCCTGCTCGCTTCGCCCGGTACGCCAGACTGGGCGCGCGTCCGTGCACACTGGCTCGTCGTCCTCGCCGCCGCCCTGGTGGCACTCGCATGCTCGCTCCGCGACCCCGCGGCGCGTCGCCTCATGAGGGGGAACTGACCCATGCGCATTTCACGACCGCTGGTCGCCGCCGTCCTGCTTGCCTCGCTCGCGGCCTGCAGTGACGGCGCGCAGCAGCCGGTGACCCAGCAGACCACCGCAACCGCCGCCCAGCCGACGCTGACCATCACGAGCCCGGCCACCGGTACGACGGTGAAGGGCAACGTCGTCGACCTCACGCTGGCCACGACGAACTTCAGCGTGGTGGCCGCCGACGGCGACACCTCCGGCAAGACCGGTCACCTGCACGCCTTCATCGACCGCGAGCCGGTCGCAGCGGGGGCGGCCATCCCCAGGGAGGCCGGCATCGTCCACTTCGCGACGACCACGCTGCGCATCCCCGGCCTCAGCGTGGGCGCGCACAAGATCTCGGTCGTCCTCGGGGATGGCACGCACACGCGCATCGGTTCCGCCGTCGCGGTCGTCGACGTGACGGTCGCCGGGCCGAGCCTGGACGCCAGCGCGCCGGCCACGGTGGCGGCGGGCGCCGCCGTACCGGTCACCGTGAAGGTCGAGGGCTTCACGGTCGTGAAGGCCGACGGTGACGTCTCCGGCAAGACGGGACACCTGCACCTGTTCGTCGACCGCGACCCGGTCGCGGCCGGCACGGTCGTCCCCAAGGAGGACGGGATCATCCACTCGGCCGACGCGGTGACCTCCGTCCCGGGGCTGGCCGCAGGGGAGCACACGATCTGGGTCGTGGCCGGCGACGGCGCGCACAAGGCGTTCGACCCGCTGATCGCCGACAAGGTGGTCGTCACCGTCGCGACCAGCTGACACGTTCAGGTTGGGCGGCCCCGGGTGCGGCGTGGCATCATGTCCACGCCGCAACACCCGGGGCTTTAGCTCAGTTGGTAGAGCACCACGCTGGCAGCGTGGGGGTCAGGAGTTCGAGTCTCCTAAGCTCCACTAAGCAAGATCGCGAACGGCTGTCCCGTCACTTGCAGGGGAAGCCGTGGTCGAGCTGGTGCGGGACCAGCCAGCCGTCGTTCGGGTAGTCCCGGTTGTGGTTGGACAGCATCTGGCAGTACGAGTCGTAGATGTCGGCCAGGTACGTCGTCTGGTCGGGTTTCGTGAACGTGCCGATCGGCGCCTTCGCGAGCATCCGGGCCTGCGCTTCGAGCATCAGGCGGTGGTAGTCACGCGCCAGCTGCTTCTCGTCGTCGGGTTCGTTCCGCCGCTTGCGGTCCTTGGCCAGCTTTTCCATGAGCAACTTGCGACCTTGCTCGATGGCGGAGTCGCGACCGTTGAGCACGTCGTGGACCAGCGCGTAGGCGTAGTACTCCGGGTCGTCCGGCCGTAGCCGCGCGGCCTCGCCCAGCTTGGTGAGGTCACCGCTCTTGAGATAGTCGTCGCGCGCCTTTGCGGCCTTCTTGATCGGGTCCTTCTCCTCCTGGATCTCGTCGACCGCCTGCACCTCCGGGTTCGTCGAGCCCTTGTACGGCGGACCCAGCTCGGCGATGAGGCCGGCGATGTCGAAGTCGCAGGCGGACAGCGTGAGCAGCGCCGCGACGCTCGCGGCGAGCAGCAGTCTCGACGGGCGCCTCATCCGCGGGTCACCTCGGTGGCGATGCGGCCCTGCGCGGCCTTGTCCTGGTTGAGCAGGGCGGCCTTGAGGTCGACGACGGTGCCGGTGATGGAGGCGGTGTAGCGGCCCTTGCTGTCGTTCGCGACGAAGTCGATCGCGATTCGCGTGACCTTGTCCTTGCCGAGCGCGGGCGAGTTGAGCAGCGCAGTGAGGAACGCCTGCACCCGGGTGTCCGTCAGCGTGGACAGCGGACCGGCCTCGTCGGAGCTGATGTAGAGCAGGTTGCGGTCGGCGGCAAGCGGCACCACGAAGACGTCTGCGCCTAGGTCGAAACCCGCCGCCTTCATCGCGGCCGCGATTCGCAGGGCAGCGCCTTCGTCGGTCGACGAGGAGGCCTTCCCGCCGGACGGCGTACCGGCCGCGGCGATCGCCGCCGTGACGTCCGCGTCATCGTAGGCAGTGAGCGCGGCGGCCAGGGAGACCTTCGAGGGTTCGGCCGACGGGGTTGGCTGCTGCGCGCCGCCGCCACCACCGTCGCTGCACCCCACGAGCGCGGCGATCAGGACGACCGACGCGACGCCGACGGTATCGAGGCGCACCCGCACGCGGCGACCATATCGCTGCCGCTGGGCCGGCTGAACACGGTTCGCTGACGAACAGCGGGGTACACTGCCAACAGGTATTTCGCGAATCGTGCATCCCCAGAAGGTCGGCGAGCGTCCCACTGGACGCCACACGCACGCATCTCCGCACCACGTTCCGGCTCATTGCGATCGGCCTCACGCTGGGCGTGGCGGCGGTCGTCGTCAGCACGAGCCCCGCCGTCGCGGCACAGGCACCGGTCGGTCTGGGTACGGCGCACAGCTTCGCCGTCCTCGCCGGCTCGACGGTGACGAACACCGGGCCCACGCAGATCACGGGCGACCTCGGGGTCAGCCCGGGTACCGCGATCACCGGCTTCCCGCCCGGCACCGTGACCGGCGGCACGCAGCACTCCGCTGACGCCGTCGCCCAGCAGGCGCAGGCCGACCTGACCACGGCGTACAACGACGCAGCAGGGCGCGGTCCCGCCGCCGCGATCACGGCGGATCTCGGCGGCCAGACGCTGGTGCCGGGCGTCTACTCCGGGCCGACACTCGGCCTCACCGGGCAGTTGACGCTCGACGGGCAGGGCGACGCCGGCGCGGTGTTCATCCTCAAGGCGACCAGCACGCTGACCACGGCCACGGCGAGCAGCGTTCGGTTGATCGGCCTGGCCGACGCCTGCAACGTCTTCTGGCAGATCGGCAGTTCCGCCACGCTCGGGACGAGCACCGACTTCCGCGGCACGATCCTGGCGCTGACGTCGATCACGGCGAACACGAGCGCGACCGTCGCCGGCCGCCTGCTCGCCCGCAACGGCGCTGTGACTCTCGACAGCAACGTCGTCAACCGTGGAGCCTGCTCGACCGCTGCCACCCCGACCGCGAGTACGAGCGCATCGGCGACCGCTACGGCGACCGCTACGGCGACCG
>CAZYXZ010000131.1:0-3454 GCA_964651395.1 uncultured Frankiaceae bacterium
TCGGCGCTGCCCGGCGCGGCGCTGCTGTCCGCCGTACGCCGGACCGGTCCGGCCGCGATCCTGGTCTGGGCCTCCACGCCCGAGCCGGCCGCGCTCGTCCCGCTCGACGAGCTCCCGGCCACGCGCCCACCGACCGCCGCGATCGTCGCGGGACCGGGCTGGGACCCGGCCGCGGTACCCGGCCGCGCGGCCCTCGCCTACGACCTCGGCGACGCCGTGCACCTCGTGCAGGTCGCCGTTGGGGTGAGCTGAGGCCTAACCCGTTATCCTCGCGCGGTCACCATGCGACAAATCGGTCTGGGAGGGCACGTGGCGGAGGACCTGGGCAAGCTGCTCGCCGAGGGCGAGCGAGCGGCCTTCCACGGCCCGCCCGCGAAGGCCGTCGAGGCGCTGACCAAGGCTGTCGAGCTGGCCCGCGCCGAGGCCCGTACGGCGGAGGCCACTGCCGCGTCCTGGCTGCTCGGCCTCTCGCTCGGTGCCAGCGGCCGCTACGCGCAGGCCATCGACACGCTCGCCCCGCTGCTCGACGCCGCGGCCGCCGACGCCGCGCCGGAGAGCCGCCTCTTCGGCGCGCTGGCCGGCGCGAGCATGGGCAGCGTCTACCGCCAGC
Organism: uncultured Frankiaceae bacterium; assembly: GCA_964651395.1. Taxonomy (GTDB): domain Bacteria; phylum Actinomycetota; class Actinomycetes; order BP-191; family BP-191; genus CAZYXZ01. Next base: position 611 of record CAZYXZ010000131.1, read on the forward strand.
TCGGCCGCCACGACGACGCCCGCGCGTACGACGAGCAGGGCCTCAACTACTCCGACGGCGCCGGCGAGGCCGGCTTCGCCTGCCGGCGCGGCCTGGCCGCGGACGCGATCGGCCTCGGCGAGTCCGACCGCGCGCACGCCGAGGCCGAGGCGGCGGCCACGCTGCTGCCGGACCGGCCGACCGAGTGGTGGCGGCAGCGCGTCCGCTTCGACTGGGTGCGCACCGAGCTGGCCCTGCTCGACGAGGACCACGAGACCGCGATCGAGGCCGCGGAGGCCGCCGTCGCGCGCGCCGAGCGGGCGCGGGCGCCGCGCCACGTCGCGAAGAGCCTGCTCTTCCTCGGCGTCGCCCAGGTGCAGCACGGCGACGACGCGGGCGTGGCCTCGCTGCGCCGCGCGGCGACGCTGGCCGAAGGACTCGGCGCGCTGCCGCTGGTCTGGCCGGCCCGGGCGGTGCTCGGCGCCGTGCTGGCCGGCACCGACGACGCCGAGAGCGCGACCTGCCTCGCGGCCGCGCGATCCGCTGTGCTGTCCATCGCGGGCGAGCTGCCCGAGGACCTGCGCGAGGGCTGGCTGGCCCGGCCCGACCTGGCGGAGCTGCTGCAATCCTGACGCCGCTCGCAGTGTCCTACCCGCCTGTCCAGCGGGTGCTCCTCCTGTCGCCGCACGGGGTCATGACCGCGGTCGGCTTCCTGCTCGGAGCGCGGCTGCTGCTCGACGAGGTACGCCGGCGGGACCTCGACCCCGAGGTGGTCGTCAAGGCGCTGACCTGGTCGGTCGTCGGCGTGGTCGTCGGCGCGCGCCTGGACTACGTCATCTCGCAGCCGGACAACTTCCACTCGCTCGGCGACGTCCTCGCGGTCTGGCGCGGCGGCATCGCGCTGTTCGGCGGCTTCATCGGGGGCGTGCTGGCCGCACTGCCGGTGCTGCGCAAGGCCAAGGTGCACCTGCCACGGTTCCTCGACGCCGCCGCCCCGGGCTTCGCGCTCGGTGTCGTCATGGGCCGCATCGGCGACCTGGTCATCGCCGACCACCTCGGCAACCCGGCGCCGGAGTGGGCGAAGGCGATCAGCTTCACGATCAAGAACGGCTACCACCTCGCGCCCGGCTTCAACCCGTCGCCCGCGATCCCCGGTGACTGCGCCGAGCCCGGCCGGTTCTACGCCGGCTGCACCTACCTGCTGCCCGCGGCCTACGACCTGGTCGGCGTACTCGCCCTGTTCCTCCTCCTTATGTGGCTGCGCAAGCGCGCCACGTTCCGCGCCGGCTCGCTGATCTGCGTGTGGGGCCTCTGGTACGGCGTCCAGCGGGTGGTCCTCGACAACACCCGGTCGCAGGTCGACGAGCACTTCGCGCTCGGCCCGGTCTCGCTCACCGGCACGCAGATCCTGGCCGTGGTGCTGGCCGTGGTCTGCGGCGCGCTGCTGCTGCGCACGCGGCTGCGCGGCTACGGGCTGGGGGAGACCTCGGACGACCCGCCCTCGCGCGCGGGTTCCCTGCTGAAGGATCAGCCTGAGGAGAGCTCGTCCTCGTCGTCGCCGCCGGACGCGTCGAGCACGCCGTCGGCGAACCCCCTCGCGTAGTCCCAGCTGACGTAGTCGGCGGGGTCGGGCGCGTAGGCCGGCTCGTGCACGCGGCTCTGCCCCCGGTCGAGCAGGTGGCGCAGGTTGGACTTGAGCAGGTCCCAGCCGAAGTAGTGCGCTTCGTCACAGTCGTCGCAGTCGACGACCAGGCCGCGGACGCCGCGCGGCTCGAGGAGGGCGCGGTAGACCTCGAGGTCGGCCAGGTCGGCGAGGACGTCCTCGCGCTCGTCGGGGGAAATCGGGGTAGGGAGCTCGTCCTCGTCGGCGGACTCCAGCGCGGCGGCCGGGTCGAAGTCGCCGAGGAAGGGGTCCACCGGCTGGTCGTCATCCACGCGACCACGGTACCGCTCCTGGCTGACGGACTGGGTTACACTCGCGGTTCTCCCCAACACACCGGCGGCGTCGATTCCCACGACCCGTCGGCTCCGGCATTTTGGCTCACCAGAGGGAAGGATCGACGAGCGTGGCGGACGTCGAGATCGGGATCGGCAAGACCGGCCGTCGTGCCTACGGCTTCGACGACATCGCGATCGTGCCCAGCCGGCGCACGCGTGACCCGCAGGACGTGTCCATCGCCTGGGAGATCGACGCCTTCCGGTTCGAGCTGCCGCTGCTGGCCAGCGCCATGGACGGCGTCGTGTCGCCGCGCTCGGCCATCGAGATCGGCAAGCTCGGCGGCCTGGGGGTGCTCAACCTCGAAGGCCTCTGGACCCGCTACGACGACCCGGACCCGCTGCTCGACGAGATCGCCCAGCTCGACGACGCCAGCGCTACGAAGCGCATGCAGGAGATCTACGCCGAGCCGATCAAGGAGCACCTGATCGGCCAGCGGATCGCCGAGATCAAGGCCGCCGGCGTGACCACCGCCGCCTCGCTGACCCCGCAGCGCACGCAGCAGTTCCACAAGACGGTGCTCGACTCCGGCGTCGACATCTTCGTCATCCAGGGCACGGTGGTCTCCGCCGAGCACGTGTCCAGCCGTGACGAGCCGCTCAACCTGAAGAAGTTCATCGCCGAGCTCGACGTGCCGGTCATCGTCGGCGGCTGCGCGACGTACCAGACCGCCCTGCACCTCATGCGCACCGGCGCGGCCGGCGTGCTCGTCGGCGTCGGCCCGGGCCACGCCTGTACGACGCGCGGCGTGCTCGGCGTCGGCGTACCGATGGCCACGGCGATCGCCGACGCCGCGGGCGCGCGCCGCGACTACCTCGACGAGTCGGGCGGCCGCTACGTCCACGTCATCGCCGACGGCGGCATGCGCA
>CAZYXZ010000132.1:0-3216 GCA_964651395.1 uncultured Frankiaceae bacterium
GAGGCCGGAGGAGAGGCGCCCGAACCGGCCGCTCGCCGCCGTCGCGGCGCCGACCGCCGACCCACCGGCCGCGAGCGGCACGACGAGAAGATCACCGTCTACTGCTCCGCCGAGGAGCTCATCGACCTCGAGCGGGCGCGGCTGACGCTGCGCGGCGACCACACGGTCGCCGTCGACCGTGGCCGGATCGTCCGCGAGGCGCTGTCCTTCGTGCTGGAGGACCTCGAGGCGAAGGGCGAGCAGAGCATCCTCGTCCGCCGCCTCCGCGGCCGCTGAACGCCCACCGGCGCGGCCGGAGTGCGCCCGCATGATCCCGGTCGGCCTGATCTTCCTGCTCAGCGATCCGGCGTCGCTGCTCGGTGCCCTCCTCGGCCTGGGCGCGGGGACGGTCCTGCCGCCCGTCGTGCAGGCGCTGCTGGCCCGGCGGCTGGGGGACAGCGCGCCGGCGCGGCTACAGCGCCGAACCTCTCTGGATATTCGTCGACATATCGATCCCTTTGGCGTCGTCGCGATGATCCTCGGCGGCGTGGGCTGGTCCAAGCCTCTCGACCTCGACCCGCGCCGGCTGAGGGGCCGCGGGCGTCTCGTGCTCGTCGTCGCCGCGGGGCCGGTCGTGAACCTGCTGCTGGGCGCCGCGGCGCTGGCGGCGCTGAAGCTGGTGTCCGGCGGGGACCTGCTCCTGGGCCTCCTGGGCCGGGTGAGCGTGCCCGACCTGGACGAGGCGCGGACCCTGTCGGCCGGGGCCGTCGTGCTCGCCCTGTTCGGTCTGACCAACGTGTTCCTGGCCGCGCTGCGGCTGATCCCGCTGCCGCCGCTGGACGCGGCGCACGTGCTCTGGGCCTACGCGCCGCGCACGCCCGGCTGGGCGAACGTGCGCTACAAGCTCGAGGAGCAGAACTACGGGCTGGCCATCGTGTTCCTGCTCCTGCTCCCGCTGTTCAGCGGCGCCGGCCTGCTGGTGCGCGTGGTGGGCGCGGTCTCGGACCCGGTGCTCCAGGCGTTGGCCCGCCTGCTCGTCTAGTCGCTTCATCGATAAATCTCCCAACAGCCGGGCAGCGCTCGCGTCGTGTCGCTCGCCGGGGGACGGCCGGCCCGGCTGCTACCGTCGCGCCATGCCCTCCGCACCCGCCCGGCCCCAGCCGGCGCTGACCGCCGACGGCACGCCGGTGCCCGGCTTCGAGGTGCATCTGGCCAACTTCGAGGGCCCCTTCGACCTGCTGCTCGGGCTGATCGCCAAGCACCAGCTCGACGTCACCGAGGTGGCGCTCAGCCAGGTCACCGACGAGTTCATCGCCTTCATCCGGGCCGCCGGGCCGGTCTGGGACCTGGGGACGGCGACCGAGTTCCTGGTCGTCGCGGCGACCCTCCTGGACCTCAAGGCGGCCCGCCTCCTGCCGGCCGGCGAGGTCGAGGACGACGAGGACCTCGCCCTGCTGGAGGCCCGCGACCTGCTCTTCGCGCGCCTGCTCCAGTACCGCGCGTACAAGGAAGCCGCCGGTCTGCTGGCCGCCGCGATGGCGGCCGAGGCGCTCCACGCGCCCCGCACCGTGGGCGCCGACCCGGTGTTCGCGGCCCTGCTGCCCGACGTCCTGGTCGGGGTCACGCCCGAGCAGCTGGCCCGTTGCGCCGCCGCCGCGCTGGCGCCGCGGGAGGCCCCCGTGGTGGCGATCGAGCACGTGCACACGCCGCGGGTGAGCGTGCGCGAGCACGCCATCGTGCTGGCGGGGCGCTTGGCCGCGCTGGGCCGCAGCTCGTTCCGCAACCTCGTCGCGGACTGCCAGACCACCCTGGAGGTGGTCGCGCGGTTCCTGGCGCTGCTCGAGCTCTACCGGGAGGGGCACGTCGTCTTCGAGCAGATCGTCGCCCTCGGCGACCTGCAGGTCCGGTGGACGGGGGAGGCCCCCGGGAGCTACCTGCGGACCGAGGAGTACGACGAGCCCGGCGTCGGAGCGGATCCGGCATGACCAGCGGTACGCACGAAAACGGCTCAGACGGCCGGTCCGGGCCGAACCAGCCCGGCCAGCGCCCCGAGGTCGTGGACCTGACCTCCCAGCCTGACATAACAGTCACGGTGGACGGTCCCGGGCCGGCCCTGCGCCAGATCCTGGAGTCGATCCTGCTGGTGGTCGACGAGCCGGTGCCGGTGGTGGAGCTGGCCCAGGTCACCGAGGCCCCGCGCAAGCAGGTCGCGGCCGAGCTGGTGGCCCTGGCGGAGGAGTACGCCGCCGCCGGCCGTGGCTTCGAGCTGCGCGAGGTCGGCGGCGGCTGGCGCCTGTACACGGCAGCCGCGTGCGCGCCGTACGTGGAGCGGTTCGTGCGGGAGGGCCAGCACGCCCGGCTCACGCAGGCGGCGCTGGAGACGCTCGCCGTGATCGCCTACCGCCAGCCGGTCACGCGGCAGAGCGTCGCGGCGATCCGCGGCGTGAACGTGGACGGCGTGGTCCGCACGCTCATGGCGCGCGGACTGATCACCGAGACCGGTGAGGAGGGCGCGTCCGGCGCCCATCTGTACGTGACGACCCAGCACTTCCTCGAGCGCATAGGACTACGCTCGCTCGAGGAGCTGCCCAGCCTGGCGCCGCTCCTGCCCGAGCTGGACGAGGTCGACAGCGAGCTGTGACGGATCGGCCGAGTACGGGCAGGCCTGAGCACGAGGACGAGCCGGACACGACCGACGCAGGCTCGACCTCGAGTTCAGATGAAGGCATCCGTCTGCAGAAAGTCCTCGCGCAGGCGGGCCTGGGATCACGCCGCGCGTGCGAGATCCTCATCGCGGAGGGCCGGGTCGAGGTGGACGGCCGCACCGTGCGTGAGCAAGGCCTGCGGGTGCACCCGCACCGGGCGGTGATCAAGGTGGACGGCGCGCTGCTGCCGCCGGCTGCCGAGCACGTCTACCTCGCGCTGCACAAGCCCCAGGGCATGGTCTCCACGATGAGCGACGAGCGCGGCCGGCCGTGCGTGGGAGACCTGGTGGCCGACCGGGCAGCCCGCCTGTTCCACGTGGGCCGGCTGGACGCCGAGAGCACCGGCCTGCTCCTGCTCACCAACGACGGGGAGCTGGCCCAGCGCCTGACGCACCCCACGCACGGGGTGCCGAAGACCTACATCGCGGAGGTCACCGGCACGGTCCGGCCCCCGACCCTGCGGCAGCTCCGACAGGGGGTCCGGCTCGAGGACGGCGCGCAACACCTCTGTCCGTCGGTTGATCTCACGTTT
>CAZYXZ010000133.1:0-3179 GCA_964651395.1 uncultured Frankiaceae bacterium
TTCGCCCTGGCGATGCGCGTGACGGTGCTCGCCGCCGCGAGCATCGTGGTGCTCGCGGCGATCCCCGGGCGGAACCAGCAGCCGTGGCGCCAGCCGGTCGCTGCGGCGCTGGCGGGCATCGCCCTCGCCGGGATGAGCGCCGCCGGCCATGCTGCCTCGATCGGCGGACCGGGATTCGCGGCCGTCGACTGGCTCCACCTCGTCGCGGTGGCGGCATGGCTGGGAGCGATGCCCGGGCTGCTCCTGGTCGGCCGGCGAGCCGGCGTCGGCGTGGTGCTGCGGCGACATGGGCGCGTGGCCGTCCTCGCGGCGCCCGTCGTCGCGCTGACCGGCGTCGCCAACTCGCCGCTCGTGCTGGGGTCGGGGCGCGACCTGGTGGCGAGCGACTACGGGAACCTGCTCGTCGCGAAGGCGACGCTGCTCGCGGTGGCCCTGGGGATCGGCGCGGTCAACCATCTCGCTCTGCGAGGTCGCGGCCGGGCCGCCATTGCGGGGCTGGTGGCGGCAGAGCTCGTCATCGGTGTGCTTGCGGTGAGTGCGGCGGCCACGATGGTCACGATCCAGCCGGCCTCCGCGCGACAGCCGGTCCTCACGGCACGACCGGCCGCGCCGGCACACCTGTTCGGCAACGTCGGCCCGATCCGGGTGCATGCCACGGTGCAACCGGCAGCACCGGGGACGCAGACCGTCCAGGTCTCGCTCACCGATGCCGTGACGGGCCTTCCGCGTGACGATGTCCAGCGTGCGTTCGCTGTCTTCACCGCTCCCGACGAGGCGGGCATCGAGCCGATCCGGGTCGCGCTGGTGCCGGATCCCGCGTTTCCGGGCCTCTTCGCCGCACGCGGCGCATTCGCGTCGGTGGTCGGCACCTGGGAGCTCGAGGTCGTCGTGCGACGCTCAGGCGCGCTCGACGCCGCCGTCCGGGTCGAAGTGCCGGTGGAGCGCGCCTCGGCCGAGGAGCTCGTCCCGCCGGCCGACACGGGCATCGGCGTTCCGGTGCCGCTGGCGGTCGCCTGGTCGTTCGTGCCGCGCGGCGTCCTCGGCTGGCTCGTGCCCCTCATCGGTCTCATCGCGATCGTCGCCCTGGGGAGCGGACGCGGTGCGGCGCGTGACGGCAGACGGACGATCGTGCGGGCGGTCCTCGGCGTGCTCGTCGTCGGAAGCGGCCTTGCCGTGGGGTCGCGAGCGTTCGTCGACGCCGCCAACGCCGCCCCGGCCGCCGTGCTGCGCTCGCCCGCACCCTCGCCAGCCGCAGGCGACGACGCCGTGTCTCGCGGCGAGCTGCTCTATCGCGCCAACTGCGCGTCGTGCCACGGCATCGATGGCGACGGCGACGGGCCGATTCGAACGCTCCCGGCGGCCGGGCCGCTCGCCGACGCCGTGCGTGACGCGAGCGACGCCGCACTGGCGTACCGTATCGCCTACGGGGTGGCCGGCACGGCCATGCCGCCGTTCGCCGGGCAGCTGCGTCCCGACGAGCGTCTCGACCTCATCGCCTACCTTCGCTCCCGGTGGGGATCGCCGTGAGCCAACATCGGGGAACGCACATGTCACGCCTTCCGCGTCTGCTGGCAGGCGCCGGCCTGCTCCTGGTCTTCGCACCGGCCGTTGCCATCGCCCACACCGAGCTCGAATCGTCCGACCCGGCGGACGGCACCGCCCTCGGCCGGGTCCCTGAGGCCGTCGTGCTCATGTTCAGCGGTGAGCTGAGCGCCGACGGCTCGAGGTTCGAGGTCACCGGCCCCGATGGCACGACAGCAGGCACGGGCACGCTCGACCTCGAGGTGGCCGACCGTAACGTGCTGACCGGCACGCTCGCGTCCGACGCGATCGGCGTGTACGTCGTCGCCTGGCGCTCGGTGGCCGTCGACGGTCACGAGGCCGAGGGCGAGCTGACCTTCTCCGTCAGGGCGGCAACGGTGCCGACACCCGACACCGCCCTGCCCCCACCGGCAGCCGAGCCGTCGATCATCGCGGGCAGCCTCCTGCTCGTGCTCGGTGCGACCCTCGTCACGCGGCGGCGCCGCGCACGCGTCGCGGCCATCGCCGTCAGCAGCCTCGTGCTCGCCGCATGCATCCCGAACGCCGCCGCCTGCCCCTCCGCCGCCCCGGTCATCGACCTCACGGTGACGGCGACGTCGATGTCACCCAACGACCCGGATGCCTGCCGCGGCCAGGAGGTGACACTGCGCGTGGCGGCCGAGGCCGACGGCGTGTTCCACATCCACGGGTACGACGAGGTGGTACCGGCCACCACCGTCTCCGCCGGCGTGACGACCGAGATCTCCTTCGGCGCCGACCGCTCCGGTCAGTTCCCGATCGAGTTCCACGCCTCCGACGACCCCGCGGGGGTCGAGATCGGGATCCTCACCATCAATGAGCCGTAGTCGGCGCCGGATCGCCGGCATCGGCCTCGCCGCGGCCGGGCTGGCCGTCGCGCCATCCCCCGCCGCGGCGCACGCGGTCGGCGGCACGTTCCAGCTGCCCGTCCCCCTGTGGCTCTACCTCGTCGGAGCGGCCGTCGCCGTGGCCGCGTCGTTCGTCGTCACGGCCCTCGTCTCGCGTGATGACGACCGTCGGCGCGTGGTCGGCGGCGCGGACCTCCCGCTCGGACTCGCGGCCGTCGGCCGCTGGATGGTGCGGGTCCTCGGCCTCGCGTGGTGGTACGGCGCAATCGCGGTGGGCTTCCTCATCGGCGACATCAGCCCGCTGCCCGCGGTGCTGTTCTGGATCGGCATCTGGGTCGGGATGCCGATCGTCGCCGTTCTCGTCGGCAATCCGTGGCCATCGTTCAGCCCGTTCCGGACGACCCACGCGGCGCTGGACGGCGTCGCGCGCCGCCTGGGCGCGTCCCGCGGCCTCGACGCCGGCCTCCCCTATCCGGCAGGGCTCGGTCGCTGGCCCGCCGTCGCCCTTCTCGCCGTCGGCCTGTGGGCCGAGCTCGTGCTGCCCGGCAGCGACGCGGCGGGAACGGTTGCGGCCCTCATGCTCGCGTTCACCATCCTGACCCTCGCAGGCATGGCGGCATTCGGACAGGTTTCCTGGCTGCGCAACGCGGAGCCGTTCGAGGTCCTGCTGGGGTGGTTCGGCCGGATCGGACCGATCGGAAGGCGTGCCGCCGACGCCGGACTCTGCGACGGATGCGGCGTCGGATGCGACCCCAACCGATGCGTCGACTG
>CAZYXZ010000134.1:0-2970 GCA_964651395.1 uncultured Frankiaceae bacterium
CGACCCGCGACGGGCGCCGGCGCCACTTCGCGCAGTGGCGCCTGGACGCGCCGCCCGGCACGACCACCGAGTACAGCACTGTCAGCTACCACTGGGTGATCGCCGAGATGATCGAGCGGGTCACCGGCCAGAACTACTGCGCCTACGTGAACAGCCGCGTGCTCGACCCGCTGGGCCTCAGCGACTTCCGGCTCGGCGTACCGGAGGGCGAGCAGGGCGACATCGTCGAGGTGTCGGTGATCCCCGCCGAGGGCCCGCCGCGGACCGGCCTCCCGGACGCGTCCGGGGAGCAGGAGTACACGCTGCTCTACAACCAGCCGCACGTGCGCGCGATCGGCGTACCCGGGTCGGGCGCAGTGGGCCGGGCCCGCGACGTCGCGCTGCTCTACCAGGCGATGCTGCACAACCCCGGCCGGCTGTGGGACCCGGCGGTGCTGGCCGACGGCACCGGCCAGGTCCGCAACACCCTGGAGGACCCGTGGATCCGGGTGCCGGCCAACCGCACGCTCGGTCTGGTCGTCGCGGGGGAGGGCGACGCGGCGGCGTTGCGCCAGTTCGGCCGCGGAGTCGGTCCGCGCGCGTTCGGCGCGTCGGGGATCGGCGGGCAGATCGCGTGGGCCGACCCGGACTCCGGCTTGTCCTTCTGCTACCTCACGAACGGCGTCGAGGCCGACCCGGTGCGCTCCTTCCTCCGGGCCGACGCCCTGTCCACCCTCGCGGCCGCCTGCATGCCTGGCGCGCGACCTGACGATGCGTCAGAGTCTGGTCCGTGAGCTTCAACCTGGCCGACCTGTTCGAGGCCGTCGCCGACGCCGATCCCGACCGCGAGATCCTCGTCGTGGGCGACCGTCGCTTGTCCTACCGGCAGCTGGACGAGCGCGCCAACCGGCTGGCCAACACGCTGGCCGCGAAGGGTGTCGGGGTCGGCGACACCGTCGGCCTCCAACTCGCCAACGGTTCGGAGTACGTCGAGGGCATGCTGGCGGCGTTCAAGCTGCGGGCCATCCCGGTGAACATCAACTACCGCTACGTCGAGCGCGAGCTGCGGCACCTGTTCGACGACAGCGGCATCGTCGCCCTGCTGCACCACGCGTCGTTCGCGCCACAGGTCGACGCTGCGCTGGCCGACGGCCCCGAGCTGCGTGCCCGACTGGTCGTCGACGGCGACTACGAGGACGTCCTTTCGGCGGCCTCTCCCTCGCGGCCCGAGACTCCCGGCCGGTCCGGCGACGACCTCTACCTGATCTACACCGGGGGGACGACCGGGCTGCCGAAGGGCGTCGTTTGGCGGCATGAGGACATCTTCAAGGCGGCGATGGGCGGCGGTGACGTCGCGCAGCTGGGCAACTTCGTCGCCGACGAGAAGGAGCTGGCCACCCGGTTGCCCGAGCCGGGGCTGTGCGCCCTGGCCGCGCCGCCGCTCATGCACGCGGCAGCGCACTGGCTGACCTTCCACCATCTGTTCTGCGGCGGGAAGGTCGTGATGACGCCGCACGGCCGGTTCGAGGCCGCCGAGATTTGGGACGTCATCGCAAGGGAGCGCGTTCTCACCCTGGTCGTGGTCGGCGACGCGATGGCCCGCCCGCTGCTCGACGAGCTCGAGGCGCATCCGGAGATCGACACCTCCGGTCTCTGGGTGATCGCTTCCAGCGGCGCCGCGCTGTCGCAGCAGAGCAAGGACCGGCTCGCGGCGCTGCTGCCCAACCGGATGATCGTGGACTCGCTCGGCTCGTCGGAGACCGGCGTCCTCGGCGCGAAGGGCGGGCAGGGCGGCGCGACGTTCCAGCTCGGCGAGTTCACCGCCGTGCTCAACGGGAGCGGCAAGCCCGTGGGCCCTGGTGAAGTCGGGAAGGTGGCGCGGCGCGGGCACGTGCCGTTGCGCTACCACAACGACCCGGAGAAGTCGGCGCGGACCTTCGTCGAGGTCGACGGTGTGCGATGGGCGCTGACCGGCGACGACGCAACCGTCGAGGACGACGGCACCGTGCGCATGCTCGGCCGTGGTTCGCAGTGCATCAACACGGGCGGCGAGAAGGTCTACCCGGAAGAGGTCGAGGAGCCGCTGCGCGCGCACGACGCGGTGACCGACGCGCTCGTGGTCGGCGTACCGGACGAGCGGTGGGGCGAGCGCGTGGTCGCCCTGGTGCAGCTCGCGCCCGGCAAGTCGCTCACTCTCGACGAGCTCAAGGAGTACGGCCGCGCGCACGTCGCGGGCTACAAGCTGCCACGCGACCTCGTCGTGGTGGACCAGATCGTGCGCTCGCCGGCCGGCAAGGCCGACTACACCTGGGCCAAGGCCCACGCCATCGAGAGCCTGAGCTAGGAGAGCCGCCCATGGACCAGCTCAGCGCGATGGACGCGTCGTTCCTCTACATCGAGTCGGCGCAGATGCCGCAGCACGTGCTTGGCGTGATGCTGCTCGACGCCGGCGCGGCGGACTCGCAGTTCAGCTACGAACGGTTCCGCAAGACGCTCGACGAGCGAATCCACCTCATGCCCGCCTTCCAGCGCCGGCTGGTCGACGTACCGCTGCACCTCGACCACCCGTACTGGGTGCACGACCACGACGTGGTCCTCGACGACCACCTGCAGCGCCTGGAGATCCCCGAGCCGGGCGACCTGCGCACGCTCGGCCTGCTGGTCGGCGAGATCGCGGCGCAGCGGCTGGAGCGTGACCGTCCGCTGTTCGAGATGACCATCGTCGAGGGAATGAAGGGCGGCCAGGTTGCGCTGGTCGCGAAGATGCACCACTCGACCATCTACGGGTCGGCGGGCGCAGACATGATGGCGCAGCTGCTCGACTTCGGCCCCGAGGGACGCGAGGTGGAGCCGGCCGCCGAGCTGGCCGAGGAGGCGGTCCCCGGGTCGGTGTCGCTGCTCGCGAAGGCCGGCTTCAACGCGCTGCGCCGGCCGGTGCGCGCCGCGAAGGCGGTGGCCAACTCGACGAAGCGCGTCGGAGCGATGGGCGGC
>CAZYXZ010000135.1:0-2952 GCA_964651395.1 uncultured Frankiaceae bacterium
TCCCTGCGGGCGGCATCGACGGCAAGGTGGTCGTCCTGGTCGACGACGTCCTCTTCTCCGGCCGGACCGTACGCGCGGCGCTCGACGCGCTCTCCGACCTGGGCCGGCCGCGTGCTGTCCAGCTCGCCGTCCTGGTCGACCGTGGCCACCGCGAGCTGCCCCTGCGCGCGGACTACGTCGGCAAGAACCTGCCCACCTCGACGCGCGAGGTGGTGCACGTGCTCCTGAAGGAGTACGACGGACGCGACGCCGTCCTGCTCGGCCCAGCCGACCTGACCCGCGCCGACGCCGAGGGGGACGGAGCATGAACCGGCACCTGCTTTCCGCCGCGGACCTCAGCAAGGACGACGCGCTGCTCGTGCTCGACACGGCGACGACCATGGCCGAGGTGGCCGACCGGCCGATCAAGAAGCTGCCCACCCTGCGCGGCCGCACAGTGGTGAACCTCTTCTTCGAGGACTCGACGCGCACGCGCACGTCGTTCGAGGTGGCCGCCAAGCGGCTCTCCGCGGACGTCATCAACTTCTCGGCCAAGGGCTCGAGCGTCTCCAAGGGGGAGAGCCTCAAGGACACGGCCTGGACGCTGGAGGCGATGGGCGCCGACGCGGTCGTCATCCGGCACTCGGCTTCGGGGGCGCCGCACCGGCTGGCGGGCTGGATCCGCGGCTCGGTGATCAACGCCGGCGACGGCACCCACGAGCACCCGACGCAGGCCCTCCTCGACGCGTTCACGATGCGCGAGCGGCTCGGCCGGCTCGAGGGGCTGCGCGTCGCGATCGTCGGCGACGTCCTCCACTCGCGCGTCGCCCGCAGCAACGTCCTGCTGCTCAGCACCCTCGGCGCGCACACGACGCTGGTCGCGCCGCCGACGCTGCTGCCGGTCGGCGTCGAGACCTGGCCGGCGGAGATCTCCTACGACCTCGACGCAGTGCTGCCGAAGGCCGACGTCGTCATGATGCTGCGTGTCCAGCGGGAGCGGATGCACGCGGCGTTCTTCCCGAGCGTCCGCGAGTACAGCCGCCGCTACGGACTGGACGCGGACCGGATGGCCGCGCTGCCGGACACGGCCATCGTCATGCACCCCGGTCCCATGAACCGCGGTGTCGAGATCGCGGCGGACGTGGCCGACTCCCCGCGGTCGACCATCGTCGAGCAGGTCAGCAACGGTGTCAGCGTGCGCATGGCGCTGCTCTATCTCATGCTGGGCGGCCCCGACGTACCGGACGAGGACATCGCATGAGCGCCTGGCTGATCCGCGCGGCGCGGCTGGTCGACCCGGCGGGCGGCGAGGAGCTCTCCGACCTGCGCATCGTCGAGGGCATCGTCGCCGAGACCGGCGCCGGGCTCGACGACGCCGGGTGCCAGGTGATCGAGGCGAGCGGTCTGCTCGCGCTGCCCGGGCTGGTCGACCTGCACACACACCTGCGCGAGCCGGGTCGCGAGGACGCCGAGACGGTGGAGTCGGGCACCGCGGCCGCCGCGCTCGGCGGCTACACCGCCGTCCACGCGATGGCCAACACCGACCCGGTGGCCGACGTGGCCGGCGTCGTCGAGCAGGTCTGGCGGCTCGGCCGCGACGCGGGGCACTGCGAGGTGCGTCCGGTCGGCGCGGTCACGCTGGGGCTGGAGGGCACGAAGCTCGCGGAGCTCGGCGCGATGGCCGACTCCGCCGCGCGGGTCCGCGTCTTCTCCGACGACGGTCACTGCGTCTCCGACGCTGCGCTGATGCGCCGGGCGCTGGAGTACGTCAAGGCGTTCGACGGGGTGATCGCGCAGCACGCGCAGGAGCCGCGCCTCACCGAGGGCGCGCAGATGAACGAGGGGCCGGTCTCCGCGGTGCTCGGGCTCACCGGCTGGCCCGCGGTCGCCGAGGAGTCGGTGATCGCGCGCGACTGCCTGCTGGCCGGTCACGTCGGAAGTCGCCTGCACGTCTGCCACGTCTCCACCGCCGGCTCGGTCGAGATCATCCGCTGGGCCAAGGCGCGGGGCATCGCGGTCACCGCCGAGGTCACGCCGCACCACCTGCTGCTGACGGACGAGCTGGCGCGCACCTACGACCCGCTGTTCAAGGTGAACCCGCCGCTGCGCACGCAGACCGACGTCGAGGCGCTGCGCGCGGGCCTCGCGGACGGCACGATCGACGCCGTGGCCACCGACCATGCCCCGCACAGCCTCGAGGACAAGGAGACCGAGTGGGGTTGCGCCGCGTTCGGGATGCTGGGTCTCGAGACCGCGCTCTCCGTCGTCGTCGAGACGATGGTCGACACCGGGCTGCTCACGTGGAGCGGGCTCGCGGACCGGATGTCGGCGCGGCCGGCGCGCATCGGCGGGCTGGTCGAGCACGGGCTGGCGCTGTCGGCCGGCGCCCCGGCCAACCTCACGCTGGTCGACCCCTCGGCGCGCTGGACCGTCGACCCGGCGCAGCTGGCCTCCCGCAGCCGCAACACGCCCTACGCCGGCCGCTCGCTGCCCGCGAAGGTGGTCGCGACGTTCCTGCACGGCCGCCCCACCGTCCTCGACGGCAAGCTGCAGTGAGCGCCCTCCGCCGGCTGGCCCGGCCGGCCGACGTTCCCGCGCAGCTGGGGCCGGACCTCGCGCCGACGCTGTTCGGCACGTACGCCGGGACCACGGCCGCGGACGACTGGCGTGACCACGTCAACGGCCGGCAGCTGCGGTCGCACGACGAGCCGTCGGCGGTGCGCGCGCACCCCGAGGGTCTCGTCCTGCGCCGTCGCGGCCGGCCCGACGTCTTCGTGCCGGCCGCCGAGGTGCACGACGTGCGGCTCGACTCCTCGCACGCCGGCCGCTTCGCGGAGGACCTCGACGCCTTCGTCGTCATCACCTGGCATCTGGGCGGGCGATTGCTGGACAGCGGGTTCGTGCCCGACGACCGCGCCGCGGCTGCGGCCTGGGTGCGGGCTGCGCGCGTCCTGAAGACGACGAAGGCCGCCC
>CAZYXZ010000136.1:0-2948 GCA_964651395.1 uncultured Frankiaceae bacterium
TGACGCCGACGGAGGACGTGAACGTCGACCCCGGCGTGGACCCGGGCACCGGCGTCGTGCCGGTCGACCCGAGCGCCAGCCCGGCCCCGACCGACGGCAGCGAGGCGACGCCGTTGCCGGGTGAGCCGGCGCCGGCCGGCGAACCGACGGCGGCGACGCTGCCGTTCACCTAGGACAGCTGGGCGCCGCCTATGCTCGGCCCATGCGGGTCAACGTCGTCAGCGACGTGCACGGGGCGGCCACGTCGCTGGCCCGCGCGGGCGACGGCGCCGACGCGCTCATCTGTCTCGGCGACCTGATCCACTTCATCGACTACGACGACTACAGCGGGTTGATGGCCGACCTGTTCGGTACCGAGGCCGTGGCCACGCTGGTCGAGCTGCGGACCGCGAAGCGCTTCGACGAGGCGCGGGACTGGTCGCGTGAGCTCTGGAGCCGGCTGCCGGGCGACCGCGCCGAGATCATCGACGGGGCGATCCGCGGGCAGTACGCCGAGATGTTCGCCGCGTTCCCCTCACCGACGTACCTCACGTTCGGCAACGTCGACCTGCCGCACCTCTTCGACGACTACCTGCGCGACGGTGTGAACATGGTGGACGGCCAGGTGATCGAGCTCGGCGGCAAGACGGTGGGCTTCGTCGGCGGCGGCTTGCAGACGCCGATGCGCACGCCGACCGAGCTGACCGACGAGGTGTACGCCGCCAAGGTGGCCGCGGTCGGCAAGGTCGACATCCTCTGCGCGCACATTCCCCCCGAGTGGCCGTGGCTGGTCTACGACCGGCTCGCGCAGCGCTTCGAGCGCGGCAGTGTCGCGCTCCTGGAGGCCGTGCACGCGACACAGCCGGAGTACCTGCTGTTCGGTCATGTGCACAACCCGCTGGCCGCGCGCCTGCGGATCGGGCGCACCGAGTGCATCAACGTCGGTCACTTCCGGGCCACGCAGCAGCCCTTCTCGCTCGAGTGGTGAGCGGCGTGGGGCTCTAGCCACCGGGTAAGGTCCGCGCGTACCCGCTCTCGAAGGCGAGGCATTTCCCATGGCGGACCGCGCCAGCTCCAGCGTGACGATCAACGCCGCTCCGGCCGACATCATGGCCGTCATCGCGGACTTCCCGGCGTACCCGGAGTGGGCCGGCTTCATGAAGAGCGTCGACGTGGTCGACGCCGGCAAGGACGGGCGCGCCGACAAGGTGCGCTTCGCGCTCGACGCCGGCGTCATCAAGGCCGACTACACGCTGGCCTACACGTGGGACAGCGACCGCTCGGTGAGCTGGACGATGGAGTCCGGCAGCCTCAAGTCGATGGACGGCAGCTACACGCTCGAGCCGCAGGGGGATGCGACCGAGGTGACCTACGAGCTGTCCGTCGAGCTCGGCGTGCCGATGCTCGGCATGTTCAAGCGCAAGGCCGAGAAGGTCGTCATGGACACCGCGCTCAAGGAGCTCAAGAAGCGAGTGGAAGCTTCTTGATGCGCGTCCTCCTCTTCACCGGCAAGGGGGGCGTCGGCAAGACCACCGCAGCGGCCGCCACGGCGACGCTCGCCGCGACGCGCGGGCTGAAGACGCTGGTCCTCTCGACGGACGCGGCGCACTCGCTCGGCGACGCCTTCGACGCGGAGCTGGGCAACGAGCCCACCGAGCTCGATCCCGGCCTCTATGCGCAGCAGGTGGACGGGCAGCGCCGCTTCGAGCAGACCTGGCGCGAGATCCAGGACTACCTCCTCTCCGTCCTCGACCAGGCCGGCGTCGACCGGATCGAGGCCGAGGAGATCACCGTCCTGCCGGGCGCCGAGGAGGTGCTCGCGCTGCTGGAGGTGCGACGCCAGGTCGCCGACGGGCCCTGGGACCTCGTCGTCGTCGACTGTGCCCCGACGGCAGAGACCCTGCGGCTGCTCGCCCTGCCCGAGGCGCTGACCTGGTACATGGACCGCGTGTGGCCGGTCGAGCGGCGGATGGTGAAGACGTTGCGGCCCGTGCTCACGCGCATGACCGGCATGCCGATGCCGGAGGGCCGCGTCTTCGACGCGGTGGAGCGGCTCTACGCCGAGCTGCGTGAGGTCCGCGCGGCGCTCGTCGACCCGGCGCGGACGTCGGTGCGCCTCGTCCTCACGCCCGAGGCGGTGGTCGTCGCCGAGTCGCGGCGGACGCTGACCACGCTGTCCCTCTTCGGCTACCGGGTCGACGGCGTCATCGCCAACCGCGTCTTCCCGCCCGGCGGCAACGACACCTGGCGGGCCGGCTGGGTCGCCGCGCAAGCCGAGCAGCTGGCCGAGGTCGACGCGTCGTTCGCGCCGCTGCCGGTCTACCGCTCGCCCTACCGCGCCTCCGAGCCGGTCGGTCTGGCAGAGCTCGCCGCCTTCGCGGCCGCGGCGTACGGCGACAGCGACCCGTTCGTCGTACCGGACGGACCGGAGCCGATGACCCTGGACCGCGACGGCGCCGGCTACCGGCTCTCCCTCGCGCTCCCGCTGGCCGACCGGTCCGCGGTCGACCTCATGCGCAAGGGCGACGAGCTGGTGCTCACCGTTGCGGGTCACCGGCGCGTCCTGTCGCTGCCCACGGCACTGCGCGACACGACGGTGACAGGCGCGCAGCTGCTCGACGGGCGCCTCGCCGTGAGCTTCACCGCCGGGAGCCGTGATGACTGACGAGGCGCATGCACACGACCTCGGCAGTCTGGGCGAGGAAGCCGCGAAGCTCTTCGCCGCGGCGGGGGAGTGGTGGGCGGACGCGCGCGCACGCGCGACTGCCGGCGCGGGACAGACGGCGGCGTCGTACCGCAGCCCGGAGTGCCTGGTCTGCCCGGTCTGCCAGCTGCTCGCGGTGCTGCGCACCGGCAAGCCGGAGGTCTTCGAGCACCTGCTCGACGCGTCGCACTCGTTGCTGCTGGCGATCCGTACCGCCATCGACGCGCAGGACGACGAATGGCGCCGGCACCACAACCACGGCATG
>CAZYXZ010000137.1:0-2945 GCA_964651395.1 uncultured Frankiaceae bacterium
CGACGCGCGTCGGAGCGATGGGCGGCATGGTGGCGCGCTCGGTCACGAAGAAGTCGCCGGTGACGCTGCCGTTCAGCGCGCCGCGCAGCCTGGTCAACGGCGCGCTCACGTCGTCGCGCGAGATCGCCTTCACGCGCGTGCCGTTCGCCGACGTGAAGGAGATCAAGGCGGCGTACGACACGAAGGTCAACGACGTCGTCCTCGCCGCGGTCACCTACTCCCTGCGCAAGTACCTGCTCGCGCACGACGCGATGCCCGCCAAGCCGCTCGTCGCCAGCGTGCCGATGGCAGTCGGCGCCGGCGAGGTCGCGGGCACGGACAAGCTGTCGGCCCTGCTGGTGCCGCTGCCGATCCACGAGTCCGACCCGGTCGCCCAGCTCGAGCAGGTGGCCGGCTACAGCCGCGAGTCCAAGGGGGCGGCCGACGCGCTGGGCCTGGACACGGTCGGCGAGGTCGCGGAGTTCATCCCTCCGCTGCTCGTCGTCCAGGGGGCGCGGCTCTACGACGGGCTCGGCCTGTCGCGGCTGCACCCGCCGATGCAGAGCCTGATCGTGTCCAACATGCCGGGCCCGCCGATCCCGCTCTACTGCGCCGGCGCCCGGGTCGAGGCGGTCTACCCCTTCGGCCCGCTGCTGCCCGGGACCGGCCTCAACGTCACGGTGCTGTCGAACATGGGCAACCTCGACGTGGGCATCCTGTCCTGCCCCGACCTCGTCCCCGGCGTGTGGGACATCGCCGACGCGTTCCCGGAGGCGATCGACACGCTGCTCACGGCCGCGCGCAAGAAGTAGTCGCGTGGACCTGACCTTCACGCCGGAGCAGGAGGCGCTGCGCACCGCCGCGCGCGAGTGGCTGGACGCGCACGTCCCGCCGGAGCCGCTCGCGTCGATGGACACCGCGCTCGGCTTTGCTGCTCACCGGGCGTGGGAGAAGAAGCTCTCGGACGCGCGCTGGTCGGTCGTGCACTGGCCCGAGGAGTTCGGCGGGCGCGGCGCGGGCATCCTCGAGTGGCTGATCTTCGAGGAGGAGTACTACGCCTCGGGAGCGCCCGGGCGGGTCAGCCAGAACGGCATCTTCCTGCTGGCGCCGACCATCTTCGAGTTCGGCACCGAGGAGCAGAAGCTGCGCTGGCTGCCGACGATGGCCAGCGGTGAGCGGATCTGGGCGCAGGGCTGGTCGGAGCCCGACTCCGGCAGCGACCTCGCGTCGCTGCGGTCGAAGGCGACGAAGGTCGACGGTGGCTGGCGCGTCGACGGCCAGAAGACCTGGTGCTCGCGGGCGGCGTACGCCGACATGCTCTTCGGCCTCTTCCGCACCGACCCCGACTCCACGCGCCACCACGGACTGTCCTATCTGATCGTGCCGCTGCACGCCGACGGCGTGACGGTGCGGCCGATCCGCCAGCTCGACGGTGAGGCCGGCTTCGCCGAGGTCTTCTTCGACCACGTCTTCGTCCCGGACGAGGACCTGCTCGGCGAGGTCGGCGAGGGATGGAAGGTCGCGATGTCGACGACCGGCTCCGAGCGCGGGCTGATGCTGCGCTCGCCCGGACGCTTCCTCGCCGCCGCCGACCGGCTCGTGCAGCTGCGCGACCGCCTCGGTGACGTCGACCCCACGATCGACGCCGACGTGGACCGTTGCTGGCTCGACGCGCAGGCCTACCGCGACTTCGTGTGGCAGACCGCGACGCGGCTGCTCGAGGGCGAGACCATCGGCGCGGAGTCGAGCGCGAACAAGCTGTTCTGGTCCGACCTCGACATCCGCATCCACGACACCGCGCTGCGGATGCTGGGGGAGCGCTCGGTGCTCGTCGCCGAGGCCGACTCCGCGGCTGACGGCGGGCGCTGGCTCGACGGCTACGAGTTCTCCCTCGCCGGGCCGATCTACGCCGGGACCAACGAGATCCAGCGCAACCTCATCGCCGAGCGCCTCCTCGGACTGCCGCGATGAGATTCGCCCTCACCGACGACCAGCTCGCGCTGCGTGCCGCGTTGCGTGAGCTGCTGCACAAGGAGTGCACGCCGGAGGCGTTGCGGCTCGCATGGGACAGCGAGAACGGGCGCATCCCGGGGCTGTGGGAGCACCTGGCCGCGCTGGGCGTGACCGGGTTGCTCGTCCCCGAGTCGGCGGGCGGCCTGGGCCTCGGCGACGTGGACCTGGCCGTCGTGATGGAAGAGGCCGGCCGCTTCGCCGTACCGGAGCCGCTGCTGGGCACGATCGTCGGCGGGTCGGTCACCGGCGTGACCGACCAGGTCGTCGCGCTGGGGCTCGAGCCGGGGAAGCTGGTCGAGGGCGCGGAGTACGCCGACCTGCTGGTGCTCCAGGAGGGCGCCTTCCTGCACGCGGTGCCGCGCTCCGACGTTCGGCTGCTCGACGAGCCGACGGTCGACCGCGGGATCCGGCTGGCACACGTGACCTGGATCCCCGCTCCGGCGACGCATCTCGCGTTCGGCGACGTGCACCGGACCTTCGACCGAGCCGTGCTCGGCGCGGCGGCCCAGCTGGTCGGCGTCGCCGGCGCGATGCTCGACATGGCGGTGGCGTACGCGAAGGAGCGCGAGCAGTTCGGCAAGCCGATCGGCTCCTTCCAGGCGGTGAAGCACCATCTCGCCGACGTGTACGTCGCGATCGAGTTCGCACGCCCCGTCGTACTGCGCGCGGCCTGGTCGGGGACGTCGCGCGACGCCTCCGCCGCGAAGCACGCCGCGATCCGCGCGGCCCGGCTGTCGGCGCGCGCCGCCCTCCAGGTGCACGGCGCGATCGGCTACACGTTCGAGCACGACCTGCACATGTGGCTCAAGCGCTCCTGGTCCCTCGCCCCGCGCTACGGCGACGAGAACTTCCACCGCGACCGCGCGGTCATCTCCCCCTGACCCGTTGAGGTGGGAGTTTCAGCCGCACGGGGAAACTCCCACCGCAACGGGTGGGGTCTAGGCCGTGCCCGG
>CAZYXZ010000138.1:0-2896 GCA_964651395.1 uncultured Frankiaceae bacterium
GAAGCTGGCGGACGCGTCGATCGACGGCGCGGCGCCGTCGGGCCGGTTGTGCCCGGTGAAGGCCGCCAGCGCGATGTCCTGGATCCCGAGGCCCCGGTCGGTGCCGCGCACCGAGAAGCGCCCGGCGGAGAAGTCGAGGTCGTCGGCCGACGCCTCGAGCAGGTGGGCGGCGATCGGTCTCGCCCTCTCGATGACCTTGTCGGCGGCCCGCACGACGGCCTCGGCGCCGACGACCAGCGAGCGCGAGCCGTAGGTGTCCATGCCGTGGTGGGAGACCTGGGTGTCGCCGTGCAGGACCTCGACGTCCTCGAACGGGACGCCGAGGCGGTCGGCCACGATCTGCGACCAGGCCGTCTCGTGCCCCTGTCCGTGCGGCGAGGTCCCGGTGACCACCTCGACCTTGCCCGTCGCGAGCATCCGGATGTCGGCGTGGTCCCAGCCCCCGGCCGCGTAGTTCAGCTGGCCGAGGATGCGTGAGGGCGCGAGCCCGCACATCTCGGTGAACGTCGAGACGCCGATGCCCAGCTGGACCGGGTCGTCGCTCTCCCGACGCCGCTTCTGCTCGGCCCGGAGCTCGTCGTAGCCGAACATCTCCTTGGCCTTGGCGGTGGCGGCCTCGTAGTTGCCCGAGTCGTAGGTCATCCCGGCCACCGTGGTGAACGGGAACTCGTCGTGCCTGATCCAGCTCAGCTCGCGCACCTCGAGCGGGTCCTTGCCCACCTCCGCGGCCAGCTCGTCCATCAGCCTCTCGATGGCGTACGTCGCCTCGGGGCGGCCGGCCCCGCGGTAGGCGTCGACCCACGTCTTGTTCGTGTAGACCGGGACGAGGTTCCACTGGTAGGCGTCGAACTTGTAGATGGAGTTGAACATCCACGCCCCGAGCACCGGGACGCCGGTGCCGACGAGCGCGGCGTAGGCGCCCATGTCCGCGAGCAGGTCGACCTTGAGACCGGTGACCCGGCCCTCCTTCGTCGCGGCGAGGGTGAGCTTCTGCCACTGGTCACGGCCGTGGTGGCCGGCCATCAGGGACTCCGACCGGGTCTCGGTGTACTTCACGGGCTTGCCCAGCCGGCGCGCGACGCAGAACGCGATCCACTCCTCCGGTGTGATCTGCAGCTTGCCCCCGAACCCGCCGCCGACGTCGGGCGCGATCACCCGGATCTTCGACTCGGGCACGCCGGTCGTCGCCGCCAGCGCGAACCGGACGATGTGCGGCACCTGCGTCGAGCTCCAGAGCGAGATCTGCTCGCCCGTCGGGTCGCACACCACCGAGCGTGGCTCCATGAAGGCGGGGATCAGGCGCTGCTGCCGGTACTCCCGCTCGATCAGCACCCCGTCCCTGCGCGCGGCCTCGATCGCCTCGTCGACCGACCCGCCGCTGCCCTGCGAGGCGGAGTCGAGCTGCCAGAAGGCCGCCTTGTTGGTGCCGAGGTCGGGATGGGCCAGCACGGTGTCGTCGGCGGCCTCCTTGAGGTCGAGCGCGGCGGGCAGCTCCTCGTAGTCGACGTCGACGAGCTCCGAGGCGTCGCGGGCCTCGGCCGCCGAGCGGGCCACCACCACGGCGACGACCTCCCCCGCGAAGGCGACCCGGTCCACGGCCATCGGCGGGTGCGCCGGCGACTTCTGGTCCTCGGTGATCGGCCAGGCGGTGATCAGGGTGCCCTGCTCGTCGGCGACGTCACGTCCGGTCAGCACCGCGACGACGTTGGGCGACGCCTTCGCCTCGGCCACCTCGATGCCGGTGATGCGCGCGTGGGCGAAGGGGCTGCGCACCATCGCCAGGTGCAGCATCCCGGGCAGCGTGATGTTGTCGGTCCACCGGGTCCGGCCGGTGATCAGCCGCTGGTCCTCCTTGCGCCGGCGGGAGCGGCCGATCTCGGCCTGGGCCTCGGGTTCCTGGGTCGCGGTCACCGGGCGCCTCCCGTGCCGGTACCGGCCGCGGCCTGCACCGCCTTGACGATGTTGTGGTAGCCGGTGCACCGGCACAGGTTGCCCTCGAGGCCGACCCGGATCTCCTCCTCGGAGGGGTCCGGGTTGTCGTTCAGCAGGTCGATGGACTGCATGATCATCCCCGGCGTGCAGTACCCGCACTGCAGGGCGTGGCACTCGTGGAAGGCCTTCTGCATCGGGTGCAGCTCACCGTCGGTGGCCAGGCCCTCGACGGTGGTCACCTCGTGCCCGTCGGCCTGGACCGCGAGCATGTTGCAGGACTTCACGCTCCTGCCGTCGACGTGGACGGTGCAGGCCCCGCAGTTGCTGGTGTCGCAGCCGACGACGGTGCCGGTCTTGCCGAGCCGCTCACGGAGGTAGTGCACGAGCAACATGCGTGGTTCCACGTCGTCGGCGTACTGCGCGCCGTCGACGGTGACTTCGATCTTCGTCATCAAGACACCCCTGGACATGCGTCGGACTGGTCGGTCGAGCCGTGTGACGCTCGCCACGCTAGGGCGCGGGGGTTGGCGAAAGGTTGGTCGGCTCAGTCGGCCGCCGCGGCGTGCGGGAGCTCGTCGAGGAGGCCCCGGGCGCGGGCCTCCCGGACGGCGACCAGGCGGTCGGTCACGCCCAGCTTGCGGTAGACGTGCTCGAGGTGCTTGCGCACCGTGTGCCGCGACACCCCCAGGCGCCGGCCGATCGACTCGGCGGTCAGGCCGTCGGCGAGCAGCTGCAGGACCGCCAGCTCGCGCCCGGTCAGCCCGGAGTCCGCCCGCCGCATCGGTACGACGGAGGCACCCGGACGGGTTCGTTCCAGCACGGCCTCCTGGCGGGCGAGCAGCACCAGCAGCGGCTGGATCCGGCGGGCCAGCGCAACCTGCTCCTCGGTGAAGTCCGCGCCGGAGGTGCCCAGCACGAAGGTCCGGCTCGACCGGGGCCCGTGGCGGTAGGGGATGGACAGCTG
>CAZYXZ010000139.1:0-2795 GCA_964651395.1 uncultured Frankiaceae bacterium
GGCCCGGCGTCTACATCTGCGACGAGTGCATCGACCTCTGCAACGAGATCATCGAGGAGGAGCTCTCCGAGGCGGCTGAGCTGAAGTGGGACGAGCTGCCCAAGCCCAAGGAGATCTACGAGTTCCTCGACTCGTACGTCATCGGTCAGGACTCGGCGAAGAAGACCCTGTCGGTCGCCGTCTACAACCACTACAAGCGGGTGCAGGCCGGCGCCAACGACAAGGCCGAGGTCGAGCTCGCGAAGTCCAACATCCTGCTGCTCGGCCCCACCGGGTGCGGCAAGACGCTGCTCGCGCAGACCTTGGCCAAGATGCTCAACGTCCCGTTCGCGATCGCCGACGCCACGGCGCTGACCGAGGCCGGCTACGTCGGCGAGGACGTCGAGAACATCCTGCTGAAGCTGATCCAGGCCGCGGACTACGACGTCAAGAAGGCCGAGACCGGCATCATCTACATCGACGAGGTCGACAAGATCGCCCGCAAGAGCGAGAACCCGTCGATCACCCGTGACGTGTCCGGTGAAGGCGTGCAGCAAGCGCTGCTGAAGATCCTCGAGGGCACGACCGCGTCGGTCCCGCCGCAGGGGGGCCGCAAGCACCCCCACCAGGAGTTCATCCAGATCGACACGACCAACGTGCTGTTCATCGTCGGCGGCGCGTTCGCCGGTCTCGACAAGATCATCGAGTCGAGGATCGGCAAGAAGGGCATCGGGTTCACCGGTGAGGTGCGCGGCAAGCACGACGTCGACACCGAGGACGTGTTCAAGGACGTCATGCCGGAGGACCTGCTCAAGTACGGCATGATCCCCGAGTTCATCGGCCGCCTGCCCGTGCTGTCGAGCGTGCACAACCTCGACCGCGAGGCGCTCATCCGCATCCTCACCGAGCCGCGCAACGCGCTCGTGAAGCAGTACCGCAAGCTCTTCGAGCTCGACGGCGTCGAGCTCGACTTCAGTGAGGACGCGCTCGAGGCGATCGCCGACCAGGCCATCAAGCGGGGCACCGGCGCGCGTGGGCTGCGCGCCATCATGGAAGAGGTCCTGCTCTCCGTGATGTACGACATCCCGTCCGACAAGAACGTCGCGCGCTGCGTGATCACGCGCGAGGTGGTCCTCGACAAGGTGCTGCCGACGCTCACGCCGCGGGAGACCGCCCCGAAGCGCGAGCGCCGCGAGAAGACCGCCTGAGCCAGCTCGCAGGACGCGGGTAGCCGCACATGCAGGCGCACTGCGCGTACGCCGTGTTCACCACCCGCACGGACGAGCCGCCCGCCGACTTGCTGGCGGCGGCCGCCGTACCGGCACTCGACCCGGCGGCCTGGACGCTGTCCGTCGCCGCACTGGCCGAGAACGACCCGCTGCGCGAGGTGCTGCGGACGCTGGCCTTCGAGCGCGAGCCGCCGATCCCGCGACGACGCTATCCCCGTGCGCACGAGTTCCAGCAGGCTGTGCTGCTCCAGCTGGCCCGCGCCGACTCGCTCTATCCGGACGCGACGAACTTCGCGGTCGCCGCGGTCGCGGCGTTGGTGCGCTGGGCTCGCGGCCCGGTGGTCGACCTCACGGCCGAGCGGGTGTGGACGCCGCGGGAGTGGCGGAAGCTCGCCGGCAAGGGCTTCGTCGCGCGCTCGCACATCGTGGTCCACGCGGACTGGGCCGCCGACGGCCGCAGTGCGACGCTGCACACGCACGGCATGGCCAAGTTCGCCCACACCGAGTTCGCCGCTGTGGATGTGCCGGACGAGGGCACGCGTGCCGTCGGGCAGCTGCTCGGCCATCTCGCGGCCGTACGCGCGCTCACCTTGGAACCGCTCGAACCGGGTCATGCGTTCGACCCCGGCTTCGGCCAGCCGATGGTGGCCTTCGTCGAGCTCTCCGACGTCGGTGACCTGCCCCCGGTGGTGGAGCACCTCGGCGCGTCTCCGAGCGTCGTCGTCGACTTCGACGTCGAGACGGGCGAGGCCGTCGAGGGCCTCTATGGCCTGCTCGCGTCGGCGAAGGCGCTGGACCGGCCGACGCCGGACAACCGGCGCCGCTGGCCGCTCGCCCCGTCCGGCGAGGTCAGCCCTTGACGGCCGCTCGGGCCTGACTGGCCACCTGCGCGACCGCGTCGAGGTTCGGGTCGTTGTAGGCCAGCAGCATGCCCTGCGAGTACTTCGTGCTCCACGTGCAGAACCCGCCGCTGCGTGACTGGATGGTGACCGTCGCGCAGACGTACTCCTGCCCGCTGACGAGCTTGTTGTCGGGGTTTCCGATGCTGACCGGGACCGAGCTGCTCGTCGCACCGACGATCGCGTCGCGGAAGACCGCGTCGGGACTCTTCTCGCCGCCGCCGGTGCCGGCGGCGATGAAGTACGCCGGAGTGAGATTGCGCCCGTAGATCGCCGCGACGGCGTCCGTGGCCCCGCCGCGCTTCATGATCTGGACGACCTGGTCGGCGTTGGTCGCGAACGCGCCCTCGAGCCTCGGCTCGCCGGCGAAGACGGCCGGCGGCGGTTCGAGATCGGTCGGGAAGAAGCGCTTCACGAGCTTGTAGCCGCCGAATGCGCTGCCAACCAGCACGCAGAGCAGGACGAGGTTGGTGAGCAGCTTGCTCGAGCCGAGGCCGCCCCCCTTCCTGGCCGTCTTCTTCGCAGGCGCCTTCCGGCCCTCCGCGGACGGGGCCGGCGCCCAGCCCGCGGCCTGGGTGCTCGCGCCCCAGCCGGTCGACGACCCCGGGGCTTCGGCGACCGGCTTGGCCAGCCAGTCCGGAGTGCCCGGATCGGCCGCAGCCGGCGTCGCGGACGCTCCCCACTCGCG
>CAZYXZ010000140.1:0-2721 GCA_964651395.1 uncultured Frankiaceae bacterium
TTCTTGACCGGCGCGGCCTTCTTCTTCGCCGGCGCGGCCTTCTTGACCGGCGCGGACTTCTTGACCGGCGCGGCCTTCTTCGCCGGGACCGCCTTCCTCACCACGGCCTTCTTCGCGGGCGCGGCCTTCTTCTTCGCCGGCGCGGCCTTGTTCACCACGGCCTTCTTCGCCGGGGCCGCCTTCTTCTTCGCCGGGGTGGCCTTCTTCGCTGGGGCAGCCTTGCGGGCCGCGGGCTTCGCCCTCGCGGCTGGCTTCGTCGGCACGACCTCGGCCCCTCTCACTGCCTGCGCCGGCGGCGCGGGCCCTGTCCCTGCTGGCGGAACGCTCACTGCGGATGGAACGACGGCTGCGGGGAGGTCCGGGACGGCTTCGTGCCGCCGGCCCCGCCGGAACAGTCCGGAGAGCCGCCGGTGCTCCGTCGCGGCACCGTCATCGGTGCGGTTGCGGCGGCCGGCCACAGCTCCTCGTCTCCCGGACCCCGCGGGATCCACCGCGTTGTCCACAGCCTGGCCTCGGTTATCCACAGGTTGATCGCCGAGGGCTAGCGCAGGATAGGCCGCGCCTGAGGACGGTTCAACGCGGCGCGCGGGCGCGGAGCGCGCCGAGCGTGGCCTCCAGGGACGGGGCGGGCCCCGGCTCGTCGGCCTCGACCAGCTTGTTCCGGCTGCGGGCGCCGCTCACCAGGCGGATCGCGGACCGCCGTACGCCGAGCGCCTCGGCCAGGGCGACCAGGCAGGCCTCCGTCGCCCTGCCGTCGACAGCCGGGGCCGCGACGCGGACCACGAGCGCGTCGCCCTGGGACCCGCCCACGACCGTCCGGCCCGCCCCCGGGCGTACCCGCACCCGGAACCGAAACGGCGTGGTCACGCTCGTTATGATCGCCCACCCATGGACGACCCCCCCGGCTTCACGCCGGTTCCCGCGCATCTGGACCTCCCCGCCCTCGAACAGCGCGTGCTCGAGCGCTGGCACGAGAAGGACGTGTTCGCCCGCAGCCTGGCCCAGACCGCCAACGGCCCGCTGTGGGTGTTCTTCGAGGGCCCGCCGACCGCGAACGGCAAGCCCGGCGTCCACCACGTGGAGCCTCGCGTCTTCAAAGACCTCTTCCCCCGGTTCAAGACCATGAAGGGCCACCACGTCCCCCGCCGGGGCGGGTGGGACTGCCACGGCCTGCCGGTCGAGCTGGCCGTGGAGAAGGAGCTCGGGTTCTCCGGCAAGCAGGAGATCGAGGCCTACGGCATCGAGGAGTTCAACGCCCGCTGCCGGGAGTCGGTCCAGCGCCACGTCGCCGAGTTCGAGGCGCTGACCGACCGGATGGGCTTCTGGATCGACACGGACGACGCCTACTGGACGATGGACCCGCAGTACATCGACAGCGTCTGGTGGTCCCTCCAGCAGATCTTCGACAAGGGCCTGCTGGTCGAGGACCACCGCGTCGCGCCGTACTGCCCCCGATGCGGCACCGCGCTCTCCGACCACGAGGTCGCGCAGGGCTACCAGCTGGTCAGCGACCCCTCGGTCTACGTCCGGTTCCCGATCACCAGCGGCCCCCTGGCAGAGCGGGGCGCCGCGCTGCTGGTCTGGACCACCACCCCGTGGACCCTCGTCGCCAACACCGCCGTGGCCGTGCACCCGGACGTCGACTACGTGCTGGTCCGTGCACCGGCCGGCGACCTGCTCGTGGTCGCGGAGCCGTTGGTGTCCTCCGCCGTCGGCGCGGACGCGGAGGTCCTGGAGCACTTCACCGGGCGCGAGCTGGAGCGGACGCCGTACCAGCGCCCGTTCGAGCTCGTGGAGGTCCCCGGCGAGGCGCACTACGTCACGCTCGCGGAGTACGTCACCACCGAGGACGGGACCGGGCTCGTGCACACGGCGCCGGCCTTCGGCGCCGAGGACCTGGAGGTGGCCCGCCGCTACGGCCTGCCCGTGGTCAACCCGGTCGACGCGCAGGGCCGCTTCGCCCCCGACGTGCCCGGCTACGGCGGACGCTTCTTCAAGGATGCCGACGCCGACCTGGTGCAGGAGCTGCAGCAGCGGGGCCTGCTCTGGCGCAGCGAGACCTACGAGCACAGCTACCCGCACTGCTGGCGTTGCGACACCGCGCTCATCTACTACGCGCTGCCGTCCTGGTACATCCGCACCACCGCCGTGAAGGACGCGCTGCTGCGCGAGAACGCGCGCACCGACTGGCACCCCGAGACGATCCGCGACGGCCGCTACGGCGACTGGCTGGCCAACAACATCGACTGGTCCCTGTCCCGCAGCCGCTACTGGGGCACTCCCCTGCCGATCTGGCGCTGCGAGGCCGGCCACCTCACGTGCGTGGGCTCACGCGTCCAGCTCGGGGCGCTGGCCGGGCTGGACCTGCGCGACCTCGACCCGCACAGGCCGTTCGTCGACGACGTGACGCTCCCGTGCCCGCAGTGCGGCGAGACGGCGCTGCGCGTCCCCGAAGTGATCGACTGCTGGTACGACGCGGGCTCCATGCCGTTCGCGCAGTGGGGGGCGCCCTGGCACAACGAGGACGTGCGGCAGGCCCGCTACCCCGCGCAGTACATCTGCGAGGCGATCGACCAGACCCGCGGGTGGTTCTACACGCTCATGGCGATCGGCACGCTCGTGTACGACCGTTCGCCGTACGAGACGGTCCTCGTCCTCGGCCACCTCGTGGACAAGGACGGCCGGAAGATGAGCAAGCACCTCGGCAACGTCCTCGACCCG
>CAZYXZ010000141.1:0-2705 GCA_964651395.1 uncultured Frankiaceae bacterium
GGGAGGGCCACAACTACGAGGACGCGATCATCCTGTCGCAGCGCCTCGTGCAGGAGGACGTCCTCACCTCGATCCACATCGAGGAGCACGAGGTCGACGCCCGCGACACCAAGCTCGGCGCCGAGGAGATCACCCGGGACATCCCCAACGTCTCCGAGGAGGTTCTCGCGGACCTCGACGAGCGCGGCATCATCCGGATCGGCGCGGAAGTCACCCCGGGTGACGTCCTCGTCGGCAAGGTCACGCCGAAGGGCGAGACCGAGCTCACCCCGGAGGAGCGCCTGCTCCGTGCGATCTTCGGCGAGAAGGCGCGCGAGGTGCGCGACACGTCGCTGAAGGTCCCGCACGGTGAGAGCGGCAAGGTCATCGGCGTCCGCGTGTTCTCTCGCGAGGAGGGCGACGAGCTGCCGCCCGGCGTCAACGAGCTGGTCCGCGTCTACGTCGCCCAGAAGCGCAAGATCTCCGACGGCGACAAGCTGGCCGGACGCCACGGCAACAAGGGCGTCATCGCCAAGATCCTCCCGGTGGAGGACATGCCGTTCCTCGAGGACGGCACCCCGGTCGACGTCGTGCTCAACCCGCTCGGTGTCCCCGGCCGTATGAACGTCGGCCAGGTCCTCGAGACGCACCTCGGCTGGGTGGCGAAGACCGGCTGGAAGGTCGACGGCAAGCCCGACTGGGCCGGCCGCCTGCCCAAGGAGGCCTTCGTCGGCGATCCGGGCCAGAAGGTCGCCACGCCGGTCTTCGACGGCGCGCGCGAGGAGGAGATCACCGGCCTGCTCGGCTCGACGCTCACCAACCGCGACGGCCAGCAGCTGATCGGCGCCTCCGGCAAGGCGCGGCTGCTCGACGGCCGCACGGGCGAGCCGTTCCGCGAGCCGATCTCCGTCGGCTACATCTACATCCTGAAGCTGCTCCACCTGGTCGACGACAAGATCCACGCCCGGTCGACCGGCCCCTACTCGATGATCACGCAGCAGCCCCTGGGCGGTAAGGCCCAGTTCGGCGGCCAGCGCTTCGGCGAGATGGAGGTCTGGGCGCTCGAGGCCTACGGCGCGGCGTACGCGCTGCAGGAGCTGCTCACCATCAAGTCCGACGACGTGCTCGGCCGCGTGAAGGTCTACGAGGCCATCGTCAAGGGCGAGAACATCCCCGAGCCGGGCATCCCCGAGTCCTTCAAGGTGCTGATCAAGGAAATGCAGTCGCTGTGCCTGAACGTCGAGGTGCTCTCCAGCGACGGCATGCAGATCGAGATGCGCGACACCGACGAGGACGTCTTCCGAGCCGCTGAAGAGCTCGGTATCGACCTGTCCCGCCGTGAGCCGTCATCCGTCGAAGAAGTTTGAGGAGATAACTAGTGCTGGACGTCAATTTCTTCGACGAGCTTCGGATCGGCCTGGCGACCGCGGACGACATCCGCACGTGGTCGCACGGTGAGGTCAAGAAGCCGGAGACGATCAACTACCGCACCCTGAAGCCGGAGAAGGACGGGCTCTTCTGCGAGAAGATCTTCGGTCCGACCCGCGACTGGGAGTGCTACTGCGGCAAGTACAAGCGGGTCCGCTTCAAGGGCATCATCTGCGAGCGCTGCGGCGTTGAGGTCACGCGCGCCAAGGTGCGTCGTGAGCGGATGGGCCACATCGAGCTGGCGGCTCCGGTCACGCACATCTGGTACTTCAAGGGTGTGCCGAGCCGGCTGGGCTACCTGCTCGACCTGGCGCCGAAGGACCTCGAGAAGATCATCTACTTCGCTGCCTACCTCGTGACGTCGGTCGACACCGACAAGCGGCACAAGGACCTGGCCAGCATCGAGGCGCAGGTGGCCGTCGAGCGGCAGCGGATCGAGGAGCGCAAGGACGTCTCCGTCGACACGCGCGCCAAGAAGCTCGAGACGGACATCGCCGAGCTCGAGGCGGAGGGCGCCAAGGGCGACATCAAGCGCAAGGTGCGTGACGGCGCGGAGCGCGAGATGCGCCAGATCCGCGACCGCGCGCAGCGTGAGCTCGACCGTCTGGACGAGGTGCTCGACACGTTCAAGCGGCTCGAGGTCAAGCAGCTCATCGGCGACGAGATCCTCTACCGCGAGCTCCGGGACCGCTTCGGCGAGTACTTCACCGGCGGCATGGGCGCCGAGGCGCTGCAGCGGCTGCTGGAGAGCTTCGACCTCGAAGGTGAGGCCGAGTCACTCCGCGAGACCATCCGCAGCGGCAAGGGCCAGAAGAAGGCCCGTGCGCTCAAGCGGCTGAAGGTCGTCTCGGCGTTCCTCAACACTCGGAACTCGCCGATGGGCATGGTGCTCGACTGCGTCCCGGTCATACCGCCGGACCTGCGCCCGATGGTGCAGCTCGACGGCGGCCGGTTCGCGACGTCCGACCTCAACGACCTCTACCGCCGGGTGATCAACCGGAACAACCGGCTCAAGCGGCTGCTCGACCTGGGTGCGCCGGAGATCATCGTCAACAACGAGAAGCGGATGCTCCAGGAGGCCGTCGACGCACTGTTCGACAACGGCCGCCGTGGCCGTCCGGTCACCGGGCCGGGCAACCGCCCGCTCAAGTCGCTGTCCGACATGCTCAAGGGCAAGCAGGGCCGGTTCCGCCAGAACCTGCTGGGCAAGCGCGTCGACTACTCCGGCCGGTCGGTCATCGTGGTCGGCCCGCAGCTCAAGCTGCACCAGTGCGGCCTGCCCAAGCAGATGGCGCTCG
>CAZYXZ010000142.1:0-2695 GCA_964651395.1 uncultured Frankiaceae bacterium
GTCCTGGGGCACGACGGACGAGCTCCTGAGCGTCATGGCTGCCGGCGAGCTGCAGCCCGAGCCTCGCCGGCCTCGATCTCCTTCATCAGGTCGACGCAGTAGCGGCCGAAGTCGATCTGGATGGTGTGCCGCGGAGCGGCGTAGTACTGCTCGAGGTGGAAGGCCTCGTCCGCACGCATGATCCGCTCCTGGTCCTCGACCGAGGGCAGCGCGTAGGTGCCGTCGAGCAGGCGGACCAGCAGCTTGGACTGCTGCTCGGCGAGGTTGACGATCGTCGGCGACGACTGGGCCAGGCCCATGAAGAACAGGTGGTCGACGCCCGGCTTGATCATCCGCTTGAACAGCGGGTAGCGGTGCTCGGAGTCCGGGTGCAGCGTGACGTCGTCGGGGGAGAAGAACGGGAAGGACATCTCGTAGCCGGTCGCGCAGATGACGACGTCCGCCTCGACCGTCGAGCCGTCCACGAGGGTCACGGTCCGGCCGGACAGCGAGGCGATCTCGGGCAGCATGTGGATGTCGCCCGACCCGGCCTTGGTCAGGAAGTCCGCCGACACCGAGGGGTGCGCGGCGAGCGGCTCGTGGTCCGGCTCCGGCAGCCCGTAGTCGCTCATCGACCCGACCAGCCCGCGGATCAGCTCGCGGGACGCCGCCAGCGCGACGTCCTTGGGGATGTCCGGCGGCGCCATCACCTTGTCGGCGGGCTGGCCGTTCCGGTACTTCGGCAGCACCCACACCCCGCGCCGCGCCGACACGTAGAGCTTCTCGGCCATCCACGGTGAGGACAGCTCGCTGGCGATGTCCATCGCGGAGTTGCCCATCCCGACCACGATCACCGTCTTCCCGCGGATCTCGACCGGCTCGAACGGCGAGACGTAGCCGTGGCTGTGCAGCACCACGCCGTCGAAGTCGGGGTCGACGGCCCAGCCGGGCAGCCGCGGCTTCCAGTGGTGGCCGTTCGCCACCGCGAGGTCGGTGTAGGAGCGGGTCTCGCCGGTCGACAGCGTCACGTCCCAGCCGCCGTCCGGTCGGCGTACGGCGGACTCGACGCCCACCCCGAACTCGATCTTGTCCCGCAGCCCGAAGTGGTCGACGTAGTCCCGGAAGTAGTCGTGCATCAGCCGGTGGCTCGGGAAGTCGGGCCACCCCTCGGGCACCGGGAAGTCCTCGAACTGGAGCCGGGTCTTGGAGGTGTCGATGTGCAGCGACTCGTAGACCGCGGAGCGGCCGTTGGGGTTGCGGAAGTACCAGTTGCCGCCCACGTCGTCCGACAGCTCGAACTGGTCGTAGTCGATGCCGTGCTCCTTGAGCCGCTTCGCGGTGGTGATCCCCGAGCAGCCGGCTCCGATGATGCAGACCTTGATCCCGGCCTTGGTCACAGCTCCTCCAGGCAGTCGAAGGCGGTGCGCACGTAGGCATCGGTGCGCGCCGAGGACACCAGGTGCGTCCCCTCCATCCGGTTCTCCGCGTACGCGACCGTCGTACGCCGGTCGAGGTCGTTGACGACGATCGCCCCGCCCCACCCGGTCCACCAGCAGACGCGGCCGTCCGGCACCGCGGGCGCCGTCACGGGCTGGGGGAGGGCGTAGCCGATGCCCCAGCGCATCGGCAGCCCGAGCAGCACCCGGTCCGGACCGTCCGACTGGACGTCGAAGATCCGGTCCACGGTCCCGGGGGACAGCAGCCGGACGCCGCCGACCTCGCCGCCGTGGGAGACCACGGACTGCGCGCGGGCGATGCTGCGGGCGTTGCCGTGGCCGTTGATGCCGGCGACCGAGACGCGCCGGAACTCCGCGCTGTTGCACCCCTGCTGCACGTCGAGCAGCGGGTTGACGACCGTGGGCAGGTACATGCTGTCGGGCGGGAGGGCGGAGTAGTCGACGCCGGACATGTCCGGGGCGATGAGGTCGACGCACCGGTCGAGCTCCGAGTCCGGGACACCCAGGTGGAAGTCAGCTCCGAGAGGCTCGGCGACAAGCGTGCGGAACTGGTCGGCCAGCGACGCCCCGGTCGCGGCCCGCACCAGCCCGTCGAGCAGATGGCCGTAGCCGATCATCGTGTAGCCCGACCCGTCGCCCGGCTCCCACCACGGCTCCTGCTCGGCGAGCATCCGCTCCGAGCGGGGCAGGTCGAGCAGACCGGCGACGTCGAGCTGCTCGGTCCAGCCGGCGTACCCCGCGGTGTGCGAGAGCACGTGGCGGACCAGCACGTCGTCGCGCCGGAACTCCTTCCAGTACGACGCCACCGGCGCGTCGAGGTCGAGCTCGCCGCGGTCGGCCAGGACCAGCGTGGTCAGGGCGGCCATCGTCTTGGTCACCGACCAGACCATGACGAGCGAGTTCTCCTCCCACCCCTCGCCGCCCCAGAGGTCGGCAACGAGCTCGCCGTCGTGCACGACCGCGAGGGAGGCGCCGGCCTCCGTCCCGTCGGCGAGGTTGGCGGCCAGCAGGTTGCGCAGCGGTTCGAAGGCCTCGGCATGGGTCCCGGAGACAGTCACGGGCCCACGATAGGAACACGTTCTAGTTTCCGGCTAGGGGGTTCGCGGCGAGAAGGAGGTTCGCCCCATCCGCCAGGCCGCGCAGCGACGATGGGGTCGCGCGTAGTTCGCTCCGGACCGCCGAGGCTCGCGAGCGGCTGGCAAGGGGCTCCGCTGCCCGTGGCGAACAGACGAGCGCCGCCGCTGTGTGCGCAGGGAGTG
>CAZYXZ010000143.1:0-2548 GCA_964651395.1 uncultured Frankiaceae bacterium
GGTCGTCTCGCGGCAGCCGCGGCGCGGGGCCTGCGCGCGCAGGGCCGGACGGCACTGGTGGCCGGCGCGCTGGTCCCGGTCCGGCGTACGGCGGACCAGGCCGGGCTGCGCGCCGGCGCGCGTGCCGCGAACGTGGCGGGGGCACTCCGGGCGGTGCCCGACGGGCGGGTGCGCTCCGGTGCGGTTGTGGTGGTCGACGACCTGATGACGACCGGCGCGACGCTCGCGGAGGCGGCGCGCGCCCTGCGCGCGATCGGCGTCGAACCCGCCGGCTGCGCTGTCGTCGCGGCTACGGCGAAACGTCTCCCCAGCAGGGTCGGACGGGGCTAGCGTGTGTGGTCCGGACGCCCGTCCGGGTCCGTGGTTGCGTCCGGTGCACCTGCCGGGCAAGCCGATGCCAGCCGCAGGCAAAACGGCCCACGTAAGGCGACTCCTCGTCGCTGAGCATGGTGCGGCTTAGGAGTAAGTCCTGCCCCGCCGGTCATCCCTATGGTGGCCGGGCCGGGAGAAGGGGAGTAGTGACGGCAGCGTTGCGAGACCTTCCGCAGGCGGATGTGGGGCCAAAGACCAGGTCGGCCGGACGGGCGTTCGCTAGCGAAGGAGACTGCATGGACATTGTGGTCAAGGGCAGGAAGGCCGACGTCTCGGAGCGGTTCCGGGCCCACGCGGTCGAGAAGCTCGGCAAGGTCGAGCGGCTCAACCACCGGATCATCCGCCTCGACGTCGAGGTCTCCGAGGAGCGCAACCCGCGCCTGTCGGAGCACAAGGAGCGGGTCGAGGTCACCTGCGTCTCGAAGGGCCCGGTGATCCGCGCCGAGGCCGCCGCAGCGGACCTGCACACCGCCCTGGACATCGTCATCGACAAGCTGCAGGCCCGCCTCCGCCGCGCCGCCGACCGCCGCCACGACCGGCACGGCCCGCGCGCCGCGGACGTCGCGGGGCCGCCCATGACCGGCTCGGCGCCGGCCGCCGAGCCGTCCGAGGACGAGTTCGTGCCCGCGGACAGCCCGACCGGCGTGAGCCGGGAGAAGACCTTCGCCACCGAGCCGATGACCCTCGACGAGGCGCTGTTCCGCATGGAGCTGGTAGGTCACGATTTCTTCCTGTTCCCCGATTCGGACACCGGGCTGCCCAGCGTCGTCTACCGTCGCAAGGGATATGACTACGGTGTCATTCACCTGAAGTCGACCTAAAGAGGAGACGGCAGTGGCCGAGCCCACCGGTACGGCGGACGGCGCGCCGGGCGGCGCGACGGACGGGATCCGCGTCCTCGTCGTCGACGACCACGCACTCTTCCGGCGCGGCCTGCAGATGGTGCTCGAGCAGGAGGCCGACATCGACGTCGTCGGCGAGGCCAGTGACGGCACCGAGGCGCTCGAGAAGGCCATCGAGTCGGTGCCGGACATCGTGCTCATGGACGTGCGGATGCCGAAGCGCGGCGGCATCGACGCCTGCACCGCGATCAAGGACGCGGTCCCGTCCGCGAAGATCGTCATGCTGACGATCAGCGACGAGGAGGCCGACCTCTACGAGGCGATCAAGGCCGGCGCGAGCGGCTACCTGCTCAAGGAGATCTCCATCGAGGAGGTCGCGGCGGCGATCCGCGCGGTCCACGAGGGCCAGTCCCTGATCTCGCCGTCGATGGCCTCCAAGCTGCTCACCGAGTTCGCCACCATGGTCAAGAAGACCGACGAGCGGCAGCAGGTACCCGTCCCCCGGCTCACCGACCGCGAGATGGAGGTGCTCAAGCTGGTCGCGAAGGGGATGAACAACCGCGACATCGCCAAGCACCTGTTCATCAGCGAGAACACGGTGAAGAACCACATCCGCAACATCCTGGAGAAGCTCCAGCTGCACTCGCGTATGGAGGCGGTCGTCTACGCCGTCCGCGAGAAGCTCCTCGAAATCACGTAAGCGCCCAGTCACTTAGACTGCTGCGGTACGGCGGCCGCGGGCCGCCGCTCGCGTCGAGGAGCTCCGTTCGTGGTATTCCAGCGCATCCTGCGGGCCGGTGAGGGCCGCATCCTCAAGCGTCTCCGGTCGGTCGCCGACCAGGTGAACAGCATCGAGGACGAGTTCGTCGCGATGAGCGACGCCGAGCTGCGCGAGGAGACCGACAAGTTCCGCGCCCGGCTGGCCGACGGCGAGACCCTCGACGACCTCATGCCCGAGGCGTTCGCGGCCACCCGCGAGGCGGCCAAGCGCACGCTCGGCCAGCGGCACTTCGACGTCCAGCTCATGGGTGGGGCCGCGCTGCACCTCGGCAACATCGCCGAGATGCGCACCGGCGAGGGCAAGACGCTCGTCGGCACCCTCCCGGCGTACCTCAACGCGCTCGAGGGCAAGGGCGTCCACGTCGTCACCGTCAACGACTACCTGGCCCGCCGCGACGCCGAGTGGATGGGTCGCGTGCACCGCTTCCTCGGCCTGTCGGTCGGCCTGATCCAGGCGCAGATGCGCCCGGACGAGCGCCGCCCGGCGTACGCCGCCGACATCACCTACGGCACCAACAACGAGTTCGGCTTCGACTACCTGCGCGACAACATGG
>CAZYXZ010000144.1:0-2443 GCA_964651395.1 uncultured Frankiaceae bacterium
TGCCCTGCTCGTCCTTGGCGGCGTGGTAGCCGCCGTTCTCCTTGAGGTCGCCCTCTTCGCGCGCCGCCTCGATCTTCTTGATGATCTCCGGCCGGACCACGTTGGTGAGGTTGTCGAGCTCGGCTTGGAGCCGGTCGTAGGCCTCCTGGGTGAGCCAGGTCTCGCCGAGGCCGGTCTGGTCAGTCACGCTGGGTGCTCCCGGGAAGTCGATGCGATGCGTTGACGCTAGCACCGCCGCTCCGGCGGGCCGAGGTCACCGGTCGCGCGTGACCGCGCAGGAGGTCAGCCGCGCGCTCACCGCGGGCTTGTCCGTGGGGATGTTCACGCTGAGCCGGTTGGTCCGGACGTCGTCCCGGCGCGGCCCGACGCGGATGCCAACGGTCCGGCCGACCGCGAACCCCTTGGCGTCGAACGCCGACACCGAGCACTCCGCCTCGACGAGCGGCGGCTTGTCCACCTCGAGGGTCACCTTGAGCTCGTCCGGCCGGCCCACCTGGATCGCGAGGATGCGCCCCTGGACGTCAGGCAGGCGGCCGGCGGGACGAAGGACGAGCACGAGCATGATGGCGACCAGGACCGCGCCGATGCCGACGACGGCCGCCGCCGCGAACCGCTCCGGATGCCGATCGCCCGCGTCCACCCGCGCAGTATCGGGGAAGATGCACACATGGACGACCGGTTGCGGCTGATGGCCGTGCACGCCCACCCCGACGACGAGTCGAGCAAGGGCGCCGCCACCATGGCGCGCTACGCCGCCGAGGGCGTCGACGTGCTGGTCGTCACCTGCACCGGCGGTGAGGCGGGCGACATCCTCAACCCCGCGATGGACCGTGTGGAGATCCGCTCCGACCTGGCCGCCGTACGCCGGCGCGAGCTGGTCGAGGCGATCAACGTGCTCGGCGTCCGGCAGGTCGACCTCGGCTTCCTCGACTCGGGGTTCCCGGAGGCGGCGGAGGGCGAGGAACCGCCACCGCTCGACCCGGACTCGTTCGCGCGGCAGCCGCTCGAGGTCGCGGCCCGCCCGCTCGTCGAGCTGATCCGCGCCGAGCGTCCCCACGTCCTCCTCACCTACGACGAGAAGGGCGGCTACCCGCACCCCGACCACATCGCGACGCACCTCGTCAGCCTCGAGGCCTTCGACGCGGCCGGTGACGCGGAGCGCTACCCGGGCACGGGTGATCCCTGGGCGCCCCTGAAGCTCTACTACCAGCACTCGTTCCACAAGGCGCGCTTCGAGGCGCTCTCCGCCGCGATGCTCGCGCGCGGCCTCGAGTCGCCGTACGCCGAGCGGCTGGCCACCTGGGTGGACAAGGAGGAGGACCAGAACCGGATCACGACCCGTATCGACTGCGCGGAGTACTTCCCCTTGCGCGAGCGCGCGCTGATTGCGCACGCGACCCAGGTCGACCCGCAGGGCATCTGGTTCGCGATTCCTCTCGACGTGCAGCAGGAGGCCTGGCCGACCGAGGACTTCGAGCTGGTCAGGTCGCTCGTCGACACCGAGCTGCCCGAAGACGACCTGTTCGCCGGAGTGCGAGAGCGGGTCCGGACTTGAGGCGGCTGGCCGCGCTTGCGGTGGCGCTGCTGCTGCTGTGCACCGGCTGCTCGCTGATCGACGCCGAGCTGCGGACCGCGGACCTGCTCGAGCTCGAGGGTTTCCGCAACGCCTCCGTGGACAGCGAGATCGCCGGCGGTCTGGTGAGCGTGACGGTGAGCTACGACAGCGCGGCACCGGGCAAGACGCCCAACGACGCCGCCCGCGTGGTCTGGACCACGCTCGAGATCCGCGTCGATCGCATGGCCGTACGACCCGGCGCCGGCGGCGGGCTCCTCCTCGACCGGGACGCGATGGTCGAAGCCTTCGGTCCCCGCGATCCGGCGCTCGACACCCGCGACGCGAAGGAGATCGAGGCGACGTTCGTCCGGGTCGGGGTGTCCGTGATCGCCGGCGTGCTCATCGGCATCGTGCTGGTCGTGATCCTCGTGGTCGTGCTGGTCCGCCGAAGCCGCCGTCGCAACGCGCAGTTGCCCGGGTGGGGCCAGCCGCAGTACGGGTGGAGCCCCTACGCGCCGCCTCAGCAGGCCTGGCCGCCGCCACCGCCCCCCGGATGGCCGGCCGCGCCCT
This sequence comes from uncultured Frankiaceae bacterium, assembly GCA_964651395.1. Lineage (GTDB taxonomy): Bacteria > Actinomycetota > Actinomycetes > BP-191 > BP-191 > CAZYXZ01. The sequence continues at coordinate 2,126 of CAZYXZ010000144.1, forward strand.
CGTCCTGGCCGAACGTCGACCCGAACGCCGATCCCCACGCCGATCCCTGGCGGCCCCCTGAGGGACCGCAGCGGCGCTAGTCGTCGCTCGTCGACCGCCGCAGCTGCTTCACGCGCCCGCGCCGCTTCTTCTCACTGATCCGCGCCTCGGTCGCGCTGCGCGTCGGCCGGGTGGGCCGACGGGTCCGCGGTGGTGGCGCGACCGCCGCGGCCAGGATCGACGCAAGCCGTTCGCGCGCCGCCTCGCGGTTCTGCAGCTGGCTGCGGCGCTCGCTCGCCGACACGGTCAGCACCCCGTCCACGAGCCGGCCCGCGAGCC
>CAZYXZ010000145.1:0-2427 GCA_964651395.1 uncultured Frankiaceae bacterium
CAAGACCCAGTGACCCAGACCCCCACCGGCGGCACCCGCCGGCGTACCGCACGCAGCCGGGCCGCCGGCAGCCCGCGCGAGGCGCTCGTCTCCCTGCGGGCCGAGGTGGCCAAGGCCGTCATCGGGCAGGACGCCGCCGTCACCGGCCTCGTCGTCGCGCTGCTCTGCCAGGGCCACGTGCTGCTCGAGGGCGTGCCGGGCGTCGCGAAGACGCTGCTCGTCCGCTCGCTGGCCGCCGCACTCGACCTCGACATGAAGCGCGTGCAGTTCACGCCCGACCTCATGCCCGGCGACGTGACCGGCTCGCTGGTCTACGACGCCAAGAGCTCGTCGTTCAGCTTCCGCGAGGGCCCGGTGTTCACCAACCTGCTGCTCGCCGACGAGATCAACCGGACGCCACCGAAGACGCAGGCGTCGCTGCTCGAGGCGATGGAGGAGCGGCAGGTCACGGTCGACGGCGAGCCCTGGGAGCTGCCGGACCCGTTCCTCGTCATCGCGACGCAGAACCCGGTGGAGTACGAAGGCACCTACCCGCTGCCCGAGGCGCAGCTGGACCGCTTCCTGCTCAAGCTCACGATGCCGCTGCCGCCGCGCGAGGACGAGACGCGCATCCTCGCCGCGCATCACGCCGGCTTCGACCCGCGCGACCTCGACGCCGCGGGCCTGGCGCCGGTCGCCGACGCCGCGACGCTCGAGGCGGGACGCACGCTGGTGCGCGCCGTCGAGGTGCGCGACGAGGTGATGGGCTACATCGTCGACATCGCCCGCGCGACCCGGGAGTCGCCGTCGCTCTCGCTCGGCGTGAGCCCGCGCGGTGCGACCGCGCTGCTCGCGACGTCGAAGGCTTGGGCGTGGCTGTCCGGACGCGACTACGTCACGCCCGACGACGTGAAGGCGCTGGCCCGGCCGACCCTGCGCCACCGCATGCAGGTGCGCCCCGAGGCGGAGCTGGAGGGGGTCACCCCGGACGGCGTCCTCGACAGCGTCCTCGCCGCCGTACCCGTCCCGCGCTAGGCCATGGCACTCACCGGCCGGGCGGCACTGCTCGCGGCCGTCGCCGCGCTGCTGCTGCTCGCCGTACCGAGCTCTCTCGGTCTGCTGCTGCTGGTCAACGCTCTCGGTGTCGGGCTGCTCGTCCTCGACATCGGGCTGGCCGGCAGCGTGCAGGCGATGCACGTGACCCGGCAGGGCACGAGCACCACCCGGCTCGGCGAGCCGGCGACCGTGCAGCTGCTCCTGCGCAACGGCGGCACCCGCGAGGTGCGCGCGCTCGTGCGCGACGCCTGGCCTCCCTCGGCCGGCGCCACTCCCGCGGTGCACAAGGTGTCGCTGCCGGCCGGGGAGCGGCGGCGCGTCGAGACCGTGCTGCTGCCGACGCGGCGCGGCGACCGGCACGCCGACCGGGTGAGCATCCGCTCCCTCGGGCCGCTCGGCCTGGCCGGCCGGCAGGGCCGGCACCCGGCGCCGTGGACGGTGCGCGTGCTGCCCCCGTTCGCCTCGCGCAAGTTCCTGCCGGAGCGGCTGGCCCGCCTGCGCCAGCTCGACGGCAGCGTCCTGGTGCGCGGTCGCGGTCAGGGCACCGAGTTCGACTCGCTACGCGACTACGTCGACGGCGACGACGTCCGGTCGATCGACTGGCGGGCCACCGCGCGCCGCGGCGGCGTCGTCGTCCGAACGTGGCGGCCGGAGCGCGACCGGCGCGTCGTGCTCGTCCTCGACACCGGCCGTACCTCGGCCGGCCGCGTGGGCGACACGCCGCGGCTGGACCACGCGATGGACGCGGCCCTGCTGCTCGCCGCGCTGGCCGAGCGGGCCGGCGACCGGATCGACCTGATCGCGCACGACCGCGCGCTGCGCACCACCCTGTCCGGCGGGCGGACCGGCACGCTGGCCAAGCTGGTCACCGCGATGGCACCGCTGGAGCCGGTGCTCCTCGAGGCCGACCACCGGGCGATGGTCGGCGCCGTACTAGCCCGGCACCGGCGTCGCGGGCTGGTGGTGCTGTTCACCGACCTCAACACCGCCGTCATCGAGGAGGGCCTGCTCCCCGCGCTGCCGTCGCTCACGGCGCGGCACACGGTGCTGCTGGCGGCGGTCAGCGACCCGCGAGTGGTCGCGATGCAGCACGGCCGCGGCACGGCGGAGCTGGTCTACGGCGCCGCGGCGGCCGAGCGCGCCCAGGCCGAACGCCGCCGCCTGACGACATTGCTGCGGCGCCGCGGGGTGGAGGTCGTCGACGCCCCGCCCGACACCTTCCCGCCTGCTGTTGCCGACGCGTACCTGTCGCTCAAGGCGGCGGGGAGGTTGTAGGTGCTGAGTCGGAAGACTTATGCGCCCTCAGAGCACATAAGTCTTCGTCCTGGACAGTTGGCAGCGGGCTGAGGCTGGGGTTTGCCTTAGCGGCGCTTTTGCTTTTGACCTTGCCTT
>CAZYXZ010000146.1:0-2421 GCA_964651395.1 uncultured Frankiaceae bacterium
TCTACACGCTCGGCCCGCTGACCACCGACGTCGCGCCCGGCTACGACCACATCACGTCCGCCATCGGCGCGGCCATGATCGGCTGGTACGGCACGGCGATGCTCTGCTACGTCACGCCGAAGGAGCACCTCGGCCTGCCGGACCGCGACGACGTGAAGCAGGGCGTCATCGCGTACAAGATCGCCGCGCACGCCGCGGACCTGGCGAAGGGTCACGCGGGCGCACAGGCCTGGGACGACGCGCTGTCGGACGCGCGGTTCGAGTTCCGGTGGACCGACCAGTTCGACCTGTCGCTCGACCCGGACACCGCGCGCGAGTACCACGACGAGACGCTGCCGGCCGAGCCGGCCAAGACCGCGCACTTCTGCTCGATGTGCGGCCCGCACTTCTGCTCCATGCGGATCAGCCAGGACGTCCGCAAGTACGCCGAGGAGCACGGCGTCGACGGCCGTACGGCGATCGAGCTCGGCATGAAGGAGAAGTCCGCCGAGTTCCTCGAGGCCGGGGCAGAGGTCTACTCCGCGCCGGAGTAGCCCGGCCTTACTTCAGAAGCTTGGAGAGGCGCCGGTCGGCCAGCGGCTTGCCGCCGGTCTGGCAGGTGGGGCAGTACTGCAGCGACTTGTCGGCGAAGGACACCTCGCGGACCGTGTCGCCGCACACCGGGCAGGGCAGCCCGGTCCGGCCGTGCACCGCGAGCCCCGACTTCTTCTCCGCCTTCAGTTCGGTGAGCGCGAGCCCCTCGGCGTTCTCGAGCGCAACAGTCATGACGTCGAGCAGCGCCTGGTGCAGGCCGACGACCTGCTCCTCCTTGAGCGACGCGGCGATCGCGAACGGCGAGAGCTTCGCGCCATGCAGGGCCTCGTCGGAGTAGGCGTTGCCGACGCCGGCGATCAGCGACTGGTCCGTGAGCGCGCCCTTGATCTGCGTACGCCGGTCGCTGAGCAGCGCCACCAGCTTCTCCGCCGTGAAGTCGGGGTGGAAGACGTCGATGCCCAGCCGCGCGACCCCGGGTACCTCGTGCACGTCGCGGACGACGTACACCGCGAGCTTCTTGCGCGTGCCCGCCTCGGTGAGGTCGAAGCCGGAGCCGTCGTCGAAGCCGAGCCGGAACGCGATCGGGCCCTTGCCGGGCCGCACCATCGCGGTCGACAGCTCCTCGCGCCAGCGCAGCCAGCCGGCCCGCGCGAGATGCGTCACGAAGTGCAACCCGGACACGTCGAGGTCGAGGAACTTGCCGTGCCGGGCGATCCCGGTGACCTCCGCGCCGGCGAGGGCTGACGCGGGTGGGTCGAAGGTCTTCAGTGCCGAGATGGCAACCGGTTCCGCGCGCGTGACGAAACGACCCACCACACGCTCGCGGAGGAACCGCGCGAGCGACTCCACCTCGGGCAGCTCGGGCACATGCGCAGCCTACGAGAGCGCGGCCGTCGACAGCCCGACCACGACGCCGGCCAGGGCGACGGCCCACGGCGCTGCGCCGCGGATCATCGCGACCAGGGCGACGAGAGCGAGTACGACGGCGTACGGACCGGTCAGCGCATCGCTAGTCAGCTGTAGTAGTGAGGTCGCGATGGCGCCGAGCGCCCCGGCCGTGACGGCGGCGATGGTCGGGCGCAGCCAGGGTTGCGTCGCGAAGCGACGCAGGAACGGGCCCGTGCCGGCCAGGACGAACAGGAACGCCGGCAGGTAGAGCCCGAACGTCGCGACCAGCCCGCCCGGCAGTCCCGCGGCCCCGTAGCCGACGAACGCGGCGCTGGTCACGATCGGTCCCGGCGTGAGCTGGCCCAGCGCGATGCCGTCGAGGAACTCCGGGCCGGTCACCCAGCCCCGTTCGAGCGCCGTGGGCCGCAGCAGCGGCACGAGCGCCAGCCCGCCGCCGAAGAGCAGCGCACCGGTGCGGAGGAAGACGCCGAACACCTCGAGCAGCAGGAAGCCGCCGTCCCCGCGCGGCCGGCGTACCGCCCACGCATGCCGGGCCCAGCCGGCCACCGCCGCCCCGACCAGCCACAGCGGTTCCCAGCCCGGGGCGAGCGCCGCGAGACCGGCAGTGACCAGCGCGACTGACAACAGCCACGAGGTGCCGACCGAGCGGCGCAGGCGCCACAGCGTCGCCAGGATCACGGCGATGACCACCGGCCGCAGCGCCTCGAGCAGCTCCGGTGGCACGGGGGGCTTCGTCCCGGCGAAGTACGCCGCCGACAGCCCGAGCATGAGCACCACGGCGGGCAGTGCGAAGCACAGGCCGGCGACCAACCCGCCGGGTACGCCGCGCACGGCGTAGCCGATGTGCACGGCGAGCTCGGTGCTGTTCGGCCCGGGCACGAGGTTGGTCACGCCGAACGCGTCGGCGAAGTCGTCCTCGTCCATCCACTGGCGGCGCTCGACCAGCTCGTCGCGGAAGAGCGCGACGTGCGCGACCGG
>CAZYXZ010000147.1:0-2357 GCA_964651395.1 uncultured Frankiaceae bacterium
ACTCGGCGGCCCGGTCGCGCGCATTGCCGCTGCGGTAGAGCCGGGCCCGTCCCTCGACCGACTCCGCCGCGCGTACGACGACCGGCAGCGGCTCGACGACCAGGCGGCCGAGGCGGCGGGCCCGGGCCAGCGCGAGGACCACGAGCGCGACGACCAGCTGCCACAGCGCCAGCTTGAGCCGGTCCGGCAGCAGCGCGGACAGGCTGGTCTGGCCGGTGGGCGCGAGGGCGCCCGGCCGCGGCAGCAGCCAGTGCACCGTGTCGTGGCGGCCGAGCAGCGCGAGACCCAGCGCGGCGTTGCCCTCCTTGGCGAGGTGGCGGTTGGTGAGGAAGTCCCCGGAACCCAGGAGGACCAGCCGGCTGCTCCCGCGCGTGGCGATCACGAGGGTCGCCCCGCTCGCCGCGGGGTAGCAGGCCTCGGCGCCGCGAGGCGCCTCGTAGACCAGGCCGCCGAGCTGGACCAGACCGGCCGCGACCGCCGCCTCCTCGGCGCAATTCGGCGCCCGCTCGTCCAGGCGCACCTCGTCGACCGCGACGGCGCGCGGCGCCGCCGAGGCGGCCATCACGCCGAGGTACTCCGTCGAGGGCGCCACGAGCACCACGTCGTGCTCCGGCTGCTCGAGCAGGTCGGCCAGCTCGGTCGGGTCCACGAGGTCGGGCACCGGCACGAACGTCGTCCGGTCCGGTCCCGGCGCGGGCACGTCCTCGTGGACGACGTCGACGCCGCGGTCCACGAGCAGCTGGGCCAGCGCCCGCCCTCCGGGCGGGCGCGTGCCGTCCGGAGTGAGAAAGCCCCCGCGCACGCGACCGGTCGTGATCGTGACGATGCCGGCGACGAGCAGCAGCACGACGCCGACGACGATCGGCACCCGGCCGCGCCGCCAGACCAGGCGCGCGCTGACCGGCGCGTCGGCCGACCCGCCGGATCCGGTGCCGTCGCGCTCGTCGACGGCGGCGGTGTCGAGGGCCATCAGACCGCCGTCACGAGCCGGGCCAGCCGGACCCGGTCGTCGACCGCGCAGAGCGTGTCGTAGTGCGCGGGCGTCGCCGCCCGCCCGCCGTACCAGACCTCGTCGAAGGTGTGCGCGGCACGGCGCAGGTCGTTGCCGATCTCCGGCACGGCGCGCCCGCCCTCGGCGGCGATCTCCCCGGCCGTGCGCCCGGGCCGCGGGTCCAGGACGCCGCGCTGCTCGAGCTCGCGGATGACCGCCCGGAAGCGCGCGCGCAGCGCTTCGCGCCAGTCCTTCGCGGCGGCGTAGCGCTCGGCCTCGGCGCGGTAGTCGGCCGCGGTCATCGCCCGGGTCCGCTCGCGCCGGTCGCGCAGCGGGTCGCGGGCGCGGGCGGCGCTGCGGCCCAGCCGGACCAGGACGATGAGCGCCACCAGGACGACGACGACGACGGTCAGCCCGGTGAGCCCGCCGGGCACGACGAGCAGGACCTCGCCGATCAGCTCGCCGAGCCACTCGAGGAACCGCCGCGCCGCCCGGTGCATGAGCGACGGCTCGCCGGCCCGGTAGACCGCATTGCGGAGCTCCTCGGCGGCGTCCTCGCGCGCTCCGTCCCGCGTGATCTGCTGCGCGGCCGCCAGCAGCGTGGCCGGGACCACGTCAGCCCGGTTGCCCGCTGGCCGCCACGGCCAGCGCGACGTCGAGCCCCTCCGCGCGCATGCGCCGGTCGACGTAGAGCAGCGAGGTCACACCCGCGGTGAACGGCGTGACGATCGTGCCGGCCAGGATCTGACCCAGCGCGAAGGCGAACAGCGCGAGACCGCCGATGGTCGCGCCCTCGTTGGCGGCGGTCAGCGCACCCAGTCCGGCCAGCGCGAGGAACGGGATCTGCAGGACGCTGCTGATGATGCCCGCGAGGATGCGCGCCAGGAACGAGATGCCGAAGATGCGCCACCACTGGCCGCGCACCAGCTGGAACGACCGCCGCATCGCCGCGAACACGCCCTGCCGCTCGAGCATCAGCGCGGGCGTGGCGAGCAGCAGCTTGACGTAGAGGAAGGCGGCGAGCGGCGCGCCCAGGAGCACGCCGAACACAGCACCGCCGACGGACTGCGTCGCGAGTGCGCCGAGCGCGATCGGCGCGGCGAACGCCCCGGCGACGATCAGGAAGGTGAGCACCGTCGTCCCGAGCAGCGCCCACAGCCGGGGGCGGACGACGTGCCAGGTCTGGCCGAGCGACGCCGGCCGGCCCAGCACCGCCTGTCCGGTCACCGCGGTGAGCGCACCGGACAGGAAGATGCCGGCGACCAGCCCGACGAGGGCGCCGACGACGCTCGTGATGTCCGAGGCGGTCTGGTTGGCGTTGAGCGCGAGGCCGGCCGTGCCGAGCAAGGTCGTGAACGTGACGACC
>CAZYXZ010000148.1:0-2196 GCA_964651395.1 uncultured Frankiaceae bacterium
AGTTGCCCGGCGTGATCTCGTTGCGGAACGACTTGCCGATCTGCGCGATGCCGAACGGCGGCTTGCGTCGCGCCGACTGCTGCACGTTGAGGTAGTTGATGAAGATGCCCTGCGCCGTCTCCGGACGCAGGTACGCGACGGACGAGCTGTCCTCCATCGCGCCGACGTGCGTCTTGAACATCATGTTGAAGTTGCGCGGTTCGGTGAACGTGCCCTTGTTGCCGCAGTTCGGGCAGCTCAGCTCCTTCAGCCCGCCGACCGGCGGTACGCCGTGCTTCGCCTCGTACGCCTCTTCGAGGTGGTCCGCGCGGTGGCGCGTGTGGCAGGACAGGCACTCGGTCAGCGGGTCGGTGAAGCTGCCGACGTGGCCGGAGGTCTCCCAGACCTGGGGCGCGAGGATGATCGAGGAGTCCAGGCCGACGATGTCCTCGCGCAGCTGGACCATCGCGCGCCACCACTGCCTCTTGACGTTGTTCTTGAGCTCGACGCCGAGCGGGCCGTAGTCCCAGGACGAGCGCAGCCCGCCGTAGATCTCAGAGCTCGGGTACGCGATCCCGCGTCGCTTGCTCAGGCTGACGAGCGCGTCCATGCGGTCTGCGGGCATCTCTTCCATCCAGTCCGGCTGGCGGTCGGCGGGCACTCACTACCCTAGTCGCCACCGGATGCGCAGGTGTCCGTCGCACAGCGGCGCCACCTGCACGCTGCCCTCCTGCTCGCCCTTGGTGAAGAACAGGTCGGCCTCGGCGCCGGCTTCCTGGTCGGTGCCCTCGATCGTGAAGCCGGCCTCCTGGAAGGCGTCGCGGAACCGGTCCCGTGTCACCACCAGGTCCGTCCCGGGGAGCCGGCCGAGGTAGCGGCGGGTCGCGCCCTGCACCTCGACGCTCATCACCGTCGCGCCGTCCGGGTTGGGGATGCCGGCGGGCAGCGCCGCGGCCGGGTCGGCCGGGCCGAGCAGCCCGTCGCAGGACTTGCCGGCCGCCGGATCCGGGTCCGCCGTACCGCAGGCGGCGACCACCAGGGCGAGAGCAGCGGCGCGCAGCCTCACGGCGTCTCGGGGGTCCAGCCCGCACCGGGGCCGGCGGCGTGGCCGATGTCGACCGAGTCGGCGTCGACGGCACGGTCGCTGCGCAGCCCGTCGGCCGGCCCGGCGGTGTCGTAGAGGATCTCGAACGCCGACGCCTCGCTGCCCGTGCGGGCCAGCAGCGGCGCCAGCGCGACCTTGACGTCGTAACCGCCGAGCGCGCGCCGGTAGGCACCGACACCGGTCCACTCCGTGACCAGCAGCCAGACGTCCGCATCGTCGGCCGCGCGGGCGAGCTGCCCGCGGACCCAGCCGTCACGCTCCGCGAGGGCGCGCAGGACCGCCACGGCATCCGCGCGGAAGGTGTCCTGCTCCGCGGCCGGTACGGCGCAGCGCGTCACGACGAGCACGTGTGCCACGCTACTGCCCCGCCCGAGACCGAGGAGTGCCCTGTTGGCCGACGCCCGCCGCCCCCGCCGGGGCAAGCCGGCGCCCAAGCTCCCGCCCGGGCGGCCGTTCCTCACGCCGGGCGGATCCGCACGCCGGCACGCTGTCGAGCGGCGCAGTGCCGTGTTCCTGCTCTTCCTCCGCGGGCTGCCCAGGCTGGTGCCGCCGCTGGTCGCGCTCGGCGTCGCCGCGGCCGGTCTGGCAGTGCCCGGACCGGTCGGCGCGGCCTGCCTCGTCGTGGTCGCGGCTCTGCTGTTCTGGCTGGCCTACCTCAGCTGGCCGGCGGTGCCCCCGGCGGGCCGCGCGGTCCGCGTGGGCGCTGCCGTGCTCGTGCTGGTCGGAGCGGCCGCGCAGCTGGTGGCGGACTAGCCGACCTGGCCCGAGGCCTCGAGCAGCTCTACCCGGTTGCCGGCCGGGTCGCGTGTGAAACCGCGACGCCCGCCGAAGACGTCCTCCTGCTCGGTCCACGGGAATCCGGCCGCGGCCAACCGCTCGAGCAGCCCGGGAAGGTCGTCGACGACCAGCCCGAAGTGGCTGTCCGGGTGCACGCGGCCCTCGCGCTCGCTGATGTGCAGCTGCGTGCGACCGGCGCCGTCGACGGCCAGCCACGCGCCGGTGCCGCCCGGGCCGGCCGGCTTGTCCACGCGACGCAGTCCGATCAGGTCGCCGTAGAAGGCCGCCACCTCCGCTGTGGCGCCCGGCGGGACGACCACGTTGACGTGGTGGAT
>CAZYXZ010000149.1:0-1910 GCA_964651395.1 uncultured Frankiaceae bacterium
GGACCAGTAGGACACCGGGCAGCCGAAGGCGGCGAACAGACCGGCCGCGTGCAGCCCGATCGGGCCGAACCCGACGATGCCCACGCGGCGGCCGGCCAGGTCGACGCAACCGCGCTCGGCCAGGTCGAGCTGCGGCCAGCCGCCCGCACGGACCTGCTGGTCGGCCCAGACCATGCTGCGGCCGGCGGCCAGCGCGGCGGCGACACACCACTCGGCGACACTGACCGCGTTCGCGCCGGCGCAGTTGGCCGCGGGGATGCCGGCGGTGGCCAGGGCGGGGAGGTCGAGCACCTCGACGCCGGCGCTCGGCTGCTGGACGAAGGCCAGCCGCGGTGCCGCGGCGATCAGCGGAGGGTCCACGCGCAGCAGACCGGTCCAGTCCCCCATCACGATGTCGGCGTCGGCGACCACCGCGTGCGCGGCCTCGGGCGTGCGCTCCGCAGGCATGACGATGTCCACCTCGAGGCCGGGCACGAATGCGCGCACGGCCTCGACGGGGAGCGGGACGAGGGCGGCGAGCCGCCAAGGCCGGTCGGTCATGGCGTCGATCCTGGCAGAAGTCCCACGTGTCACGCTTGTCACATGCGTCACAGCGACCTACGGTGGCGGGACCTGTAGTCGCCTTCCCCCGACGAGGTCCTTCCCCCATGCGCCCCTTCCCCGCCGCTCGGCTCTCGCTCCGCCCCCTCGCGGTCGCCCTCGCCCTGGCCTGCGTGGCCACCGCCGCGGCGCCCGCGGTGATCCGGATCCGCCGCGGGGACACCCTCTCGGAGCTGGCCCAGCGCTACGGCACGACCGTCCAGGCGCTCCAGGAGCTCAACGGCCTCGACGGCAGCCACCTGATCTACGAGGGCCGGACGCTGCGGGTCCGTGGCGTCCCGGCCCCGGCGCCCAAGGCGGCGCCGGTACGCCGAGACGTGGCGCACGTCGTACGCCGCGGCGAGTCGCTGATCAAGATCGCCGCCAAGTACCGCGTCTCGCCCGAGGCGGTGGCCACCCGGAACAAGCTCCCCCGCTCCCGCGTGGTGCGCCTCGGCAGCACCCTGGTGATCCCGCAGGTGCTCGCGCCCGCGGCGCCGGCCACGCCCGGCGTACGGCGCGGGCCCCGGGTGCCGCGCTCGTTCGTGCGCCAGCTGATCATCGGCAACGCCCGGATCGCGAAGATCGACCCCAACCTCGTGCTGGCGCTCGCGATGCAGGAGTCGGGGCTGCAGCAGCACGTCATCTCCTCCACGGGCGCCGTCGGCGTCATGCAGGTCATGCCGGGCACCGGCAAGTGGGTGGCCCGCTACCTGCTGCGCCGTCCGGTCGACCTCTACAAGGTGGAGGACAACGTCGCCGCGGGGGTGCGCTACCTCGCGCAGCTGCTCAAGGTGGCCAGGAGCACCGAAGAGGCGCTGGCCGGCTACTACCAGGGGCTGGCCGCCGTACGGAAGCGCGGCATGCTCCCCGACACCAAGGCGTACGTGAAGAACATCCTCATGATGCGGAAGCGCCTGGCCCGTGACTAGTACAGGGCGTCCGTAGACTCGTGGCCGTGGACACGACGACGTCGGACCCGCTCGCCGGGCACGTGCTCGACGGCCGGTACCGGCTCGACGCCCGCATCGCCCGTGGTGGCATGGCCACCGTCTACCAAGGCTTCGACACCCGGCTGGACCGCGTGGTGGCGATCAAGGTGATGCACGCGTCGCTGGCCGAGGACGACAGCTTCGTCGACCGGTTCCGCCGCGAGGCCAAGTCCGCCGCCGCGCTGTCGCATCCGAACGTCGTCGGCATCTACGACCAGGGTGAGGACGACGGCAAGGTCTATCTCGTCATGGAGCTGGTCCGCGGCCGCACGCTGCGCGCGCTGCTCCGCGAGCGCGGCGTGCTCGAGCCGGCCGAGGCGCTCGACATCATGGACGGCG
>CAZYXZ010000150.1:0-1881 GCA_964651395.1 uncultured Frankiaceae bacterium
TCGCTGCCGGGCGACCACGGCGGCCGCGGCCGCGCACAGCAGGAGCGCGAGAGCATCGTCGAGATGGCTCCACCGCGCGCAGGTGAGACCCCAGAGCGCCGCCATCGGCACCGTGGCCAGGAGAAGCAGACGCGGCGCCTTGTCCCCGGCCAGCGAGGGGAAGGCGCGTCGGCCGACCGACTCGACGAACGCGATGCCGGCGACGCCCATCCCGGCCATCCCCATCGCGACGACGAACTTGACCTGCGTGGGGCGGAGCCACTCGAGGCCGGCGATGAGCAGCAGCGGCGGGGGGCCGATCTGCAGGCCGGGGTTGTCGACGTAGAGGTGCAGCGGGTTGTCGGCGTAGAGCGGGTTGTCGCGGTAGTGGACGATCGTGCGCGCCGCCAGCTCGAAGAGCGTCCAGTCGTTGTGGTGGAAGAGCGTCTCCTGCCAGCCGACCGCGGCGAAGCCGCAGGCGACGACGAGCAGCAGCACGTAGCGCCACCGCACCACGAACGTCACCGAGCCTCCCCCTCCGCGCCGGCTAGACCGTGTCGCGTGGGCAGTTGCGGGGGCGGGGAGGCGGTCGGAAGCCCGGCGGCTCGGGTTCGGCGCCGATCGGCATCACGATCTTGCAGCGGTCCCACGGGCTGAGCCCGCGGCCGGTCTCCAGCACGCGGACGGACTCGCCGGTCACCGTGAAGTGCGTGTACCCGACGTTGTCCGCCTCGTTGCTCTCGAGGACGACGCGCGCAGGGTCGGCGACGATGCGCAGCACGTAGGCACCGTCGGTGTTCGCGCCGAAGTCGATGTAGTTCCCCGGCCGGTCCCACTCGTAGTAGTCGCCCCAGCCGGCGTTGAGGCCGAAGCCGAAGAACTCCCACGTCGGGTAGAAGCGACCCCACTCGCGGAGCAGCTCGCTGCGGTGCGCGAACCCCTTGCGGTGCTCCGCGCCCGCAGGCGCCAGCGTGCCTCGCCGCGCGTCGACCACCTTGAGCAGCTGCAAGCCGACGGCCTCGTTCTGGTGGTAGTGCTGGTGGGTCCTGTGGAACCGCGCGACACCGGCCGGCCGGTCGACGTGACCGTCGTCGGCGTACATGACTCGCTGCATCAGCGGGACGTCGGTGAGCGAGACCGGCGGGCCGTCGTGGAAGAACTGCATAGGGCCCTGGCCGGTGTTGCGCACGCCGAAGGCCATCCGCAGGCAGCGGACCGCCTGCTCCTCGACGATCTCCTCCGGGTGGCAGGCCACGCGTCCGCCGGGGAGGGCGATGCCGGTCGTGGGCCCGGCACTGCCGTTGGTGACGGGGAACGTGAAGCTGAGCAGGTACGGCGGAAGCGGCTGCATGTTCGGCGCCATCAGCACGTGCCCGCGTGGCATCGGGTCCGCCGCCTCGAGCTTGGCCCGCACCCGGAACCGCAGGTCGGCCGGGTTGTCCGCGACGACGCGGACGACGTAGCGCCCGGCCGGAGGGTCGTCGTCGAGCAGCTCGGCGGAGTACAGGCCGTCGCCGGGTGACACGCTGCCGGCGTCGGAGCCGTCCGGGCGCTCGACGGAGAGCGTGAAGACGTCGCCGACGGTCGCGTGGTCGACGCCGACGCGCAGCCGGTAGCCGGGCCGCGGAAGGTCGAGTCGGTACTCCCAGCACTGCGCGGTGCCGGCGCAGGCGGCCGCGGCGGCGGGCCCGGACCAGAAGGCGGCGGCGCCGGGCGCCAGGCGGATCGCGGCCGGCGCGCTGTCGGCCGGGCGGGTGGCTGCCGCGCCGCCCACGGCGAGCGTCACGGCGGTGAGGACGACCCGAACCTTCATCCCGGCGCTCCTCATGGCGGTCAGGCGACGGCGAGGACGGCGACGCGCCGGTCCGTGGTGAGCTGCCCGCCCGAGTCCCCGATGTAGGA
>CAZYXZ010000151.1:0-1866 GCA_964651395.1 uncultured Frankiaceae bacterium
GAGCACCATGCCGGCCAGCAGCGCGAACGGGTTGGTCGAGAGCAGCTCGTCCGCGGCCGGCTCGAAGGCCAGCTGGAGCCGGGGTGTCTTCGTCACAAGGAGCAAGCCTGCCACAGCGCCCGGAGCGGGCTCGTGAAAATTTTCACATATGCGTTTCGGCTGCTAGCCTGCGGCCGTGGAGGAGCCGCGGGAAGCCAAGTGGCAGGACCTGAGCCAGGCATGGAACGCGGTCATCGAGTTCACCGCCGCGGTCGCCGTCTACGGCGTCGCCGGCTGGTACGCCGACAAGTGGCTGCACACCGGGCACGCCCTGTTCGTCCTCGGCCTGATCCTCGGCCAGGTGCTCGGCGTGTACATCCTCATGAAGCGATCCGACCAGACCGAGAGCCAACGTGCCCCCAGGCGGTCGACCAGTGCGCGCCCCTAGCCCCCCAGAGCTGCTCGTCGACGAACGGCTCGTCCGCGCCGCCCTCGTGGTCACCGCGGTCGGCGTACCGGTGGCGCTCCTGGCCGGTGGGCTGGCCGCCGGCGGGGCGAGCGCCCTGGCCGCGGCGTGGGGTGTCGCCGCCGACGGAGCCAACGCGTACGCCGGGGCACGGGTCTCTGCCAGTGGCGCGCGTTCCGCGAAAGGGATCGGAATCGGTAGGGTGCTCGTCGCGCTGCCGGTCCGGCTGATCCTGCTGGCCGGGCTTCTTGCGGTGGCGGTCGGCCCGTTGGGTCTCCCGTCGCGCGTGGTGGCGCTCGGCGTGTGTCTCGGAGAGATCTGCCAGCGCGTGGTGCAGAGCTGGCTGGTGATGCGTGGGCCGAGCTTCATCGGACCACTGACCGGAGAGGGCTAGACACGGATGCTGCTGGCTGAGGGAGTACCCGAGCTCGGCGAGCTGTTCAACTACAGCACGGGCCTGTGGGGCATTCCGTTCCTGAGCTGGACGGTCCTGTCCATGTCGGTGGCGTTCCTCGCCGTCGCGCTCTTCATGCTCACCGCGTTCAACAAGCAGGCCGTCGTCCCCGGCCGCCTGCAGATGATGGGCGAGTCCGTCGTCGGCTTCATCAAGCGCGACATCGCCGAGGAGGTCATCGGCCACGAGGGGCACAAGTACGTCGCCTACCTCACGACGCTGTTCCTGCTGATCTTCAGCTTCAACCTCATGGAGATCATCCCGGGGATCAGCTTCCCGGCCACGTCGAAGATCGCCGTCCCGGCGATGTTCGCGTTCGTCACCTACATCGTCTTCAACTTCGAGGGCCTGCGCGCCATCGGCCCGGCGAAGTACTTCGGCGGCATCTTCTTCCCGCCGGGCGTGCCGAAGTTCATGTACATCCTGCTGACGCCGATCGAGTTCCTCTCGATCCTCGTCATCCGGCCGATCACGCTCACGCTGCGACTCACGTTCAACATGGTCGCCGGCCACCTGATCCTCAGCCTGGTGGCGATCCTCGCCGCGACGATGGCGGTGGCCAGCCCCAAGGTGGCTGCGCTGCCGTTCGTCATCGCCATCGGCGCCGCGCTCACCGGCTTCGAGCTGTTCGTCGCGTTCCTGCAGGCGTTCATCTTCACGATCCTGACCGCGCTCTACATCGGTGGAGCCATCCACCCCGAGCACTAAGTCGCCCCACCACCGACCGGCAACCGGACGAAAGAGAGAACACAGCAATGAGCTTCGAGATCCTCGCTCAGGCAGCCGAGACCAACCCGAACCAGGTGATCGGTCGCGGTCTGGTCTACGGCCTGGCCGCCATCGGGCCGGGCATCGGCATCGGTTACCTGGTCGGGCAGACCATCTCCTCGATCGCCCGCCAGCCCGAGGCTGCCGGCCAGCTGCGCACCCTGATGTTCGTCGGCATCGGCCTCGTCGAGGCGCTGGC
>CAZYXZ010000152.1:0-1855 GCA_964651395.1 uncultured Frankiaceae bacterium
CGACGCCGCCCACCAGGCGCGGGCGGCCACCGAGGACGATCTGGAGTCCGCCCAGTCCGACCTCTCGGAGTCGCTGCGGGCGGTGCTCGCCCAGCGCGACGAGGTCGACGAGCTCCGGGCCCGCTCGGACGTGGGCCCGCTGCTCGAGGAGCTCGCGGCCGCCTGCCGCAAGGTCGAGCTGGCCCGCCGGTTCCACAACGACGTGGTGGTGTCCGCGCGGGCGCTGCGCAGCAGGCGTCGGGTGCGCTGGCTGCGGCTCGCCGGCAAGGCGGCGGAGCTGCGCACGGTGGACCTCGACGACGTACCGCCGTCCGCGCTGGTCACGGACTGATTCGTCCGTCCCCGGTGGGGGGTCGTAGGCTGGAACCACCCCCGATCCCGGCGTGGCGCGGCATGCCCGCCGGACGACGACAAGAAGGTCGAGCAGTGACTGAGAGCAAGAGCCCGCGCACCGGAACCTCGGCCGTGAAGCGCGGCATGGCGGAGATGCTCAAGGGCGGCGTGATCATGGACGTGGTCACCGCGGAGCAGGCGAAGATCGCCGAGGACGCCGGCGCGGTGGCGGTGATGGCGCTCGAGCGGGTGCCCGCGGACATCCGCGCCCAGGGTGGCGTCTCGCGGATGAGCGACCCGGACATGATCGAGTCCATCATCGCAGCGGTGTCGATCCCCGTGATGGCCAAGGCTCGGATCGGGAACTTCGTCGAGGCACAGGTGCTGCAGTCCCTCGGAGTGGACTACGTCGACGAGTCCGAGGTGCTCACCCCGGCCGACTACGCGAACCACATCGACAAGTGGGCGTTCGCGGTGCCGTTCGTCTGCGGAGCCACCAACCTCGGCGAGGCGCTGCGTCGGATCACCGAGGGGGCGGCGATGATCCGCTCCAAGGGCGAGGCCGGCACGGGCGACGTGTCCAACGCGGTGACGCACATGCGCACGATCCGGGCGGAGAGCCGGCGGCTGGGTGCGCTGGCCGAGGACGAGCTGTACGTCGCGGCCAAGGAGCTGCAGGCGCCGTACGAGCTGGTCAAGGAGATCGCCGAGACCGGCAAGCTTCCCGTCGTGCTGTTCACCGCCGGCGGCATCGCCACCCCGGCCGACGCCGCGATGATGATGCAGCTCGGCGCCGAGGGCGTCTTCGTGGGATCCGGCATCTTCAAGTCCGGCAACCCCGCCCAGCGCGCCGAGGCGATCGTGAAGGCCACGACCTTCTTCGACGACCCCGAGATGGTCGCCAAGGTCTCGCGCGGCCTGGGCGAGGCGATGGTGGGCATCAACGTCGAGGAGATCCCCCAGCCGCACCGCCTCGCCGAGCGGGGCTGGTGACGCGCGTTGACCGATCCGGTCCTGGCCGAGCGGCACGTGCGCGAGTTCGCGCGTGCGTCGGTGCGCGCCGGCCTGATCGACGACGACGCGCTGCGTGACGAGGTCGAGCAGGCGATCACCGTCGAGCTGCCGGACCGAGCCGACGAGGCCCCCGGGCTCGCGGACGCCTGGATTCGAGAGGCGCGCGAGGAGCTCCGCGTCGACCAGCAGGGCTGGCCAGAGGCGACGGACTACGAGCGGCTGCAGAGCGCCTTCGCCGACCTGGAGCTGGCCGACGTGGTCGTGCTCCAGGGCGTCGACGACCACTGGGCCGCCAAACGCGTGCTCGACGAGCGGGCCGCCGCCGGCACCACGCCGCGCGGGATCGCCTGGTTCACGGCCGCGGACGTCTGGCACGCCGTCGACGAGGGCATGCTCGAGGTCAACCTGTGGCACGGGTCGACCGCCAACGCGGCCCCCGGGGACGGGCTCCTCGACGACGTGCTCGGCCTCCTCGAGAAGCACGGCCTCGCGGCGCGCTTCGACGAGG
>CAZYXZ010000153.1:0-1852 GCA_964651395.1 uncultured Frankiaceae bacterium
GGCCTCGAGCACACCCGGTGCCGGCCGCGCCGACTCCGCCCCGTCCAGCCGTACGCCGAGCGCCGGCTCCGCGGCGTGGCGCCCGACCCAGTACTCCTGGAAGTGGATCTCGCCGTCTGCGACGCGCACGCGGGTCGCGACCGGGTCGTCGGTCATCGGCAGCAGCCGCACCGGCAGCTGCCACCGCGCGGCCAGCCGCGCCGTCACCGACGACAGCGGCTCGCCGCCGTCCAGTGCCGCCGTCCGCACCAGATGGGTCGCGATGTCGCGGTCGCCGAGGGTGAACCAGGTCGGCTCCCCGTACGCCGCCAGCTCGCCCGCGACCGCGAAGGTCTCGTCGGCCCGGCCCCAGCCCTGCTCCTCGTGGATCCCGCCGCCGAGCGTGTACATGACCGTGTCCAGGTCGGGGGAGACGTGCAGCCCGTGCAGCCGGATGTCGTCGCCGGTGTTGCCGACGACGACGACCTCCTCGTCGCCGGCGACGGCGAGCAGCCCGCGCAGGAACCGCGCGGCACCGATGCCACCGGCCAGCACGACGATCACGCGCGTAACAGTAGAGGGGCCCCGACTAGTGTCTTCCGCATGGCAGGGGAGGCGCGGCCCTCGGCGGACGCGATGCGCCGTGCGCTGCGGCGCGCGCGCGACGGGGTCACGCTCGACCGGACCGAGGCGACCGTCCTGCTGCACGCGACCGGCGACGACCTGCGCGACCTCTGCGACAGCGCCGGCCGCGTCCGCGACGCCGGTCACGGCCGCGTCGTCACCTACAGCCGCAAGGTGTTCATCCCGCTGACCCGGCTCTGCCGCGACCGCTGCCACTACTGCACGTTCGCGACGACGCCCAGCCACCTGCCGGCGCCGTACCTGTCGCCGGACGAGGTGCTCGACATCGCGCGGGCGGGGCAGTCGCAGGGCTGCAAGGAGGCGTTGTTCACCCTGGGTGACCGCCCGGAGGAGCGCTGGCCGGCGGCGAAGGAGTGGCTCGCCGCGCGCGGCTACGAGACCACGCTCGACTACCTCCGCGCGATGGCGATCGCGGTGCTCGAGGAGACCGGCCTGCTGCCGCACCTCAACCCCGGCGTCCTCAGCTGGCAGGAGCTCGGCCGGCTCAAGCCGGTCGCGCCGAGCATGGGAATGATGCTCGAGACCACCGCGACCCGGCTGTGGTCGCAGCCCGGCGGCGTGCACTTCGGGAGCCCGGACAAGGAGCCGGCCGTGCGACTCCGCGTCCTCGAGGACGCCGGCCGGCAGGCGGTGCCGTTCACCACCGGCATCCTGATCGGCATCGGCGAGACGTACGCCGAACGCGCCGACGCGCTCTTCGCGATCCGTGACGTGTCGAAGCGCTACGGCGCGATCCAGGAAGTCATCGTGCAGAACTTCCGCGCCAAGGACGACACCGCGATGCGCGGCGCGGACGAGCCGTCGCTCGAGGAGCTGGCCGCGACCGTCGCCGTCGCGCGCCTGGTGCTCGGCCCGGCGATGCACGTGCAGGCGCCGCCGAACCTCGTGGCCGAGGAGTACGCGCTGATCCTCGCCGCCGGCATCGACGACTGGGGCGGGGTCTCCCCGGTCACTCCCGACCACGTCAACCCGGAGCGCCCGTGGCCAGCGGTGGACGCGCTGGCCGCCGCGACGGCCGAGACCGGCTTCGAGCTGAGCGAGCGGCTCACGGCGTACCCGCGGTTCGTCCTCGAGGGCGAGCCGTGGATCGACCCGCGCGTCCTGCCGCACGTCCGCGCTCTCGCCGCTCCGGACGGCCGCGCGGCCGACACGCAGGCCGAGGGCCGGCCGTGGCAGGAGCCGGACCAGGTGCTCACCGAGGACGCGCACGCGGACGGCACGCCGGACC
>CAZYXZ010000154.1:0-1850 GCA_964651395.1 uncultured Frankiaceae bacterium
TGGCCGTGGGCAGCGAGCCGGTCGCGAAGTACGGATGGACCGACGTCGCGCGCTTCGCCGCGCTGGGCATCCCGGCGCTCAACTACGGCCCGGGCGACGCGAACCTCGCGCACACCGCTGAGGAGAGCGTCGACCTGCGGCTGGTCGCAGAGTGCGAACGCGTCCTGCGCACCTTCCTCGCGTGACGACGTACATCACACGGCTCGACCCCGGCCCGGGCGACGGGCCGCTGGTCGCCGTCAAGGACTTCATCGACGTGGCCGGCGTACCGACCACGGGAGCGTGCGCGGCGTTCGCCGCGACCGCGCGTCCGGCCGAGCGCGATGCCGTCGCGGTCGCGTCGATGCGGGCGCACGGCGCCCGCTTCACCGGCAAGACCAACGCCCATGAGCTCGGCCTCGGCGCCACCGGCGTCAACCCCTGGTACGGGACGCCGACCAATCCGCTCGGCACCGACCTGGTCCCCGGCGGCAGCTCGAGCGGCAACGCCGTGGCGCTGGCGAACGGCGAGTGCGAGGTAGCGCTCGGCACCGACCTGGGCGGCTCCGTGCGCATCCCGTCGGCGTGCTGCGGCACGACCGGCCTGAAGACGACGCAGGGCCGCATCTCGCTCGAGGGCGTGCTGGTCGGCTCGCCGACGCTCGACACGCTCGGGCCGATGGCGCGCGACGTAGCGGGGCTCGAGCTGGGGATGCGCCTGCTCGAGCCGGGCTTCGCGGTGGCCGACTGGATGCCGCGCCGCGTGGGTCGCGTGCGCCACCCTGCGGACGACGCTGTCGACGCCGCGGTCGACGCGGCGCTCGCGGCCGCCGGTTGGTCCGTCGTCGAGGTCACGATCGACCACTGGCCGGCCGCACTCGAAGCCGGCTACACGATCTTCCTGGCTGAGGTGTGGCAGGCCCTGCACGCACTGCTGGACTCGGGTACCGGCCTCTCGAAGGCGTCGAGGGCCACGATCGCGGCGGGGCAGCACGTCACGCCCGACCAGCTCGCTCAGGCGTTCGCCAAGCAGGACGCGTTCCGCGCCGGGGTCTCCGCGCTGTTCACGGACGTCGACCTGCTCGCCTGGCCGACGATGCCCGGCTTCCCGCCCGCACGCCCGAGCCGGCGGGAGGAGGACGTGCTGCTGTCGTCGCTCACCATGACCGTCAACACCGCGGGAGTCCCGGCCGTCGTCCTGCCGGTGCCGGCCGGCGTACTGCCCGCGAGCCTTCAGCTGATCGGCCCGCACGGCGCAGAGGAGCGACTGCTGGCCGCGGCCTACGCGGTGGAATCGGCAGTAGCGTGACCGGATGACCGAGCGCGAAGGACCGCCGCCGGTGCCCACGGACGAGCACCGGCGCGGGCCGATCACGTACCGGCGCGGGCAGATCCGCGCGACCACGGCCGACGAGAAGCTGCTCAACACGCGGGGTCCCGCGGGCTGGGTGCACACCGACCCCTGGCGCGTGCTGCGCATCCAGTCGGAGTTCGTCGAGGGCTTCGGCCTGCTCGCCGAGCTCGGCCCGGCGGTGAGCGTGTTCGGCTCCGCCCGTACGACGGCCGACCACCCCGACTACGAGATGGTCCGTCGGCTCGGCAAGGCACTCGCCGAGGCCGGCTTCGCGGTCATCACCGGCGGCGGCCCGGGGATCATGGAGGCGGCGAACCGGGGCGCGTGCGAGGCCGGCGGCATCTCCGTCGGGCTCGGCATCGAGCTGCCGTTCGAGCAGCGGCTCAACGACTGGGTGGACGTCGGCCTGCAGTTCCGGTACTTCTTCGCGCGCAAGACGATGTTCGTGAAGTACGCGCAGTCGTTCGTCATCGCGCCCGGCGGCTTCGGCACGATGGACGAGCTCTTCGAGGCGCTC
>CAZYXZ010000155.1:0-1829 GCA_964651395.1 uncultured Frankiaceae bacterium
TGAACCTCGAAGGCTCGCTGGACGCGTTCAGCCTGCCCGACATCTTCCAGCTGCTGTCCTTCACCAAGAAGACCGGTGCGCTCAACATCAGCCGTCCGACCTCGCGCGGGATCGTCTACTTCAACGCGGGCACCGTGACCGGCGCGAGCTCGGACAGCGCCCGGCTGTCCCTGGCCCGCCGGCTGGTCGGTGCCGGGCTGGTCGGCGAGGAGGCCTTCGCCGCCGCCCTCGAGACCGCCAAGAGCGAAGGCGGGCCGGTCATCGCCCGCGCACTGCGTGACGTCGGCGCTCTCGACGAGGGCACCTTGCACGAGCACGCCATCGAGCAGGCCACGGATGCCGTGTTCGACCTGCTGCGCTGGACCGAGGGCACGTTCTCGTTCGAGGTCGACACGCAGAACCCGGACGAGCTCGGCGCGACGCTGTCCGTCGAGGACGTCATCGGCGAGGCCCGCCGGCGCCTCGACGAGTGGGAGACGCTGACGAAGGTCGTGCCCTCGCCCGACTCCGTCGTGAGCGTCCAGCTGACCACGTCCGTCGAGGCAACCCTCGCGCCCCACGAGTGGAGCCTGCACGCCCTGATCGACGGGCACCGCTCCGTGGCCGAGCTGGTGGCGCTCTCGGGCCGCGGCGAGTTCGCGGTCGTGAAGACCCTGGCCGCGCTGGCCGAGCGCAACATGATCGTCATCCGGCGGCCCAACGAGCCGGACCGCGACAGCGTGGCGACCCTGCTGCGCCGCCAGTCGGAGCTGAGCCGGCTCGAGGGACGCTACGAGCCCCCGCCGGCCGCTCCCGCCCCCAGCGCGCCGCCCGCGGTCGACCTCCCGGCTGCCCCCGCTCCGGTCGCGGACGCGCCGGCGGCCGACGCGCCGGTCGCTCCGGAGGTCGTGCCGTCCCGCCCCGAGGAGCCGGTACGCCGCACTCCCGACTTCCCCGAAGAGGTTCCCGCCTCGGTCCGATCTCGCCGCGCCGCCGTACAGGCGACGCCCGCTCGTGGTACTACGGGGTCGGGCAGCTCGGTCATCGAGCGTGACCCGAGCGTGAACAAGAGCCTGCTCCTCCGTCTGATCGCTGGTGTTCGAGGGTTGTGAACTGATGCCCCCCAGGAAAAAGCAGCAGGGCACGGCCGTGAAGATCGTCGTCACGGGCCCGTTCTCGGCCGGCAAGACGACGTTGATCCGCACGATCAGCGAGATCACGGTGCTCTCGACCGAGCGCGCCATCAGCGACGAGACGCGCTCGCGCAAGCCCGAGACGACCGTCGCGATGGACTTCGGCCGGATCACGATCGACCGCGACCTCGTGCTGTACCTGTTCGGCACGCCCGGGCAGGAGCGGTTCGACTTCATGTGGGAAGTGCTCGGCGAGGGCATGCTCGGCTACATCGTGCTGCTGGACGCCTCCCGCCCGGACTCGATCGAGGAGGCCAAGAGCATCCTGGCCGCCTTCCGCCGCATGGCGAACGTCCCGTTCGTCGTCGCGCTGAACCGCAGCGAGGGGATCGACGAGAACGAGGAAGAGCACGTCCGCGCCGAGCTCGGCCTCGAGGCCGACGTGGCGGTCGTGCCGTGCGACGCCCTCGACCGGGAGAGCGTGAAGTCGGTCCTGCTCGCCCTCCTGTACGCCGTCGTGGACTCGCTCGACGCGCAGTCGTCGCACGCCTCGGCCTGACCATGTGGTGGCCTTTCCGCCGCCGGCGCCGCTGGGTTCCTCCGGCGACCGGTCACGCCCGGGCCGGCCAGTACGGCGTACCGACCCCGGTCGACCTGCCCGCCTGGGTGATGGCGCCGGCCCCCTCGGCGACCTGGACTCCGCAGGCCCCGATGGCC
>CAZYXZ010000156.1:0-1813 GCA_964651395.1 uncultured Frankiaceae bacterium
TCGAGGCCGGCGAGCTCGTCGAGCGCCGCGGCCGGGCCGTGCACCTCGGCGAGCGCGACCGCGCGGTTGAGGCGCACGACCGGCGTGTCCTGCACGCCGACCAGGCGGTCGTAGAAGGCGAGGACGGTGGGCCAGTCGGTGGGGCCGTCGGCCAGGTGGGTGGCGACGATCGCGGCCTGCAGGACGTAGGGGCCGGGCGGGCCCAGGCGCGCCGCGCGGTCGACCAGCCGGCGGCCCTGCGCGATGGCCGCCGCGTCCCACCGCGCGCGGTCCTGGTCGGCGAGCAGCACGAGCTCGCCGTCGGCGTCGGTGCGCGCCCCGCGCCGCGCGTCGTGGAGGGTCATGAGCGCCAGCAGGCCGAGCGCCTCGCGCTCGTCGGGCATGAGCGCGCAGAGGATCGACGCCAGGCGGATGGCCTCGGCGCACAGCTCCCGGCGCACCAGCGCGTCCCCGCTGGACGCGGCGTAGCCCTCGTTGAAGATCAGGTACATCGTGGCGAGGACCGCGGGCAGCCGGTCGGGCAGCGCGGCGTCGCGCGGGACGGCGAAGGCGATGCCCGCGTCGCGCAGCTTGCGCTTGGCGCGCACGACGCGCTGCTGCATCGTCGTCTCGGAGACCAGGAAGGCGCGGGCGACCTCCGGGGTCTGCAGGCCGCCGACGAGCCGCAGGGTCAGCCCCACCCGCGCCTCGAGGGCGAGCGCCGGGTGGCAGCAGGCGAAGATCAGCGCCAGGCGGTCGTCGGGGATGGGCATGGGGTCGTCGTCCTCCTCGCCGGGCACGGCCCGCTCGAGCTCGGCGGCCAGCACCGCCGCCTTGTCGGCGAAGCGCTTGGCGCGCCGCAGGCGGTCGATCGCCTTGTTGCGCGCCGTCCGGGCGATCCAGGCGGCCGGCTCGTCCGGCACGCCGTCGCGCGGCCAGCGCTCGAGCGCGACGACGAAGGCCTCCTGGACCGCCTCCTCGGCCAGGTCGACGTCGCGCAGCACGCGGGCCAGCACCGCGACCGCCCGTCCCGCGCCGTCGCGGAACAGGCGGTCGACCTCGAGCGCGGCGCGGCCGTTCAGGAGGCGGCCGTCCCGGCGGCGTCGCTGTTCTCGGCCACGTCGGTGCCGCCGGCCAGCGGGCGCACCTCGATGGCGGCGCCCCAGAGGACGGCCGGCACCTTCTTGGCCCAGGCGATCGCCTCGTCGAGGTCGGCGCAGTCGACCACGTAGTAGCCCGCGAGCTGCTCCTTGGTCTCCACGAACGGGCCGTCGGTCAGCACGACCTCGCCGCCACCGCGGACGGTGGTCGCCGTCGTCGACGGCTGCAGGCCCGAGCCGCCGCGCAGCACGCCGGCGGCGGCGCCCTCGGTGTTGAACGCCTTCCACGGCGCCATCGCCTCGGGCGTCGGCACGAAGTCCGTCTCCTCCATCCAGATCGTCAGCAGGTACTGCATCGTCATGTCCCTCCTCGGGCTGTGGTGCGCCGGCCCCCATGACCGCCGCGGTTCGACCCATGGACGAACGAAAGCCGACCGGATCGACCGGCGCCAGAGCGCCAACGCGCCAGCTCTGCTGGGTGCGCCCGGTCACACGTCGCGGTACCAAGGTGGGGAATTCCCGATGATCAGGTCCGGGGAGGAAATCGTGATCGCGCCCACCCCCAGCACCTCGGGTATGCGAGCCGGATCGCGGCCTCTCACATCTGATCCCACCGGCACAGTTTGTCGCACTTCCGCTGCCGCCTGAAAGCGGCAGCCCGGAAGGCGGGGCCGAGAGAGTGCTTCGTCCGCGTGCACCCAGCACTCGTCCTCGGCGAGCGCGGCGGCCGATCC
>CAZYXZ010000157.1:0-1752 GCA_964651395.1 uncultured Frankiaceae bacterium
CCTCCGCGGTCAGCATCGGCAGCAGGTTGAAGAACTGGAAGACGAAGCCGATGTGGCGCCGCCGCAGGCGGGTCAGGTCGTTGTCCTTCAGCGTCGTCAGCTCGACGCCGTCGATCTCGACGCTGCCCGAGCTCGGTTTGTCGAGCCCGGCGAGGATGTGCATCAGCGTCGACTTGCCGGAGCCGGACGGCCCCATCACGGCGGTCAGGTGGCCGCGCGGGATCGCAAGCGAGACGCCGCGCAGGGCGTCGACTGCCGTGTCGCCGGCGCCGTAGCGGCGGCTGAGGTCGCGGGCGACGACGACGCCGGCCGCCTCCGCCTGCTGGTCGGTCTGGGCGAGCGCGAGTGCTGCTTCCATGTCGTGTGCCGTCTCCTTCGAAGTCGGGGCGGAACCTGACATCGAGTGTGGCCGCAGGGAGGTGAAACGAGCATCGGCCGAGGTTCCTATTCGGGGTCGTCCGCGAGGATGATTTCCAGGTCGTCACACCGGACGATGGTGCAGACACGGGGTGTCAAGTACCGTTCCTTCGTGACCCGGCGCGCCCTCGTCCTGTTGCGGGAATACGGTTACGAGGCCGTCGCGCTCGCGGTGATCGTCGTCTCGCAGGCACAGGCGTGGTCACATGCCGACCATCCGCGCCCGCGGATCGCAGTGCTGGCGCTCATGACGGCCGGCCCACTGCTTCTTCGCCGCCATGCGCCGTTCGTCGCACCACTGGTCGCGGCAGCAGGCGGAATCGCGTTCACGCTCGTCGATCCGGCCGGGGCCTACGACACGAGCACGATGTTCTTCGTCCTGCTGCTTGCGGCGTGGGCGGCGGGCTCGCTGCCCGCCCCACGCCAGGCTGGAACGGCTCTGGCCGCGGTGCTGGTGACCGGGTGGCTCGTGATGATGCGCGCACCGGGGTTGCCGTGGTCGGAGGTGCTGTGGGTGACGCTTCCGCTCGGCGGCGTCTTCGCACTTTCCGCCGCCGCGACGCGGCACTCCGAGCGGGCACATCGTGCTGAGGAACGAGCGTTGCGGAGCGAGGAGGAGGCTCAGCGCGCCGTCGACGACGAGCGCAGCCGGATCACGCGCGAGCTGCACGATGTGCTCGCGCACTCGGTCAGCGTCATGACCGTGCAGGCGAGCGCAGTCCGGCGGCTGCTCACCCCTGAGCAGGAGCGCGAGCGGGAGGCGCTGCTGACGGTCGAGGAGACCGGCCGCCAGGCGCTTGCGGAGATGCGCCGGCTGCTCGGGATCATGCGCACGGAGACCGAACGGCCTGCGCTCGCGCCTCAGCCGGGGATCGGCACC
The DNA here is from genome assembly GCA_964651395.1 of uncultured Frankiaceae bacterium. Taxonomy (GTDB): domain Bacteria; phylum Actinomycetota; class Actinomycetes; order BP-191; family BP-191; genus CAZYXZ01. The sequence goes on from CAZYXZ010000157.1 coordinate 1,298, forward strand.
CTGCCCGAGCTCGTCGAGCAGGTGCGCCAGTCGGGGCTGCCGGTCGAGTTGACGGTGGAAGGAACGCCGGTGAAGCTGCCGGCCGGCGTCGACCTGTCGGCCTACAGGATCGTGCAGGAGGCGCTGACGAACACGCTCAGGCACGCGGGGCCCGCGCACGCCTGGGTCGCCGTCCGCTACGCGGGCGAGGATGTCGAGATCGAGGTGGCCAACGACGGCAGCACGGAGAACGCGGGCGACGGCAGCGGGCACGGCCTCGTCGGCATGCGCGAGCGAGTGGCGCTCTGCGGCGGCGAGCTCCACTCCGGCCCCCGCCCGGGCGGCGGCTTCAAGATCTCCGCCCGCCTGCCGGTCGCCGGGGGTGCCGCGTGAGCTTGCTCACGTCTCTGGGGCGGCGCTCGCGTCGCGTAGGCCGGTGGAACAGGACGGAGGTACGGTTCGCCGGCTGGAGCGGC
>CAZYXZ010000158.1:0-1698 GCA_964651395.1 uncultured Frankiaceae bacterium
GAGCGGGCCCGTGGTGGTCTCCACGCCCGCGGTATGGCCGTGCTCGGGGTGCCCGGGGGTCTTGCTGCCCCAGGTGCGCAGCGACTTGAGGTCGTCGAGCTCGAGGCCGAAGCCACCGAGGTACAGCTGCGTGTAGAGGGTGATGCTGATGTGCCCGCAGGAGAGCACGAACCGGTCGCGGCCGGCCCAGTCGGGGTTGGCGGGGCTGTGCCGCATCACCTTCTGGAAGAGCAGGTAGGCCACCGGTGCGAGGGACATCGCGGTGCCGGGGTGGCCGTTGCCGACCTTCTGGACCGCGTCCATGGCCAGCACCCGCGCGGTGTCGACGGAGCGCTGGTCGAGGTCGGTCCATTCGAGCTTGCTCACGAGCTGCTTTCCTTCCGGCGAGGTGCCTGACCGGGCCGTCACGGCCCCGCGCCTGAGCCTACTCAGGGGCGGTGAGGTGATGCACACGGTGTCCGTGGGCGCCCGATGCCGGTCCCGGGCCGCCCGAGCACTAGACTCGGGCCTTGCCCGGCGTGCGTCCGTGAGGCGCCTCGGGGCAGCGAACTGTCGTCCGACCCCAGAGGTGTGCGTGACCGCCGTCGATCCCGACGTCTCGTTGAGCCGTGCTGGGCAGACGCCTCTCCCGGGGGCCGCGGGCCTGCGGGACGTGGTCGGGGCCTACGTCGGGCTGACGAAGCCGCGGATCATCGAGCTGCTGCTGCTGACCACCGTCCCGGTCATGTTCCTCGCCCGGGGCGGCGTACCGCCGCTGGCCCTGGTGGTGGCGACGGTCGTCGGCGGCACCCTGTCGGCCGGCAGCGCGAACGCCCTGAACTGCGTGTACGACGCGGACATCGACGAGCGGATGCGACGGACCCGTCGCCGGGCACTCCCGCGGCACATCGTCTCGACGCGCGCGGCCCTGGTGTTCGGGCTGGTGCTCGGGGTGGTGTCGACGCTCTGGCTCGGCCTGCTCGTCAACTGGCTGTCGGCGGCGCTCGCGCTGGCCGCGAACGTCTTCTACGTCGTCGGCTACACGATGATCCTCAAGCGGCGCACCTCGCAGAACATCGTCTGGGGTGGCGCCGCCGGCTGCTTCCCGGCGCTGATCGGCTGGACCGCGGTGACCGGCGAGCTGGCCTGGGCGCCGGTCGTGCTGTTCCTGGTGGTGTTCTTCTGGACGCCGCCGCACTTCTGGGCGCTCGCGATCCGCTACCGCGAGGACTACGCCGCCGCCGAGGTGCCGATGCTCCCGGTCGTCGCCGGGGCCCGCGTCGTGGCGCGGCAGATCGTGGCCTACTCCTACGTGATGGTCGCCACGTCGCTGCTGCTCTGGCCGGTCGCCCCCACCGGGTGGCTGTACCCGACGGCGGCGACCGTGCTCGGTGCGGCGTTCCTGGTGGAGGCGCACCTGCTGAAGGGGCGCGCCCGGCGCAGCGACGACGTGGTCGACCTGAGGCCGATGCGGCTGTTCCACTGGTCCAACATGTACCTCTCCCTGCTGTTCGTGGCCGTCGCGCTGGACCCGCTGCTGACCCGGTGATCGAGTTGCGCACCCGCGGTCGCGTCCTCGAGCGGTCGGCGGTCAAGGCGGTGGCGCGGCGGGGACGTGATCTTTGCTGGTCCGCGCCGTCGACGGCGCCCTGAAGTTCCCCGGCGGCGCCGCCGGATCACGACGTGTTCCGGATGACTTCGCGCTATCTCGGCTGCGAG
>CAZYXZ010000159.1:0-1682 GCA_964651395.1 uncultured Frankiaceae bacterium
TGACCGGCCAGCCCTGATCGACGGCAGAACGAACCGGATCGAGGAACAGATGAGCAAGCACACCCTGTCGGTGCTGGTCGAGAACAAGCCCGGCGTCCTCACCCGCGTCGCCGGCCTGTTCGCCCGGCGTGGGTTCAACATCCACTCGCTCGCGGTGGGGCCCACGGAACACCCGGCCGTGTCGCGGATGACCGTCGTCGTCGACGTCGAGGAGCTGCCGCTCGAGCAGGTGACGAAGCAGCTCAACAAGCTCGTCAACGTCATCAAGATCGTCGAGCTGGAGCCGTCGGCGTCGGTGCAGCGGGAGCTGCTGCTGGTCAAGGTGCGCGCCGACCTCCAGACCCGCTCCCACGTGCTGGAGACCGTCCGCATGTTCCGGGCGAAGGTCGTCGACGTCGCCCCGGACGCCGTGACGATCGAGGTCACCGGCAACCCTGACAAGCTGGAGGCGTTCCTCAAGGTGCTCGAGCCCTTCGGCATCCGCGAGCTGGTGCAGTCCGGCCTGGTCGGCATCGGCCGCGGGAACCGCTCGATCACCGACCGCGCCCTGCGCAGCGCCTGAGACACGCCCCGAACGTCCGAACACCCCGCCTCGAACGCAGACCTTCCGAAGGAGACGCCCACCGTGGCCGAGATGTACTACGACGACGACGCCGACCTGTCCGTGATCACCGGCCGCCAGGTCGCCGTCCTGGGCTACGGCAGCCAGGGCCACGCCCACGCGCTCAGCCTGCGCGACTCGGGTGTCGACGTCCGCGTCGGCCTGAACGAGAACAGCAAGAGCCGCGCCAAGGCCGAGGCCGAGGGCCTGCGCGTCGTGACGCCCGCCGAGGCGGTCGAGGAGTCCGACGTGATCATGGTGCTGGTGCCCGACCACCAGCAGCGCAAGCTGTACGCGGAGGCGATCGCGCCGAACATCGCCGAGGGCGACGCGCTGTTCTTCGCGCACGGCTTCAACATCCGGTTCGGCTACATCTCGCCGCCGGAGGGCGTCGACGTCTGCATGGTCGCGCCGAAGGGCCCGGGCCACCTGGTCCGGCGCGAGTACGCCGACGGCCGCGGCGTCCCGGTGCTGGTCGCCGTCGAGAAGGACGCCAGCGGCAAGGCCTGGCCGCTCACGCTCTCGTACGCGAAGGCGATCGGCGGCCTGCGGGCCGGCGGCATCCGGACGACGTTCACCGAGGAGACCGAGACCGACCTCTTCGGCGAGCAGGCCGTGCTCTGCGGCGGCGCCTCGCAGCTCGTGCAGTACGGCTTCGAGACGCTTGTCGAGGCCGGGTACCAGCCGGAGGTCGCGTACTTCGAGTGCCTCCACGAGCTCAAGCTGATCGTCGACCTCATGTACGAGGGCGGGATCGCGAAGCAGCGCTGGAGCGTGTCGGACACCGCGGAGTACGGCGACTACGTGTCCGGCCCCCGCGTCATCGACCCGCACGTGAAGGAGAACATGCAGGCGGTGCTCGCCGACGTGCGCAACGGCTCGTTCGCGAAGCGGTTCATCGACGACCAGGACGCCGGCGCCCCGGAGTTCACCGCGGCGCGGGCGAAGGCCGAGCAGCACCCGATCGAGGCCACCGGTCGCGAGCTCCGCAAGCTCATGAGCTGGGTCAAGTCGACCGACTCCGACTACGTGGAGGGCACGGCCGCCCGCTGAGGGCCGCCCCGGCCACGTCACAGCCGCT
>CAZYXZ010000160.1:0-1612 GCA_964651395.1 uncultured Frankiaceae bacterium
GGTAGGCGACCTGCGGCTTGCCGACGTTCGCCTCGACCTTGAACTCGCGCTTCATGCGGTCCACCAGGATGTCGAGGTGGAGCTCGCCCATCCCGGAGATGATCGTCTGGCCGGTCTCCTCGTCCGTGCGGACGTGGAAGGTCGGGTCCTCCTCGGCGAGGCGCTGGATCGCGGTGCCGAGCTTCTCCTGGTCGGCCTTCGTCTTCGGCTCGATGGCCACCGAGATGACCGGAGCCGGGAAGTTCATCGACTCGAGGATGATCTGGTTGTCCGGGTCGCAGAGCGTGTCGCCGGTGGTCGTGTTCTTCAGGCCGATGACGGCGACGATGTCGCCGGCGCCCACGTCGTCGCGGTCCTCGCGGTGGTTGGCGTGCATCTGGAGGATGCGGCCGATCCGCTCCTTGCGGTCCTTGGTGGAGTTGAGCACCGCGGAGCCCGCCTTGAGCGTGCCGGAGTAGACGCGCACGTAGGTGAGCTTGCCGACGTGCGGGTCGCTCATGATCTTGAAGGCGAGCGCGGAGAACGGGTCGCTGTCGTCCGGCCGGCGGATCAGCTCCACCGACTCGTCGCGAACGGCGTGCCCGGTGATGGCCGGGACGTCGAGCGGGCTCGGCAGGTAGTCGACGATCGCGTCGAGCATGGGCTGGACGCCCTTGTTCTTGAACGCGGAGCCGCAGAGCACCGGCGTGAGCTTGCCGGCGATGGTCGCGCGGCGGATCGCGGTCTTGAGCAGCTCCTCCGAAGGCTCCTGGCCCTCGATGTAGAGCTCCATGACCTCGTCGTCGGCGTCGGCCAGCGTCTCGAGGAGACGGTGCCGCCACTCCTCGACAGCCTCGTTGTGGTCGCTCGGGATGCTGACCAGGTCGTACTTGTCGCCCTTGCCGTCGGTGTCCCAGAGCATCGCCTTCTGCTGCACGAGGTCGATGACGCCCTTGAAGTCGCCCTCGACGCCCCACGGCAGCTGGAGCACCAGCGGCACCGCGTCCAGGCGGCTGACCAGCATGTCGACGCAGCGGTGGAACTCGGCGCCGACGCGGTCCATCTTGTTGACGAAGCAGATGCGCGGGACGCCGTACTTGTCGGCCTGGCGCCACACGGTCTCGGACTGCGGCTCGACACCGGCGACGGCGTCGAAGACGGCGACCGCGCCGTCGAGGACGCGCAGCGAGCGCTCGACCTCGACCGTGAAGTCGACGTGGCCCGGCGTGTCGATGATGTTGATGGTGTGGCCGTCCCACTCGCAGGTGGTCGCGGCGGACGTGATGGTGATGCCGCGCTCCTGCTCCTGCTCCATCCAGTCCATGACGGCCGCGCCCTCGTGGACCTCACCGATCTTGTACGTGCGACCGGTGTAGTAGAGGACGCGCTCGGTCGTCGTGGTTTTGCCCGCGTCGATGTGCGCCATGATCCCGATGTTGCGGGTCTTGGCGAGCGAGGCGTTCTTGTCAGCCACGGGGGTTCTGTTCTCTCTCAGTCTCTGTGGTGCTCGGTCTTTGTCTCTAGCCTTTTGAATCCGTTACCCGCGAAGAAATTGCGCAGCAATTTCTTCGCGGTACTACCAGCGGTAGTGCGCGAAGGCCTTGTTGGACTCGGCCATCTTGTGGGTGTCCTC
>CAZYXZ010000161.1:0-1560 GCA_964651395.1 uncultured Frankiaceae bacterium
GCTGCCACGCCCCCGGCGCCTGGACCGACGCACACCACGTGCACTGGTGGTCCAAGGGCGGCGCGACGGATCTCGGCAACCTGGCGCTCTTGTGCGGAAGGCATCACGCCGACGTGCACTCCGGCCGCGAGTTCAAGGGGTCGTCGCAACACGGCTTCAGATGGTCTGTGAGAGTAGCTCTTGGTTGAGTGCTTCGGCGGGGGTTTTCCAGCCGAGGGTCTTGCGGGGTCGGCCGTTGAGGGCGATGGCGACCTGGGTGATGTCTTCGGCGGTGTGCACGGACAGGTCGCTGCCCTTGGGAAAGTACTGGCGTAGCAGGCCGTTGGTGTTCTCGTTCGTGCCGCGCTGCCAGGGGCTGTGCGGGTCGCAGAAGTAGATGTCGAGGTCGGCGTCGATCTTCAGCTGCGCGTGTTGCCACATCTCGATGCCTTGGTCCCAGGTCAGGGATCGACGCAGGTGATCGGGCAGGGTCGTCATCGTCGCGGCGATCGCGTCACGGACGGCTTCGGCGCCACGGCCTGACCAGCCGCGCTCACCCTCGGCGAGCTGAGGCAGCCGGGGCAGGTGCAGCAGAAGCACGTAGCGGGTCTTGCGTTCGACCAGGGTGCCGATCACCGAGCTGTTCGACCCGACGATCAGATCCCCTTCCCAGTGCCCGGGCACCGCCCGGTCCTCCACCTCGGGCGGCCGCTGACTGATCATGATCTCTGGTGGGATCGGCCGCTTTCCGCGCACTCCCTCACGCCGGCGCGGCTTACGCAGTGCCCGCCCGGTCCGCAGGCAGGCCGTCAACTCCCGGCGCAGAGCACCGCGGCCCTGCACATACAGCGCCTGGTAGATCGCCTCGTGAGAGATCCGCATGTCCTCATCGTCGGGGAAGTCCAGCACCAGCCGCCGGGAGATCTGCTCCGGGCTCCACCGCCCCTGCCAGTGATCGGCCCACTTCCCGCCCCGCCACCGCTTGCGCCAGTCCGGCCGCGGACCAGGCCCCTCGCCCTCACCGGCCAGCTTCGCCTGCACGTAAGCCTGCAGCGGCTGGTTCGCTGCCAGCTTGGACGTCTTCGGCCGCCGAGCCCGACGCTCACAATGCCACTGAGCGGTCGAGGCCCGATAGCCGTTGCCGTTGCTGCGGGTCGCGGCATTGCGCTCCAGCTCCCGCGAGATCGTCGAGGGCGCACGTCCCAACTGACGCGCGATCTCACGCACACCGGCATCCTTCGCCTGCAAGACGGCGATCTCCTCCCGCTCGGCGAACGAGAGATACCGCCCCGACGGCTCCACAAGATCGACAGGTGGCATCCCGCCAGCGTCACGGAACCACCTGCTCGCCACCGGCTCCGACACGCCACACGCCGCAGCCGCAGCCGGCGTCTGCCACCCCTGCCCGACCAGCCGCCAGAACTCCCGCTGCAACTCCCGCCGCACCGACGGCGACCCCAACGACCCCAACTTCGGCCGCCCACTCATACGACGCCCCATCACAACTCCCAAGATCACTCAGGTGTTGCGACGACCACTTGAATCCGCCGGCGCGTGGGCGGTGGAGATCCGCGACGGACT